>DASVKG010000073.1:0-4694 GCA_036385495.1 Anaerolineales bacterium | reverse complement strand
CACGCTGCAGCATGGGAAAAGCGATTGAAAGACGCCGGGGTCCAATTTTCAACTCGCAAACCGAGTGGGCGCGCCCGGATTCTCGGTTTCCTGGCGAAGCGTTTCGGACCTCAGTTCGTACTTGCCACGATAACTGGCAACGAACAGGCGGACAGCCGCGCCTATGAAAACCAGCCTGAAGACGAAGCTAATGGCATGTCGGCCGATGAGAAGTCTCACGCCCGCTTGTTAACGATGGTTGGTACAAGTGAGCAAGGCCTTTCTGGTGGGATTGTGGCTCAGATGGAAGGCCGACATAAAGCTGGCGGCGGCAACGCCCTGCGTGCTGCGGTAATGGGTTCAAACGACGGTTTGGTATCGATTTTAAGCCTTGTGATGGGGGTAGCCGGGGCTAATTTGACCAGCCATGATGTATTCATCGCAGGAATTGCCGGCCTGCTTGCAGGCGCGGGATCAATGGCGCTCGGTGAATGGCTCTCTGTCCAGAGTTCGCGAGAGCTATACGCACATCAGATTAATATTGAGAGGGAAGAATTGGAAAGCAATCCTGCGGAGGAACAGGAAGAATTGGCACTGATTTATCAAGCCAAAGGGTTGCCTGAGGCGCGCGCCCGTGAACTATCTGCCGCGATCATGGCCACCGATAAGAGTTCCATCCTGGATACTCTGGCACGCGAAGAGCTCAGCATTGACCCACAGGAACTGGGCGGCTCGGCTTATGTGGCTGCTTTCACATCATTTTTCCTTTTCGCCCTGGGAGCCACCTTTCCATTGTTACCTTTCGCCTTCTTGAGTGGGAATATTGCGGTCTACACGAGTATGGGCGTCAGCGCGATTGCCTTGTTTCTGGTTGGGGCAGCAATCACCCTGATGACCGGGCGAAATGTATTTTATTCAGGCTCACGGCAGGTCATCATTGGACTGGTAGCTGCAATCATTACATTTGGGATTGGTAAATTGATTGGCGTCTCTATGGGTGGATAATTGCCTAATCGTAAGCAAAGAACTAGAAGTACCTGAACAAACCGAAAATATCCGTTGTCACTCCAGATAGAAATCTCATATTTGGGGTAAAATTCGGCGATACAAAAATTCATTCCTGGATAAATAAATGTCAGCTCCCTATTGGGTTCAAGACGCAATTTTCTATCAAATTTTTCCTGACCGGTTCGCTAACGGAGATCCAAATAATGACCCACCCAATCTGCAAAAATGGGGCTCGGCGCCTACTACCTGGGGATTTCAGGGTGGTGACCTGCGCGGCATCACACAGCATTTCGATTACCTGCTCGACCTGGGGATAACCGCAATCTACTTAAATCCCATTTTTGCTTCCCCATCCACCCACCGTTACAATACTAGCGACTATTACCAGATAGACCCCAAACTCGGCACCCAAGCCGACTTCCGCGCTTTCCTCGATACCTTGCACCGCAATGACATGCGTTTGATACTCGACGGGGTTTTTAACCATGTCGGGCGCGGCTTCTTTGCGTTCGTGGATGTGCTTGAAAACGGAGAAAACTCCCCCTACAAAGACTGGTTCCACATCAAGGAATTTCCCTTGGATGCTTACGACGAAGCCCAGCCGATAAAATATGAGGGCTGGTGGAACCATAAATCTCTGCCAAAACTCAATACTTCCAACAATCAAGTCCGGAATTATATATTTAATGTTGCTCGTTATTGGATCGATCAGGGCATTGATGGGTGGCGATTGGACGTCCCCAACGAGATCGACGATGACGATTTCTGGGCCGAGTTCCGCAGGGTAGTCCGCGCCGGAAACCGGGACGCTTATCTGCTCGGAGAAATTTGGGATGTGAACCCACGCTGGGCAAATGACAATCACTTTGACGGTCTGACGAACTACCCGGTGCGGGATGCCCTTTTGGGTCTGCTCCAGGGTCGTGAAAATGCCGTCCAGTTCAATGAGCGCATTAACAGGCTGTTCAAAGCTTACAATCCTGAAAACATGTCTGCCATGTATGTCCCTCTTGACAGCCACGATACCGAGCGGTTCAAGACCATGGTCGGCGGGAATATCGACAAACTTAAAGTGGCTTTTCTTTTTCAGATGGCTTTTCCCGGTGCACCGGCAGTCTATTATGGCGACGAGATAGGGATGGAAGGTGGGAAAGACCCCGACTCGCGACGGGCCTTCCCCTGGAAAGAGGCTGATTGGAACCTGGAGCTGCGCTCCTGGGTAAAGACCCTGGTAACGTTGAGAAAACGGACACCTAGCTTGCGCCGCGGGAATTATCTACATTTACTTGCCGAAGACGGGTTTTTTGCGTTCGCACGAACCCTGGGTGAGGACAAAGTCCTTATCGCGTTGAACGCCACCTCACGGGCACATGTGATCGAAGTCCCCTGTAGCGCCTTGGGTTGGAACGAGGGCCGCGTCATCCAGGGTCTTATCAGCGGTGAGAAATATACCGTCAGCGGTGGGATGTTATCCTTGAGACTTTCTCCCTGGAACGGGATTTGGATAGGTTAGATAGGTTAGGTTATCTGCCGAAACATCCGTTCCGATACACACATTTTTTTGGTCAGCCAATATACTATCGGGAGGAATTTCCATTCCCTATCCCCGTCCATCTCACGAGTTGTCGCGCACGCCAAAAACCCAATCGAAATTCGTGCCCAGCGTATTGGCCTGGTAGAAGCGTTCATCAGACAAAGACAGAGTGTCAGCACCTTCCCGGGAAATCAGGGGAATTGGCCTTCGCATGTAAAACCGCTGTGATATTGCGGCAATACCATCTTCACTCCACATCCAATCAGGAGCAAATGCTGACAGATCCAGGGGACGAGTATAGCCGCGCAAGGTCTTCTGTTTTTCATTGTTGGTATAACACTCGAAATATGTCATTGCCAATTCGCGCAGGTTGCGATATACCGGCTCACGGAAACGCAGAAAGGCGTAATTCGATTTAGCGATGCAGCCCCAGTTGCCACTGTTTTGGAATAACGCCAGAACATGATCGTCGTCCGCACCGGTCTCAGGGACCAGGTCCATGATAAGCGGACGATGACCGAGACGAGCCAGCGCCAGGGCTGCAAAAATACCGCCGTCCAGACAATGCGCCTGTCCATCGGTCATCACACGTAACGGTGATCGATTAAGATCCACGGCTATATATGGGACACTGTCCAAGTATGCCTGGATTTCTGCCGGATTGGATAGATGCTGAAAAATCTTTAAATATGCGGGCGCCAGCCTGCTTTCAAATTCAGGAATGTTAATCATTTTCCGATTTATTGTATATCTGAATGACTTAGATTGCAAATTTGGCATGACTATTATCTGGGTGGTTAATGCGGTCTTCATCGGGTTTCCCCACAGGGGTCTGTCAAAGGGTTTTCCAGATTCGTCCACCGATCAATGTCCTTCTGAAAAGGTTTCCAAAGGCAGGATATCCTGGAAAACCATTCCCGTCTTATTCCGATTAAATTCCTATTCCATCACCGAATAACCTTGCCGGGTGTAAAATATGCAAATCAATTGGGAGATCGTCATGCCTGTTTCAGATCGAAATTACCTGCTCCACATGATGAACGAGACGCGTTCAAAAATCGAAGTCCTGTTGCCCCAAATTGACCCTTACAAAGAAATCTATCCTGGTTGGACCACCAGAGATATTTTGGCCCATATGACAGGGTGGGACGATGCGACACTTGACGCTCTCAATGCCCATCTGCTTAACCATCCACCGTCTATATCTGACATCCGCAACTTGGATGAGTATAATGCCACATCCATTTCTTCCCGCAAGGATTTGGATGATGAACATATCCTCAAGGAATGGCGTCATACTCGCAAATAATTGCAAAGCGTTATCGAACAAATGCCGGAGGACAAGTTCGTTAGCCCGGTCATCGTTCCTTGGGGCGAGAAGCCAACTGTAACAGACCTTATGAGGATGTTAAGGGACCACGAGGAAGAGCACATCCGGGAGATTCTTGAATGGCGTAATAATTCTGACCACCCATTTTGACGAAAGGATAATACAATGACAACCACTGTAACATCGGAACAGTTTATCAAAGCTCAGCCGGCACAGGTCTATTACGCCCTGACCCACGCAACCGCATTGCATGAATGGCTGTGTGATTTTGCCACCGTTGCACCCCGACCTGGAGGGCGAATGTACTTGTGGTGGCATGGTGATTTTTACTCGGCGGGGGAATATGTGGCTCTGGAAGAAAATCAATCAGTTAAATTCAAATGGTTTGCCCGCTTTGAACCCTCCGCAACTGAAGTGACAGTCTTGCTTACTCCCAAGGACGAAGGTACCCTGGTGGCAATTAACCACACTGTCCCGGATGGAGAAGAATGGAAGCAGCGGGCACAAGGATTCAAAGCAGAATGGGATTCCACGCTCCCGAACCTGGCCTCGGTACTCGAAACCGGCCGAGACCTGCGCACCTTCGACCGTCCGATGCTGGGGATCAACATCAGCGATTTCAACCCCGAAATTGCCAAATCCTTGCGGGTGCCAGTCAGCCAGGGGGTACGCCTGGATGACGTGCGCGAGGGTATGGGCGCCTTCGCTGCCGGCCTGTGCAAGGATGATGTTATTGTTGAGTTGGATAAAAAGCCCATCACAAACGATTTTGGAAGTTTTGTAGCTGCGCTGGCAGGTAAGAAAGGAGGGGATAAAGTGGAGGTTGTTTTCTACCGGGGCCCT
>DASVKG010000072.1:0-13171 GCA_036385495.1 Anaerolineales bacterium | reverse complement strand
AGAGCAAGGGCATCATAATCCCTAGGTTGTGGGTTCAAATCCCACCTTCGCCACTCAAATTCAATCATCGTTTCAATTTAATGACCAAAACGGAGTATTCTCCTGTCAGTGACCTGCTTTGAGGCAGGTTATTTGTTGGTTGAAGGATTTCCAATCAGTATTATAGATCGGCGATCCTCGTGGTTTTCATTAACCCCTTTGGTATACTTTTTGTTATGCCCATCCCTATTGATCATTTAATTCATTCCGGACGGAAGACGATCTCTCTCGTTATCCAACCGGATGGCACACTGACAGTACGTGCCCCCCTGCGTATGTCGGAAATTTACATCCGGGAATTTGTCCAAAATCATGCGAAGTGGATACGGAAGCACCAGGCCCAGGCAATTGCTTCCCCTCCTCCTCCGGTAAAACATTACCTCGATGGAGAATTATTCTTATATCTTGGGAAAGAATATCCATTGACCATCGTTGAGCTTCGAAAGCCCGCTCTAGCGTTCAATGGTTACCAGTTCAATTTGGCCTTTTCCAACCTTCTGAAAGCAAGACAAGTCTTCGTGCTTTGGTACAAGGCTCAAGCTCGGACGGTAATTTCTCAGCGGGTGGCTTTTCAATCCAAGCTGAATAATTTCACCTATCAAAAAATACACATTTCATCTGCCCGTACACGCTGGGGATCATGCAGCGCCAATGGAACGCTCAGTTTCACCTGGCGGTTAGTAATGGCACCCTTGGAAATATTGGACTATGTTGTGGTCCACGAACTGGTCCACACACAAATCAAGAATCACTCCAGGAAATTCTGGCAGGGGCTGGCGGAGATCTTGCCGGAGTACAAAACACGCGTCCGGTGGCTGAAAAAGAATAGCAAATATCTAACGCTTCCGGATTAAACTATGTGAACATTCCCCTGTCTTAACCAGAAAAGATCTCTCCGCCTTCATCGACCTCCCCTATCACTTCTACAAACAAGACCCAGTCTGCTCCTCCCTTAATGAAGAATGAACAACTCGGCCAGTTCTACCCCTAGCTTAATCATCTGCTCGATTACTATGAGTGCCGGTTATTTTTTCTCATTGACAAAGGGAAATTGAGAAAAGTCATAAAAAAGAATGCTACTGACCAATACCAACTCATAAGGAGGAAGTGACAAAGACATGTGGAAAATCTAACGCGATGTAAATGCCTCAGGTGGAGATAGTAAATATAAATATCGGGTAGAGGTTATTTATAATAGGTTCCTCGAAACCATCTACGCAGTATAATCACCCCATCCGCATGGTCGGAAAGGAGATCAAATATGAAACTCAGTGCGCGGAATATTTTGAAAGGAAAGGTAGCCAAGATCGTACGTGGGGCAGTTAATGCCGAGGTCACCATCCAACTTCCAGGCGGGGAACAAGTCGTTTCCATTATCACGAATGCTTCGGTCGATTCCCTTGGACTAAAAGAAGGTAAGGAAGCTTACGCTGTAATCAAAGCCTCAAGCGTGATGGTTGCTGTTGACTAACTAAACTACTCCGCCAAAGATGCAGCCCTCCTTTTTCCGGGAGGGCTTTCTGGTTATTTCACATCAACCAAATCTACATCGAATACCAGGATGGCATTAGTCGGGATGACGCTCCTCGCACCGTGTTCTCCGTATCCCAGGTTCGGCGGGATGGTCACCTGCGCTTTTCCACCCACCTTCATCAGCGATATCCCCTCATCCCAACCTTTGATCACTCGGCCTTTTCCAACAACAAATTCAAAGGGTTCGCCGCGGCTGATTGATGAATCAAATACCTTGTCTTCCATGAACTTGCCGGTATAGTGCGCTATGACAGTCTTGCCGACCGCGGCCTGCACGCCCTTTCCCGTTGTTGTTTCGATATATTCCAATCCGCTTGCTGTTATCATGTGAACTCTTTTCTTAATAAATAGAATCAGACGATGGTGTCCAATTCCTTCAAATTTGCACGATGCCTTTACCCAAAGACAGCGGTGCCCTCCCCCGAGTGCGGCTGCACCGGTTTAAGGGGACACAATCTGTTATTTTTTTTGATATTAACCACTAACGAATTCATGTCCACTGGTTCGCCTTTTCTTCTCCGGGTAAGCCTGGACCAAGCTGCATAATGATAAATAATTTAACGCGGATTCGTGTGCTATTATTGGTCGCATTCCATCGTAAATTGGATGAAACATGCGTCTAAAGGCAAACTTAACCCTTTTTGCTGTTGCTCTTATTTGGGGCACCGGTTTCATCACGCAAGGCATCGCCGGGCGATACCAAATAGCTTATCTCTTCAACGGTGTCTGCTTCATGCTTGCTGCGGTCATTTTGATCCCGTTTATTCCACGCAGCATAAAAATCACCCATCAGCAGGTGAAATGGACGCTCATCGCGGGAGTCATCCTTTTTATTGCCACAGCGCTGCAGCAGGTCGGGATTCTGTATACCAAGGTCGCCAATGCCGGTTTCCTCACCAGCCTGTATGCCGTTTTTACACCTTTTCTACTTTGGCTTGGATTCCACGAACGTCCGCATTGGATGGACTTGGTCGCAGTGATCGCGGCGACTATTGGCGCATACTTCTTATCAACAGCAGGAAAAGGTTTTCAGTTTCAAAAGGGGGACAGCCTGGAAGTAATTGGAGCAATTTTCTGGGGATTGCACTTCGTTGTATTGGGGAAATATGCATCCCGTTTTGAACCGATTTCTTTTGCATCAGGGCATTTTTTTGTCACTGGGTTCCTTAACTTCATAATGGGATTGGCATTCGAGAGTCTTTCGCAACTCACCCCTTTACCTCTGATTGCTGCCATACTTTACCGGGCGTTCCTCTCCATAGGTATTGGATATACCCTGCAAGTCTGGGGGCAGAACCATACCCCGCCTACAGATGCTGCCCTCATCCTGGGGCTTGAAGCCGTTTTCGCTGTCATTGCTGCATGGCTCATCCTCGGGCAGTTTTTACTCCCCCTTCAGGTGATGGGATGTTTGATCATCCTGGCAGCAGTCACGTTCTCTCAGCTAAAAAGCTTCGTTCCAGCCAGACGAAGAAAAAACCAACAGGGAACACTTTAACGTGCATCCGAGTGAAATCCATCAAGCTGTCGAAATAATTTTTCAAAGATCTTATTAGGAAACCCTTTTTCCGCTGGGGAATCCAATTAAGTATATAGTGATAAATAAAACCCACTTCAGAAATAAATTACATCCATCACTACCCCTGCTGCATTGACTCCTGTACACTGGAGTTATGGAGAGAAAATCCCCAGAAATCCAAAAAATCCGAGTCGGCTGCCCGGCTCATAACTGCGGTGGACGCTGCCTCCTCATCGCCCACATTCAGGACGGCAGGATCACCCGTCTCGATACCGACGACCGGCCGGATACGCTTGCCGCGCCTCAATTGCGCGCTTGTGTGCGCGGGCGGGCATATTTAAGGAGACAGTATCATCCCGATCGGTTGATGACTCCGCTTAAAAGATCGGGAAAGCGCGGGAGTGGAGTGTTCCATCCCATTTCGTGGGAAGTGGCGCTGGATTCTGTCGCAGCTCAATTCGATCGTGTCAAACGCGAGTACGGTTCGTCAGCACTTTTTGTTCCCTATGGCACTGGTAGTTATAACCAGCTCAACGGCTCGCATGTGGCACGTCGTTTGATGAACCTATATGGCGGTTGTTTGGGCATCTACAACTCATACTCGTGGGCCGCCACCAACCTGGCCACCCCCACTATCTATGGCACACTTATCACTGGCAACCAGCGCCAAGACTGGCTGAACGCAAAATACATCCTGATGTGGGGTTGGAATCCAGCCGAAATGCGGGATGGTACGAATAGCGACTATTTTGTCAAGCTGGCACACGAGGCTGGAGCTCATGTGGTATGCATCGATCCCCGACACACCCTGAGCGCATCCGCTCTGGCAGACGAGTGGATCCCTATCCGCCCGGGCACTGATACTGCCATGATGAGCGCTATGGCCTACGTGATGCTCACCGGTGGCCTTTATGATGCCGATTTTGTCCGTACCCATTGTGTGGGCTTCGACACAGGCCAGATGCCGGTTGAAGGGGCAGAGAGTTACAGCGATTATATACTTGGCGTGCGAGATGGCCTGCCCAAAACACCCAAGTGGGCTGAATCCATTACCGCCGTCCCCGCTGGAACCATCACCAGGATTGCCACTGAGTACGCTACCTGCAAACCATCTGTGCTCTACCAAGGCTATGGGATGCAGAGGCGTGCCTATGGTGAACAGGTGGTTCGGGCAGGTTGTGTGCTGGCGGCGATCACGGGAAACGTGGGCGTGCCAGGCGGCTGGGCAAGCGGATTGGGATTACAGGCACCAGATGGTGGCGGGTTGTGGACAGTTTTTCCCACTGGGGAGAATCCCGTTAAAGCGGAAATCCCGGTATTTCTCTGGACGGAAGCTTGCCTGCGTGGCAAGTCGATGACGGCAGCGGATGGGGTGTGCGGCACCCGACAGCTTGATAATGATATCAAGTTGATTTACGCAGTGGCGACGAATTGTCTTATCAACCAGCACGCCGACATTAATCGCACAGCAAAAATCCTGCGTGATGAGACGAAGGTGGAGTTCATCGTTGTCCAGGATAATTTCCTGACTTCCAGCGCGCGCTTTGCAGACATTGTCCTGCCCGCCTGCACGCAGTTTGAAACCTGGGGAGTGGAGGATGGCTGGAAGTACGGGGACGAGGTAATTCTCCAGCCCAAACTGGTCGAGCCCCCAGGTGAATGTAAGTCAGATTATCGCATTTGCGCAGAATTGGCAGGGCGGCTGGGAATTGGGAATGCCTTCACCGAAGGACGCGATGAGAAAGGATGGGTCAAGTATTGTCTGGATGAATTCCGGCGGATCCGATTCCCCGATTTGCCTACACTCGATGTATTTATCGATCAGAACCTTGGTGCTTGGACTAGTCCTGCCACCCAACCCGCCATTGCTTTTGCGGATTTTCGCCGGGACCCGGAAAGGTACCCACTGGATACCCCCAGCGGAAAGATCGAAATCTTCTCAAAGCAGTTGTACGATTTATGCAACCCGCAAGAGATTCCAGCCTTGCCCAAATATATCCAGGAATGGGAACACCCTTTCCGGAGTGATGAAAGTAACATTGACTCAGATTTGGATAAGCAGTCGAAGCCCATTTCTCATCCAGATATGATACCAATACCAGATGATTCCAAACACAGCGTTTTCCCTCTCCAAGCGATAGGACATCATACCCTGCATCGCGTCCACTCCACACATGACAATAATGATTGGTTGGAAGAGGCCTTCCCCCAGCGCGTATTTATTAACCCCATCGATGCATCTGCCCGCGGTATCAACGACGGTGATGAAATCAAAGTCTACAACGGCCGAGGCGCGCTTGTCCTTCCGTGCCGCGTCACTTTACGCATTATGCCTGGCGTGGTGGACATTCCCCAAGGAGCATGGTACGAGCCAGATAAGGATGGCTTGGATTTCGGCGGTAATATTAATGTGCTGACATCCCACAGATGGACACCATTTGCATTTGGGACAGCACAGCAAACGATCATGGTTGAAATCGAAAACCATATCGACGACTCCGCAAAAAAATTCTGGGTAATTAAAAGACAGCGGTAAAACGAAATACCTGATATCTTCATGTTTTTTGTATTTATCAACGATGTCTTACGCTTTTTATTTTGACTCAAGTGCGTGCTCGGGTTGCAAAGCCTGTCAGGCTGCCTGCAAAGATAAGAACAATCTGCCTCTCGGTGTTCTCTGGCGCCGCGTCTATGAGGTCAGCGGGGGCGAGTGGACGCATACCGGCGATGCATGGACAAACACTATTTTTGCTTACAATCTATCGATCGCCTGCAATCATTGCGTCCATCCCAAGTGCGCAGGCGTCTGTCCAGTAGATGCCTATGAGATCCGACCAGACGGTATTGTCCTGATAGACGCACAGAAATGTATCGGCTGTGGATACTGCGCGTGGGCATGTCCGTATGACGCGCCCCAAGTCGACAAATCCGCAGGGCTCATGACCAAGTGCAATTTATGCTATGACAATCTTGACGTTGGCCTTCCTCCAGCCTGCGTGTCCGCGTGTCCGTTGCGTTGTTTGGGTCTGTTGGACAGCAATGAACAGAGAATGGAAAAAATGGGGCAGGCATTATGGAAAGTCCCTGGGGAGGAGCACCCGTTCCCCCTACCAACTCTTTCACGGACAGAACCGCATCTTGTAATCAAACCGCATCCCGGGGTACAAAGGGTTGGAGAAAATTCAAAGGTAAGCAATCGGGAAGAAATCTCCCCGGCATATTCCAAAATTACTGCCAAAGGGGAAATTCCTCTGATTATTTTCACCCTGCTCGTGCAAATGGCAATTGGTGCATATGGTGCGATCTTTATGATTTATTGGGGGTTCAGCGATAAACAGATTGCCAGGCAAATCACTTTTGTGCCCTTGCTGGTTGTCGGAGCGGCCATCATTGCTGCCATGATCATATCATTATTCCATCTTGGGACGCCAAAAAAAGCTTGGCGCGCCCTGAATCATTTACGAAAGTCATGGTTGAGCCGTGAAATCTTTTTCACCTCTGGGTTTGCTGTGTTATGGATAATCCACACTGGGTTAAGAATTTTCCAAATCCGCACCTCCTCAATAGAGCGAGTTCTCACCGTACTCACCTTCATGTGCGGGCTGGCTGCACTATTTTGCATGCAACGCGTATACCAGCTCCGCAGCATGCCGGCGTGGAATTCAGCACGCACTCTTCTCGAGTTCATGATCTCAACTATTGGGTTGGGATGTTTCCTGATTGGTATCATTCTCCCCCGGAACATCCCTTCTGGCATAATGGTTTGGATAGCCCTGGTAGGCATCGTCTTTTTTTCTGCCGCACTTCTGGTCACGATATCCAGTGCAAATTCTGGAAACAAGAGTCTCATTATATGGAGAGCTGGCCTGATCCTGGCAGGCTTATTAGGCGCAGTGACCTTATCCATATGGCCTTCCGAGGCTCTGATAGGAAGCTGGTTCCTGGTTTTTATAATCGCTTTAGCTGAGGAAGCCATTGGACGTTGGCAGTTCTACTCAAGGCGAAATCCCGGAATATAGATTACTCATTGCTCAACCAATACAAAGCGGTGGAGGCCATTCTCCTCCGCTTTTTTCATAATACTAATACTCTTTACATACTATGTATAACACAGTATAATGTCGTCAATGGTGAACCTATGACAAACGAATCCTTTGAAAATGCAATCCTTGAACTACGGCGCGGAGTCATTGTGCTGGCCGTTCTGAGCAAACTTGACCAAGAACAGTATGGCTATTCGCTCATCAATGTGATCAAAGAACACGGTCTTGAGATCGATCAGGGCACGCTCTACCCACTTCTCCGCAGGCTGGAAAGCCAGGGGCTGCTCCTGTCCAATTGGCGCATTGAAGGAGATCATCCGCGGCGTTATTATATGCTCAGCGATGAAGGCAGGACTCTCCTGCCCAGGCTGAAAGAAGAATGGAACAACATTGTGTCCATAATAGAAAAAATACTTTAGGGGCGCAGCACAGCTACACCCTCATATAGAATGAATAAGGAGAATGAGAATGAGTACAAACTTGATCGACACCTATGTTTCCGAAATCGCACACCGCCTGCCAAGGAAGACGCGCTCAGATATTGAGGCCGAGATCCGCTCGATCCTGCAGGACATGCTCGAAGAGCGAAGCCAGAAAACCGGCAATCCAATAAGCGACGAGATGACAATCGAAGTCCTTAAAGCCTACGGCTCACCCGATAAAGTCGCCGCTACCTATCTGGGAGAACGGTACCTGATTGGTCCCCAACTTTACCCAATCTTCCTGCTGGTACTCCGCATCGTCCTGATTGTGGTTGGTGTTCTGGCTGCCATCAGTCTGGGTATTGCCCTGTCACAAACTATTGGCAACCCCCAGAATGCGTTCGTAACTACTGCAAGGGCAATTGGCAACCTCGTCACTTCCATTATTATTGCTCTGGGCAATATCGTGGTTATCTTCGCAATCATCGAATGGGGGCTTTTCCGAGCCGGAGGGAAATTGGCTGTCAACGCTATGCCCAAAGAAAAGGATTGGGACCCGCGTTCTTTGCACAAATTATTTCTCCCCAACCAGATTAGGATGGGTGATTCCATTGTGGAAATTGTTGGCTGTTTCGCAGCTATAATAATCTTCAATTTCTACCCGCAAATCATCAGTTTTACCCCCACCTTGAACGGTGTGTTTGAAGCAGGAACCTTGTCTTCTGTGACTTTCGTCCCCCTGTTATCCCAAGCCTTCTTCTACTATGTCCCCTTCCTAAGCTTGGTTTGGACACTTACCATTATTCTGGATATTATACTGTTACGGATGGGCCACTGGAACCCGGCGACGCGCATCACCTCGATCGGGTTGAAGGTGCTTGGTATCATCATCGCAGCGGTAATGCTGGCAGGTCCGTCACTGCTTGCAATCACTGTGGAAACCTTGACCTCCAGTCTTGGTAATGCAGGCGCTGCACAAATCCTTATGTTTTTCATATCCCAATTTGTGCCCCTGGTTCTTTGGCTAGTAATTATCCTGGGGAGTTTGGATGTGATAAGGCACATCTACCGCCTTATCTTGAGCAAGCAACTCCCCTTCATTGTCTCGGAAAGGAAGTAGAAAAATAATAAAGGGCAGGACCGGTGTCCTGCCCTTAGCATTTAAATACTTCTGAAAGACTCTTCAATGGCGTGTAATTTTCCCTGATACATTTTCCTTCCAACCATAGAGATAATCACCCTCCAGCAAATTGGGGAGCTTTCTCACCTACTCTGAATAAATTGTGACACCAGAAGATAAAAGCTGGTCAGGTTTCACATGCCTGCCAGTTAGAATATCCAATATGCAACAAGCCGAACGTCTGAGGTGCCTTGGGAATAAGTAATCCATAAATTTCAGAGAATGCAAGGCGTTAATTCTTTAGAAATTTAGCGCTTATCAATTACAATGCTGATATGCTATACTGCTACTATATAGATAATATGGGAATATTAACGATACCAATCTCACGGGGTAACCGTCTACAACGGAGAGGGACATGACTTGGAATTATTCGCTGTATGCAGCAATTCTTCATATCACAGCCCTCACATCCGTTTTTGTAGTCTTCTTGTCGTTACGTCGCCGACATTCCCCCGGCGTTGGTATTTTGGCTCTCCTAATGATTGCGGTAACCGAGTGGGCTTTTATGGCGGGATTGGAAGCGGGTGTAGTTGGAATTCCATATAAGCTATTTTGGTCGAAATTAGAATCCCTTGGAGCCCTGAGTGCGCCGACCCTGTTCCTGATCTTCGCGCTACAATACGGCCAAAAAAACCGCTGGCTGAAACCGGTTTATTTGGGTCTACTTTCAATCATTCCAATTGCGGGATTCATTATCACCGTAACAAACGAATGGCATCATCTGATTTGGACAAGTTTCTCACCGAATTCGACCCTGCCAAATGTTCTAATTTATGGACACGGGGTTGGATTTCACATTTTGGTTGCTTATGAATACCTGATTATCTCAACTGGTATTGTTTTCCTGGTTAACGAATGGAATCACGTAAATGAGCCGTACCGCCGCCAGGTCGCGATCATATTGTTAGGTTCTCTTTTTCCGTTTATAGTTGGGGTAATTTACACTGTCTTCCCGTATTTCCTGCCGGGTCTAAATCTTGCACCAATCTCTTTCTCACTTACCGGTCTGGCCATAACCTTTGCAATTTTCCCATTACGTTTATTTTATCCCGCACCCCTCGCCCGCCATGTGCTGATCGAAAATTTGGATGATGGGATTCTTGTTTTGGATGCTCAAAATCGCGTAGTAGATATTAATCCAGTCGCACAGGATATCATTAGCGCAACATCAATACAAAGTCTAGGGCAACCCATATCAAAAGTACTTAAGTTCTGGCCAGGACTGGCCAAACGCCTTCATGACAATCAAGATAAGGGCGAGACCGAGGTTCGCTGGGGTACAAATCCTCCCCGTTATTTTCATCTAACCATTTCCCCCCTTTATGGTCAGCACAAACAACTTGCCGGAAGACTAATCATCCTGCGCGATGTTTCCAAACGTCATCAGACAGAAGCAGAATTGGCACACACCATTAAAGAACTGGGCATCATTAACCACATCAGCCTGGCGGTCACGTCGGGTCTGGATATGGAGCATGTTCTCAAGACCCTTTACGAGCAATGCAGCCAGTTGGTGCCAATAGATATTTTCTATGTCGCTCTATACGATGAAACCAACTCCCTAATTCAAGTGCCACTATTTTACGAGGCTGGACTTTATCAGGCAGGCCCTTCACGCGATATTGAAGACCGTCCTGGCACCATTGGAGCTGTAATCCGGTCGCGCAAAACTTTATACCTAAATAATATTATCAACGATACTGTTTTATCCGATACCCATCCCCAACAGCTCTCTGCCTCTGCACCGGAGAAAACGTCCCGATCTTACATCGGCATTCCTCTTACTCTACGAGAGAAGGTGGTTGGTGTCTTATCCATTCAGAATTACCGTGCGGATGCCTACACAGAAGATCATATCCGCATCCTGGAAAGGATAGCCATCCAGGCAGCGATCGCATTAGAAAATGCCCGCCTTTATGCTGAAATCCAGCGCCTGGCTATTGTTGATGAACTAACCGGAATCTATAATTACCGGGGCCTGCAGGAGCTGGGCGCCCGTGAAGTGGAACGCGCCAACCGTTTCAGCCGCCCGCTTTCTGTACTATTCTTTGATATTGATAACTTTCGAAACTTCAACAACACATACAATCATGCCACCGGCAATGTCATTCTCAAAGCCGTGTCAGAACGATGCCACTCCATCTTGCGTACGGTCGATGTCCTTGCCCGTTTTGGTGGAGATGAATTCGTTGCTCTCCTCCCTGAAACGGATATTGCAAGCGCGCATATCGTTGCCCGGCGAATGGTAGAAGAGATTGCTGCCAGCAAAATTGCAACATCATTCGGAGACTTGGGGGTAACCATTTCAATTGGAGTAACGGTACTATCAGAAGATAGACCTAATCTGTCTGCATTGATTGACCGTGCCAATAATGCCGAACACAAAGCTAAACAGGGACAAAAAGGGATCGTAATCGTCGCACCATAAAGCACGCACCTTAGAGAAAAAAAAGCCCGGACTTACGTCCGGGCTAAATATTTATGGGCGGTTTCCGAAAAACAACTCCCACCAGATTCGCCATATGGGCAGTTCCTCCGGTTGCGGTAAAAGTTCCGCTCCGGGTGTGGGAGTTATATTCGCACCTGGCACCACACCCACCGGATGTTCGCCTGGACGCACCATCTTATTATCATAAGCCCACTGTTCAACAGCCACATCCGAGGTTGCATAAGCCACCTGACCCGCCAAGGCGGTTTGTGTTTGGATTATTGCAGTCGCCTCGGCTCGCACAGAATTCAACTGGGCAGACAGGCGATCCAATTCCTCCATTCGATGGTTGAAGTCCACCAGAAGTACCACTGCCAGAATAAGACCGATGACAACTATTATATTGCGCCACTTGATCTTCATAACAATATCTTACCCTGTCCCAGCCTGTTTGACAAGCCGGTGGTCGCGCCGATACAGGTCCCCGACCTCTTCTCTCGCTTGAATAATTTGCACTTGTCCACGCTCCAACCAAATTACAGCTGGACGGCAACCCCCATTGTAATTGCTTGACATGCTCAACTGGTAGGCGCCGCTAACCGGTACAGCTATTAATTCGCCCTCCCGGACCTCCGGAAATGGAAGCGCTTCGATCAAGACATCACCACTTTCACAATATGGCCCTGCGAACCAGACGGGTTCTTTCACGAGCCTTCCCGGATCCCTTACTGGCAATGCTGAATAGCGTGCCCCATACAATGCTGGACGTGGGTTATCAGCCATGCCTCCATCCAATAACGCCCATACCCTGTCTGCAGACCTCTTTACCACCCCCACCCGGTAAAGTGCCACACCCGCTCTAGCCACCAGGCTGCGTCCCGGCTCCAATTGCAGGTAGGGCAGGGAAAGTCTCCGTTCGTTGCAGCCCCGTACCAGGGTTTCAGCGACAAGCCGGATGTAATTTGCAGGATTAGGCTGCGGCAACTCGTCTTCGTGATAAGCCACCCCCCAACCGCCACCAGGGCTGAGCCTCCAGCCAGATTTAAATCCGATCGCCATTGCTAGGTCGAGGGCATGTCCAATCCCACTGACGAGTGGAGCGGGATCGAAAAATTGAGAACCCATGTGGAAGTGGAGACCGGTAAGCGGCAGGTCGTGTTCCCGGCAGAATTGAGCAGCTTGGAGGATTTGTGCCGCCTCCATCCCAAACTTGCTTCCATCCTGCCCGGTCTGAATATAGGCATGTGTTTCCACAGCAATGCCGGGTTGGAAGCGCAGTAAAAGGTCAGGAACTCGCCGGCATTTGGAAATATCCACTAAGTGCCGGAGTTCAGTTAGGTTATCCACGACAAGAACCCCGGCATGTTCGGAAGCTGCTTCAATGTCCTCAACTGACTTGTTTACACCGTGAACCAGGAGCTGCTCACGTGGGACGCCTGCCGCAACAGCAACGGTAATTTCTCCCAACCCTGTGCAATCCACGCTTAGACTATGCTGCTGAGTCCACTCAGCAATGGCAAGGCATAAAAAGGCTTTGCCAGCATACGTGAGACCACTTTTGCTGGGATAGTATTGAGCCATTGCGGTCTGGTAAGCTTCGACTGCATTATCCAGCGTAGCGCGGTCGTATAGGTAGAGTGGAGTACCAAATTTGTCAGCTAGCTTCGTCAGATCGCAACCGCCAATTGTTAGAGTCCCCATTTCGATTAATGTTGTATCAGGAAAAAGTCCAAGTCGTTCCATACAGTCTTTTTACCACAAAATCCACTCTTCAGCGCCAGGCTTAGCTGCCGCTGGAGATCTTGGAATTTTTGCTTCTCGTCAGTAACATAACGAAAAACCCGCGTTTCCGCGGGTTTGCTGTGCCGAAGGAGGGACTTGAACCCTCACGACCGTAAGGCCACTAAGCCCTGAACCTAGCGCGTCTGCCAGTTCCGCCACTTCGGCGTGCGGGTTGTATTTTATCCGAAACTAAGATTTTGTCAACCCGGAAGGACCTATCAC
>DASVKG010000071.1:0-28986 GCA_036385495.1 Anaerolineales bacterium | reverse complement strand
GTTGCCAGTTATCGTGGCAAGTACGAACTGAGGTCCGAAACGCTTCGCCAGGAAACCGAGAATCCGGGCGCGCCCACTCGGTTTGCGAGTTGAAAATTGGACCCCGGCGTCTTTCAATCGCTTTTCCCATGCTGCAGCGTGTTTTTCTTCGCTTGCGGCTAATCGCCGAAAAAGCTCGGAAAGCTTTTGCTGTTTCTCGGAATCTGCCAGGGCATGATAGAGGAACGACCCATCAACCTCTTTTTGCATATTAGCTAGGTAACGGGAATAATCTTTTGAGCCGGCCATTATTTTCCTTTCGAGGGCAAACTAGAAAGCAGCACGAATATCAACCAAATTCTGTTTATTTATACTGCTCAGCGATAGCCACAATTCCATTGTCATCCATGCAAACATATTCCATCTATCGGTCCCGCTGACGCGCGCATCACGTCGTTCAAAGACCAGCCAAGCCAGAAGGGTGAAGAGAATGGTGCAGCCAAACAGAGCCAGCAAATGCTCCCAATTTAGATTATCCAGGGTGCGGTCGCCCCCGCCCCCATAGTTTTTGATGAATGTTTTAGTTTGGATGGCAAGGTCAGACATACCTTTTCCTCCGCGATGATTTTACCCTAAATAAAATGCCGAGTCACTTAGCTCGGCATTTGATCATTATTAAAATACTTGCATGGTAGAAGAGGGATCCAAATGGAATTCACTCGGGAAATTATCCTGCGGATATATTTACATCCTATGTGACACATCATCCAACCGGGCTATTTCATCACCTGTGAGTACGAATTTCATGGCGCCCGCGCTTTCCTCAGCCTGTCGAATCTTGGTCGCACCCGGGATCGTCACAACAATTTCCCCCTTGAAGTAAATTAGCCAATTCAGTGCCACCTGGGCGACCGTAGCTTTGTGGTTGCCGGCAATCTCGTCCATAATGTTGATTAGAGGACGGGTACGCTCTAGATTTCGCTTCATGCTTGCCTTCCGCAAACCAGACATGTGGTCCAGGAGTCCCGGATCCTTGTGATATTTTCCGGTCAATAAGCCTCGCCCTACCGGAGTATAAGCGATGATGGTTACTCCCAATTCCCTGGCCGAGTCCAGGATTCCGTTTGTCTCGATCTCACGGTGTAACAAACTATAGCGGACCTGGTTTACCGCCAGAGGAATACCTCTTTTCGCCAGCGCCGCATGCGCTCGTCGCATTCGGGCAGGGTTAAAGTTGCTTACTCCAACCGAGCGGATTTTCCCCGCCTCCACCAGGTCAGCCATGGCGTTCATTTCAGCTTCTGGTGAGGAAAAGCTGAAAGGCTGGTGGACCATATAATTTCCGATGCTGAAACCATCCAGGAAGTGAAGGCGATCTTCAATGCTGTGAGGGATATTGGCCGCAGTTCGCAAGAACGGCTGCCATTTCGTTGTAATAATGACTTCCCGGTCAGACTTTCCGGCAGCTTTCAGGCCAGTCGCGAGGGATTGTTCAGATACCCCGGCGCCGTACATTTCCGCAGTGTCAAACCAATTGATGCCGCCATCCAGGGCGGCTTTTATTATGGCGTTCTTTTCATCCTGAGGTATGACCGGGAACATTCGACCGATCAGTCCACCTCCTCCTGCCAACTCCATTACGCCTAATCCAATCGGCGTGACCATAATATCCGTTTTTCCCAGGTGCCTCTTTTGTATCTCATTATTATTTTCCATTGCAATATTTCTCCTGAATTACTAATTTTCGTCAATCAGCTTCCCCCAATTTTCCGTAAGAATAATGGAGGAGGCTAGATTTCAATAGATGATGTGCCAATTCCCCATCAGGCTATATTTCTTTCCCTTCAAACTGGCTGTTGTAGAGTTCTGCATAGAAACCTTTCTTTGCCAGCAGTTTCGCATGCTTGCCCTGCTCAACAATGTCCCCATCTTTCATGACCAAAATCCAATCTGCTTCGCGGATGGTTGACAGGCGGTGGGCGATGATGAAACTGGTGCGGCCTTTCATCAGGGTATCCATGGCCTTTTGGATCTGTACCTCGGTATGGGTATCCACATTACTGGTGGCTTCGTCCAGGATTAGAATTTTTGGATCTGCCAGGAACGCGCGCGCGATCGTCATTAGCTGCATCTGGCCCTGGGATATGTTGGTAGTCTCTTCGTTGAGCACCATGTTGTAGCCCTCCGGCAGCGTCCGGACAAAATGGTCCACACGAGCTGCCTTTGCAGCGTTGATGACTTCTTCATCAGTGGCATTCGAGCGACCGTAGCGGATATTCTCCAGTATGGGTCCGTTATATAGCCAAGTATCTTGCAAAACCATTCCGAACATGCAACGCAGGTCCCCGCGGGTAAAATCTTTGATATTATGGCCGTCCACCAGGATGGCTCCACTGTTGACATCGTAAAAGCGCATCAGCAATTTAACCATGGTGGTCTTGCCGGCGCCAGTGGGGCCGACTATGGCGATCTTCTGACCTGGCTCAGCATAAAAGGTAAAGTCATTGATGATGATCTTATCCGGGTTGTAACCAAAATGAACGTTCTTAAAGTCAACCCGTCCTTGGACGGTACCCAACTCGACAGGGGTGGCGGTGTCCGCGATTTCCTCGGGCTCAGCTATGAATTGGAATACACGCTCGGCCGCTGCCAGGGTCTGCTGGAGGATGTTGGATATATTCGCGATTTGAGAGATCGGCTGGGTGAATGAGCGGACGTATTGGATGAAGGCCTGAATATCGCCAATGGTAATGGAGCCATTGACGGCCAGGTAGCCTCCAAGGATACAAATGCCGACGTATCCCAGGTTGCCAACAAAGTTCATGATTGGAAATAATAAGCCGGTCAGAAATTGAGATTTCCAGGCTGAATCGAAGAGGGTGCCGTTTATTTCGTCAAATTGCTCAACGCTCTTGGCCTCGCCATTGAAAGCCTTCATCACCATGTGTCCGCCGTACATTTCTTCGACGTGACCGTTGATATGCCCCAGGTAATCCTGCTGGCGCTTGAAGAAGACCTGTGATTTACCGATGATCAAGGCAATGATGCCGAACGATAACGGCAGCATGACGATGGCTACCAGTGTCATCAACCAGCTGATGGTGAACATCATCACCAGCACACCAATAACGGTAACCACGGATGTAATGATTTGGGTCAGACTTTGATTCAACGTCTGGCTGACCGTATCCACATCGTTCGTAATTCGGGAAAGCACTTCGCCGTGGCTGGTGCTGTCAAAGTATTTCAACGGCATCCGGTTGATCTTTTCGGAAATGTCCTTCCGGAAACGGTAGGTGATATTCATTGCAACGTTAGCCATGATCCAGCCTTGTCCATAGCTTAGCAGGGCGGATACAAGGTATAACAACAAAACCTCAATGAGGATATTGCCAATGGCGGTAAAGTCGACGGAACCAGTACCGGCGATCTGGGCCATCACGCCAGCAAATAATTTTGTTGTTGCATTACCCAGGATCTTGGGCCCTACGATACTCGCGGCTGTCGAGGCGACTGCCAGCAGCATGATGAATATGATCAACCCCTGGTATCGCCCAAGATATTTAATTAGTTTATTCAGAGTGCCTTTGAAGTCGCGTGGTTTTTCACCTCGTCGCATCATGGCCATTGGACCGCCGCCGGGTCTCATTCCGCCCATCGGGGCACGACCGCCCATTGGACCAGGACCTCCCGCCGGAGTGGGATTGGTTGTGGGAGTGTTGTTTTGCGTGGTCATGATAACTCCTCCAAGCTCAATTGAGACAATGCAATGCCTCGATATACTTCGCAATCCTTCATAAGTTCATCATGGGAGCCTTTGCCAACAATATTTCCTTCATCCAGCACGATGATCTGCTCGGCATTCTTGATGGTGGCAATGCGCTGGGTTACGATCATCATGGTGCTGTTACCGGTGTGTTCTTTAAGTGCCTTCCGTAAGGCTGCATCGGTTTTGAAATCCAGGGCAGAAAAGCTGTCGTCGAAGATATATATGGGGGCTTTCTTGACCAGGGCGCGTGCGATAGCCAGGCGCTGCTTCTGGCCTCCGGAAACATTCATCCCACCCTGTGCCACTTCCGTCTGCATGCCTCCTGGATTCGAGGTGATGAACTCGCTTGCCTGGGCAATATCTGCGGCTTTTTTCAACTCTTCGTCTGTGGCGCTTTCATCACCATAAAGAAGGTTTGTTTCGATCGTACCTGAAAACAACGTACCCTTCTGGGGCACGTACCCGATCCGGTCGCGCAGATCATGCTGCGTGACTTCGCGGATGTCGGTTCCATCCACGCAGACTGACCCTTCAGTAACGTCATAAAAACGCGGGATCAAACTGACGATCGTCGATTTACCCGACCCGGTGGTGCCTATCAAGGCAGTAGTCTGGCCGGGTTGGGCGGTGAAACTTATATTGTGCAAGACATCCTCTTCAGCGCCGGGGTACCGGAAGGAGACATTGCGAAATTCGACGGTTCCTTTGAACGGCTCGTTGAAATGGTTTGGGACCGTGGGGTCGTCGATAACTGGTTCGGTTTCCAGGACGTCCGCAATGCGGTCTCCGGATACGGCCGCCCTTGGCAGGATGATAAACATCATTGCCAGCATCAGGAAGGCAAAAACGATTTGCATGGCGTATTGCATGAAAGCCATCATGTCGCCGACCTGCATCGAAGACTGGGCGACCTGATGGGCACCAACCCAGAGGATTAGAAGGGTCACTCCGTTCATTACCATCATCATCACTGGCATCATGACGACCATGACCCGGTTGATGAACAGGCTATTACTGGTCAAATCCTTATTGGCCTTATCAAAACGAGCCTCCTCGAAACTCTGCATGTTGAAGGCCCGGATGACCATCATCCCGGACAGGTTTTCACGCGTCACGAGGTTGAGGCGGTCAATCAGACTTTGAATGATCTTGAATTTTGGCAGGGCGATGGCGAATACCGTAAGGATCAAGCCGAGAAGCACTACGACTGCCAGAGCGATAATCCACCACATATTGGCGCTTTTGCCGATGGCCCGGATTACGCCGCCAATCCCGATGATGGGAGCATAGATAACCATGCGCATCATCATAATGACGACCATCTGGATTTGGGTAATATCGTTCGTTGACCTTGTAATTAATGAAGCTGTGGAGAATTTATCAAACTCTGTGCTCGAAAAACTTTCAACCTTTTGAAACACATTCCGGCGCAGGTCACGCGCTAAACCGGCAGCAGTCCGGGCTGCCAGGAAGCCTACAATGATCGTGCACGTGCCGGAGAGCATGGTTAAAAGCAGCATCAGCACGCCGATATGAATGATATAGTCGGACGATAACTTCCCGGTATCCATTCCGAGCGCAACATATTCGGCCTTAATCGGTGCAGCAGCAGCTTGGATGATCATGCTGTCACCTAAGGCAGCAAATTTTGCATCGAACGTGCTGCTCAATTGGGAAAGCTGTGCAGCAGGAAGCTGCCCAAGTACGGCAAAAATATCCATCCCGGGCGGCAGCTTGGATAGGTCAAACCCCAGGCTGGAGGCCATGGCAGCCGCTTTGGCGGGGTCCGCCAATACCTGCTGAATGCCGGAAACGATTAAAATTGACTTCCCCATCACCGGGTTCAACAAGGTGGTTTCTGTGCTATCTATCTTGTTTAATACATAGATGGGTTCTTGAGCCAGGTCAGGGTACAGCTTGACGTTGGTTGCATAATTGGGTGAATTCTTGTCCACCAGGGTGAAATCGGTGAGAACCCTGGTCTTGTCAGCCGCACTCATGAAAATGGTAAGTTTGTTCATCTCGGACTGGCGGACAGCCACGGGTATGGCATTTGCCACGCCTCCCTGCTGGATGCCGATGTTCACGATATTCGCCATATAATCGGGTAATGCCAGGTCAGCATTCGCCTGCACGAACAGCAGGGCTACTGCCAGCAGGATGAGGAACACATATGGTTTTAAGTATTTGATCAGTCGTAGCATGGTTGCGAAAGCTCCTCTAAAAAGTTATCCAACATTATCCACCAGCAAAACATATTGGTTCGGACTGTTTTTTTTTCGTTCAAGTGGAATGTTTTCAAGGCTGGATTATTGAACTACTCTGTTGTCTTTTGCGCCGCCGAAGTAAGTAAAATAAGCGCAGAAATGATCAATTTTTGCTGTTCTGAGCTCAAGGAATCGGTTACCCCTTCGATCCATTTACTGCGCGCCTCGACACCCTGGTCAATTAATGCCCGGCCTTTTTGAGTCAATGCCAGTTGTTTGGCTCGCCGGTCTTCTGGATCCTCTGTCCGTTCGATCAAGCCCAACTGAACCAACCGGTCCACAGCCTGGCTGGCGGCAGCATTGGTTACGCCAAGTTGTTCTCCCACTTCCGAGACGCTCGTGTTGCAGTGATGAACAAGGCGCATCAGGATGTTGATTTGGGAGAAGGACAGCCCCGTCATGTCCATAAATCTCCTGAAGTCACGCATGGAACGTTGCATAAAGACTTCAGACCATTCTCTTATAACATCCGTTAATGCTTTAGTTGGTGACATAATTAACATCCTTGATTAGTTAAGCGACGTTGAATATATCCGCATGTGTTCAACCTGTCAAGAGCCTGGCAGATAATGGAAAGATTAAAATATAACAGCACACCAACTTGATTTGTTTGAGGGTGTGCTGTTTGGGGGAAAATCAATTAAATCTTTGTAGGAATGGTTGGGATGGCACTCTAAATACTCAATAACAGGCGCTACTCTGAAAGAGGAATCAGCAGCAATGGAATTTGGGTCCTGCGGGCTACACCGGCAGGTACACTGCGGTTCCAGAATGCGTCGAGTCCGACGCGGCCGTGCGTGCCAAAGATAATTAGATTTTCTTCATTGTGTTCAGCGATTTTGGCAATGACCGGAGCCGGGTCGCCTCTTGCGATTTCGGCGGTGGCAAGGAGTCCATCATTTTTAAAATCGTCCAGGTGGGTTTGGAAATGCTCTTGCGCGATCTCTTCGGCGATGTCCAGGTAAGCGGTTGTAGTGGCAGGCATTAGATTCCCTGATGCCGCCTGTTCTCCGGAAAGTGTCCCCAGGGTGGGGATAACACATAACAGGTCGAGATGTGCTTTGTAGGCTTTCGCCAATTGCTTGGCGATCGGGATGGCTTTATCGTGGACGGATTCGTTATCCAGCGGGACAAGAATGTGTTTTATTTTAAAAGGGTAGGTGGGTTCTTTCGGTTTAATCAGCATGACCGGGGTCACGCTCGCTGCAGCGACTTGTTGCGCAATATTTCCGAAGAAAAGGTCATGCATTCCGCCGTTTCCATGTGCACATAGAAGGATCAAATCGGGCTGGAATTCGTCCGCGGAATGGTCGACGATGCTGCGCGCTACATCGGCCACAGCGGCTGTGTGGACGTGCCAGTCTACTTTTACGCTGGGAGGAAATGCATGTTTGGCAGTTTCGGCCAGGTAAGCTTCGGCCTCGGCGGAGTCCGTCAGATGGCGTTCGCGGTGGACTTCATCAGGAGCGTCTTGTTCAATTATGTGCAGAAGGGTGACTGGCGCTTTAAGTGTTTTTGCCAAAGAAGCCGCGACGGGAAGGGCTGCTTCTGCTAATTTGGATCCGTCCAAGGGAACAAGAATGTGTTTGAACATAGGCTTATTTCCCAAAAAAGGTCTTATAGAGCAGGAAGAAATTGAGGGTGATAATCAATACGGCAGATATAATTGCCAGCAGGGTGGTGATGCGTTTGTTGACAAGTACACCCATAAGGACCTTATTGCTTGTGAAAAGAACAAGGGGAATGACGGCAAACGGCAGTCCGAATGAGAGCACAACCTGGCTGAGCACCAATGTACGGGTTGGGTCCAAGCCGATGAAAATAACAATCAACGAGGGGATGATGGTCACGATCCGGCGAATCCAGGGGGGAATGTGGTAATGCAGGAACCCCTGCATGATGACCTGACCTGCCATCGTTCCGACCGAAGAAGATGACAGGCCTGACGCGAGCAGCGCTACCCCAAAGATAACACCCGCGGCGCGCCCCAGCAATGGCTGGAGGGTCAGATAAGCCTGCTCCAGCGTGCCAACATTTGTTCCGGCAGTATGGAATGCGGCAGCCGAAGTGATGAGCATGGCGGCGTTTACACTACTGGCGATGACCATGGCAATAACCACATCAATGATCTCGAAATGAAAAAGGCGTTTCTGCTGTTCCGGTTTCTTGACAACCACCCGGCCCTGGGTCAGCGCAGAGTGAAGGAAGATTGCATGGGGCATGACAGTGGCTCCCAGGATCCCGGCTCCCAGCAGGATGCTCTCGGAGTTTGTGAAGTGTGGAATGAAGGTGCTGTGGCTTATTGACGGCCAGTCCGGATGACCAAGGAATATTTCGATTATGTAGCCGATTGCTATGACGGCCAGAAAACCGGTGATGACTGCTTCCAGCGGGCGGAAACCAAAGCGTTCCAGGCTGAGGATGACAAACGTAATCACGGCAGTCAGCAAACCGGCTATCCAAAGAGGGAGGCCAAAGAGCAGGTTAAGCGCGACTGCTGCTCCGAGAAATTCAGCCAGGTCGGTCGCCATTGCGACCAATTCCATCAACACCCACATCGTTAGAACCACCGGGCGCGGGAAACGCTCGCGGCAGTGCTCAGCCAGGTTCTTACCTGTTGCTATACCCAGTTTGGCAGATAGTGCCTGTAATAGCATGGCCATCAGGTTGCTGCCCAGGATTACCCAGAGCAGTTCGTAACCAAATTGTGCCCCCGACTGGATATTGGTGGCGAAATTACCCGGGTCTACGTAGGCAATACTGGCGATAAATGCCGGGCCAAGGAACGGCATTAAACGGTTGAACCAATTCTTTTTACTCCTGCCGGAGAGAACTGCTTTAGCGTCGCGCGTTGTCTTGCCGGTATCCGATAGTTTCGCCCGGGAGGATTTTAAAGAATGTTTCGATGATGCCATGAAAAATATTTTACTCGATAATAAAAAATACCGGGTTTGGCGACTCGGTATTGTTCAATTAGGTAAAAATCAATTTTCGCGTTAATAGAGGCCCTGAAATAAATCACACACGCTTAAGAGAAACCGTAAACCATAAATTATTATTATTGAAGGTGCAATTAGTTACCTGCCATATTCTCAAAGACAATTTCTCCATCATGCCAATCTGGTTCTTTTTTCAGGAAGCGCATCAGGCTTCTAAATTCCTTATCCTGTTCTGGGCTGTTGGCGTTGGCTAGGTAAGTTTCCTTGTTTTTAAATATTGCCACCAACCATAATTCGTTTGGGTCTTTGTCACTTTTAAATACATATGAGCCAATATATCCAGCTGGTCGACGACCGTTTTCCATTTTTCTCAACTCTTCCAAAGCGCCTTTTTCTGCATTTAGTTTGGCAATTGTGCCGTACATAAAGTGCCTCCATGGGAAAGCAAAATTCGATGAGTGATATTTCTTAGAAAGATACAAGATAAAATAGACTAACAATATCCATTATATAATAGTTTATACAATAGTGTCAATCCTTTTGGATTTCCTGCTGATTAAGAGGGAAGGCAAATATGATTAATTAAAAGCCCTGCCAAAGGATGCAGGGCTCAACGGTGTTTTGCGATGAGGCTATGGTAAAGTGCGGAACTCTAATTCTGGATAGGATGGGGAGGTACCCTTTAGCAACCTGGTTGATTTGCCTTTCAGCGCCCAATCAAAAAAAGCCAGAGAGTATTGGTTGACGATTTGTATGACGCGCTGCCCGTTGAGAGGACCTTTGAGTCCCATTTCCGCCGCAAGCGGCGAGAGCGCGGGCAGGTCAGTGAAATCATAATGAGTCGTTCCCTTAATTGTTGCGACAGTTACTGGACCTGTCAAGTGGGGCGCCAGCCGGTCAAACAATAGCCAGTTCTTTTCGGTCGGGAAGGTTTCGCTGAAAAGGAAGAGCAGTGGACGATCGGTGACAGTGTCAAGCACCTTCTCAGAAACGGGGATCATCCAGGCATCCATCGCAAATGCGGCCTTACATCGTGAATCAGTGGCGCAAAACTGGAGGGCAGCACCGCCGCCGGTCGAATGACCGAACGCCCCTACCCGTTCCAGATTCAGCAAGCCTACAAAATGTCCGGAAGGGTCATTTCCATTAAGCGCAGTAAACGAGTCCAGCGCGTAAACGAGATCCCCGGTCCATTGAACCAATAATTTTCGGGCTGCACTGTCGTAAACTACATCAGATACACCGCTTGGCAGGATGGTAGGGTTATTCGGGATGATTTGCCCATCTGGGAAGACGGCAACGCGATCCGCATAAGTGTATTCGGGGGCAATTACCACATAGCCATTGCTGACGAGTTCCTGGACCTGGTTCGTATTTTGGGCGCGGAAACCGTTCCAGCCGTGAGAAAAGAGCAATACCGGGTAGGGTGCACCGGTAATATCCGGCGGCGCATCTATAAAGGAGTTGGACTTAACCAGGGCTAGATGGTCAAGAAAAAAATGCGGCAAGTGAAGATAGTCGGCGATAAAGGGAGCGACTATATCCGCATTGGCCATCCAGGGTGCACGCGAAGAATTAGCTGCCGGGAGAGCGGGGTACCAGACCTGCACCATGAATTTGCGCGTGTCTTCCGGGTTCCCGGAATACCATTCATGGCGGGATGAGTCTACAAGTACAAGAGTGGTCGTCCCAATTTTATATGGACCGGAGGGGCTTGGGACCGTGGGGACCGGCACCAGGACCGGCAGGGTGGTCGCAATCATTAGTATCAATAGGCCGGCAAATAATCCCGCGCCAGTCCAGGAAATCCGCTTGAATTTGTCTTGGGAGGAGCGCGTTAACCCCAGAGTACCGGTCACACAACAGAATAGCACAAGCGCATAGATGGGGATCATCTGCCAGCGATAATTTTCAAAAACCAGATGTAGCCCTGAAACCAGCAGAGCAAGGAAGGGAAGACTGTTGACCACTTTTGTCCGACGTTGCCCGGTAACCAGCGGCCAGCCTAAATAAATGATCAGAATACAGGGAATAAAGATTTCAAGTGGGCGCAAAAAGTCCTCCTTTGCCGCTTTTTTGCCAGGAGATATTTTTGGTGTCTATTGGAAAGTGTCCATGCAAACTGCCGGTTTTCGGAAGCGTGGAATCGATATACATTCTTCATGAATTTATCAATGGCAATGGCTGGTTTAGCGCGGCGAGAATTGAAATAGCTGCATGATCCGCAGCTTTCCTGGAATTTTGCATAATTTGCCCGGAATGAAAAATGATTTGAGGATAGCGGAGGGCCATCAGAAGCAGCTTGCCAATGCGAAGGTTATCCTTATCGTCCAGGGCCGCTTCGAGGTTAATGGGAATTGGCGACTGGGGGCCATCACTTATCGAGCGTATTGACAAAAGCGGAATTCCCATTTCGGCGGCGACCTGTGCAATGCCAGCCGTCTCCATTTCCAGAACTGGATAAGGCATTTCCTCGGATCCTTGCAGGAAGACTTGAGATCCCCTTGTCGTGATGGTAGTCCCGAATACCAGGCGCGCTTCATGCGGGTGCAGAGCCTGGGTGGCCGCGTTCCATACTGCCGTGGAAATGGAGGCCAGAGGTTTTAACCGACCAGGCAGGCCATTTTCCAAAAGGCAAGCACTTCGAGCAACAACCACATCTCCAATTTGCAGATCGACGTTTGGTGCACCTGCAATTCCGAAAGATATGATCAGCTGCGGACTTTCCTTTGTCAGAAGAATCCGGGTGGCATCTTTGGCGCGCTTTAATCCCATGCCAGAAGTGATTAAAATGCAATTTCGGTCCAAAATTTGGAAATGTGCCCCTCTATATGGGCCAATTGTGATACGTTTCCACTTTTTTATGCACCGGAGAAGCGCCCCACTTTCCTGTTTCATAGCCGCGATCAATCCAATTGTTTCCATTTACCAATTCCCGTTCATCCGTTTGAAAATTTGCTCTGCTTCCTGAGGTGACCCCGTGCGTAACCCCTGAGCTTGCCCCGCAGCAATCTCGTACTCGTCCTTCGCCAGGCCCACCGGGGTCGCCTCGGCCACTTCAGCAGCTGGAATGCCTTTATATTCCTGTCTCCTCTGATCGCGTGCGCCGCGATCGAGTCCGGTGTCCACTGTGGGGGGAATGACCTCGAAAACCTTGACACTCGAGTTGCGCAATTGGTGTCGGAGTGACAAGCTGAATGAGTGTATGGCAGCTTTGGTGGCGCAATAGACCGGCACGATGGTCAAAGGGACAAAACCCAACCCGGAGGACACGTTTACGATGGCTGACTCCTCCTGCTTCATGAGCTGTGGGATGAACAGGGCAGAGAGTTGGACGGGCGCGCTAAAATTGATTTGGATTTCGTCATCCCCGTTCAGCAGTTCATTATTCCCTTTTGTAAAGTCGATCTGTCGTTGGATTCCTGCATTGTTGATCACGATATTTAGATTGGGATAATTACCAATTGCCCACTCGAATAAGGCCTGGCGGTCATCAGCCTCAGCAACATCGCATACTTTGTATTGGATTTTGGGAAGACTGTCTTATGCCAGGACAAGATTCTCTTTTCGCCGTCCGCAAATAATGACCTGGTTACCTTCCCGCAAAAAGACTTCAGCCAGGGCCAGGCCAATGCCGGTCGCTCCTCCAGTGATCAAGAGGGTGTTGTCATTTGTTTTCATAGAAACCTCCAAACCAAATCTTACAGGCTTCCATCGACGGTGAAGCCACAAAGCACTACAGGTGGGGATAATTGCTGATTTGGCTAAAGCTAAAGAGTAATTCTAGCACAGTCACATCCAGGCAAGGGTAAGGCATGGGGGGAGACCGGTATCTGTTTCTATTAATCTACTTTTTATCAATTTCTGGATTGCGCAGTAATTCAGGACTCCGTGCTCGATAACATATAAATATGTTTAATTAATGGCATTTCTATTCTGGGGGTTTTCTCTCACGCTATCTAAAAATCCTTTTTAGGGGATGCGGGTTCTATATCAATTTCCAACTTGCATGTACAATTATGTCATGGCTTATTTCCTGATCTCAATTTTTCTATCAGCGTTTCTTTTATTCCAGGTCCAGCCAATGATCGCCCGCATCATCCTGCCCTGGTTTGGTGGCACCACAGCAGTCTGGTCCACTGTACAGATGTTTTTCCAGGTGTTACTGACAGGTGGGTACGCGTACGCCAACTGGTTGATAGGCAAAAGTCGCCGCCGCGAAATAGTCCATCTGGGCGTGCTGGGCCTTTCTCTCGTCTTAATGTTACTGCTTGGACTGACATGGAAATCACCCATTACGCCTGATGCCAGTTGGAAGCCGGGGCAGTCGGGTTTTCCAGTCTGGGATATCTGCAAACTGCTGCTCGTTTCGGTCGGCCTCCCATATTTCCTCCTATCGACAAACAGCCCGTTGGTGCAAGCATGGTTCCACCGAAATTTTCCTGAAAAGACAGCCTATCGCCTTTATGCGCTATCCAACGTCGGTTCACTGCTCGGGCTGGTAACTTACCCGATTTTAGTAGAGCCATATTTTACCTTGGCCTGGCAGGGTAGGATATGGTCTTTAATGTACCTGGCCTATGCGGGGTTGGCTGCATATGGAGCATATAAATCCCTTGGGAAAAGGGAGATTGCAGAACCCGACCTGCTGCGTGCCAGGCAGGACACTGGGTTGAAATTGACCGCGAGAGACTACAGCCTGTGGATCATCCTGGCGGCCTCCGCGTCCATACTGCTTCTGGCAACCACCAGTCAGATTACCCAGGAAGTGGCTGTCATCCCATTCTTGTGGGTGCTCCCACTGACAATTTACCTTCTCTCTTTCATTCTGGCTTTCTCCGGCCAGCGCTGGTACTCACGGCAAGTTTTTCTGATTATCTTTTTTATTGCCACACTGCTTGTCGGTTGGGCCATGGAAAGTACTGACGCGCTTGGCATTTCTGCTCAGATTGGAATATATTCCCTTGGACTGTTCGCAGCTTGCATGGTCTGCCATGGCGAGTTGTATCGCTTGCGTCCTCATCCAGATCACTTGACCCGCTTCTATTTAATGGTGTCGGTGGGTGGTGCTTTGGGAGGATTAATAATCAATTTCGTCGCTCCCTTTATTTTCAAAGGGTATTGGGAACTTCCACTTGGATATACCCTATGCTGGATGCTGTTCCTTGTAGTAACGTTTGTTAACGTGATTGCGGTCCGCCGTCGCTGGATGTTCATATTTAACAGCGTGATGCTCTTGAGCATGGTACTCATTTCGGGGGTGCGTTCCTTTCAGCAGATTAGGTCCGACCTTGGGAATGATCTGCTCATCCAGAGAAATTTCTACGGTGTGGTGCGCGTGCGCGAATCGGATGCCAGTAATCCCTCCTTGCAACGATATGCGCTGGTGCATGGTGTCACCATCCATGGCTACCAGTTCCTTTCAATCCAGAAACGTGATATCCCCACCGCCTATTACGGAGAAACCAGCGGCGGAGGTCTTGCAATCTTAAATTATCCAAAACGGGGACATGGGATGCGAGTTGGTGTTTTGGGACTGGGGATTGGTACGCTTGCAGCTTATGGACAGCCGGGAGATGTATATCGATTTTACGAAATTAACCCATTGGTAATTGACCTGGCGAATGGACAGGGTGGATATTTCAGCTATATTTCCGATTGCCAGGCGAAAGTGGAAATCGTGCAAGGCGACGCGCGTCTTTCTCTTGAGAATGAATTTGCCGCGAGTGGGTCGCAAAACTATGATGTGCTGATGCTGGATGTTTTTTCAAGCGATTCCATTCCGGTGCATCTGCTGGATGTGGAATCCTTCGAACTTTATTTGCAGCATTTACTCCCGGATGGGATCCTGGCAGTCCATATTTCGAACCGTCACCTTAACCTGGTCCCTGTGGTCTGGACTTTGGCCGATCATTTTGGCTTGGAACGTATCTTAATCAACGATTCCGGCATGGAGCCGGATACCTCCCCATCTCAATGGATGCTCCTGGCACGTGACCCTTCCCTGCTCGAGGCTCCTGGCTTGCGCTCCCACGCAAGCCCGATGTCTGGCTATGTTTCTCCAGTAAGATTATGGACAGATGATTACAGCAACTTATTCCAGATTTTAAAATAAAAATCGAGGGGGTAGAAATCGATCGCCTCGGCCGGTTACTTGGTGAAATTGTCACTGGCACCATCGAGTGCCTTGACTTCTTCTAAAGTAAGTCTCCAGCCGATCGCACCGGCGTTCTGCTCAATCTGTTTGGCGTTCTTGGCCCCCGGAATGGGTAGAGTTCCCTTGCAAATGAGCCAGTTCAATGCAACCTGGCTGGGTGTCTTACCTTCATGTCCCTTACCGATTTCAGTCATTAGAGCTATTAGACCTGGCAGGGCTTTCATCCTGCTCATGGGCTGACGGGAACGCAGACCGGGCGGAGGATCCTTAAGCGTGTATTTTCCTGTCAGCAGTCCTTTTGCCAATGGTGAATACGCAATCAACCGCACATTCAATTCTTTGCAGCGATCAAGGAGCCCATTCTTTTCCACGGTCCGGTTGAGGAGGTGATACTCTACCTGGTTTGAAGCCAGAGGAATATCGTACTTTGACAAGATGGTATACGCCCTCTGCATCTGGATCTTATTGTAGTTTGAAACACCTGCTGTGCGCGTCTTTCCTGATTTGACCGCTTTCGCCAATTCTTCCACCCAGAATTCGACCGGCATTGGCGGGAATGGCCAATGGATTTGGTAAAGGTCGACGCACTCAAGGCCCAGGCGCTCCAGGCTGTTGTCGAGGGAATTCATCAAGGCACTGCGATTTAGCCTCCACGGATAAGGCATGAACTTGGTCGCCACGAGAACGGGAGTTGGTGTAGTTTTTAGGAATTTTCCAAGGAATCTCTCGGAAAGGCCTCCCCCGTAGACTTCAGCAGTGTCCATAAAATTTATACCCGCGGTTAGCGAGGCTTGGAAAGCCTGCTCGATGTCAGTCTCCGCATATCCGTGACCATAATTCCACATGGTGCGGTCACCCCAGGCCCAGGTTCCCAATCCCATTTCGGCGTTGTGCAAGAAAAGTGTTTCCTTGGCAAGTGGTTCAGGCATGGTCAACTCCTTGGGTTAAACAGGGCGATTGTATCATACGCGCTGGTCAGCACACTTGAATCGGGTTACAATAAACTTAACAATTTTAGGAACTAAGTGGCCGCGAACTCTACCCCCTCACTGATTCTTTTGCAAAATCGGCAAATTAAGATCGCCTATGAAAAGATGCTTGGAAAGCATGTGGGGGAGTGTTGGCGCTCCCTGAGTTCCGGAAGGTTTATATGAATCAAAACCCGGAAAGAGATCGCGAAGAGTCTGCTGCTGCGTTGGTGCAGCGTTTTGAACTTCCATTCAAAAACTTACTCCTGCTGACGCGTGCCCTCACGCACCGTTCCTACGTTAATGAGCACAATGAGGCGTTGGAAGATAATGAACGTCTGGAATTCCTTGGTGATGCGATTCTTGATTTTGTTGTTGGAGCCTGGCTGTACAATCAATTCCCTGAAATGGCAGAAGGAGAGCTGACGCGTATGCGGTCGGCCCTCGTCTGTACCGAGCAATTGGCCGAATTCGCCCGTGCCTACGATCTGGGGTCTGCCATGCGCCTGGGGCATGGAGAAGACCACGCTGGAGGACGTCAAAAAAATGTACTTTTATGTGCCACCTTTGAGGCTTTGATCGGCGCACTATTTTTAGAAAGCGATATACCCACAATTCAGCATCTTGTTCACCCAATGTTGGAAAAGGTTAATGAACAAATTATCCTCTCATCGGATTCTCGTGATCCGAAAAGCCGTCTTCAAGAGTGGTCCCAGGGTCAGCGTCTGGGCATCCCAAAATACATTTCCGTTACCATCAGCGGTCCCGATCACCAGCGGTTATTTGAAATCGAAGTGCAAATTAATGGCATCGCCTATGGAAGGGGTAGTGGGCATAATAAACAGGTCGCGGAGCGCGCCGCTGCCCAGGCTGCGCTTAACGAAATTAAAAAATCCTAATCTTCTCTTTTAATAATCCAATGCCTTTACGACTAAGATCTCTTGAACTACAAGGTTATAAGACCTTCGCAGCAAAAACAAAGTTTGAATTTGCCGAAGGAATAACTGCCATTGTTGGCCCAAATGGGTCCGGAAAATCCAACATTGCAGATGCTCTCCGTTGGGTGTTGGGAGAGCAGACGTTCAGCCTTTTGCGTGCCAAAAAGACAGAAGATATGATATTTATCGGGTCTGAACAACGGTCACGCGCGGGGATGGCTTCTGCTGGAATAATGTTCGATAATAACGATGGCTGGCTGCCGGTGGATTTCTCGGAAGTTGGTTTGTCCAGGCGTGCCTATCGGGATGGTCGAAATGAATACCTGCTCAATAACCAGCATGTACGTCTAAAAGATATAAATGAGTTGCTGGCGCAGTCGGGTCTATCCGAGAGAACGTACACCATCCTTGGGCAGGGACTGGTGGATGCTTCTCTGGCCCTAAAGGCCGATGAGCGGCGTCGCCTCTTCGAGGAAGCGGCAGGGATTGGCCTTTATCGGTCCCGACGTGAGGAGGCTTTGCACCGGTTGGAAGCTTCCCAGCGCAACCTCGATCGAGTGCTCGATATCCTGACGGAATTGGAGCCTCGCTTAAAAAGCCTTGAGCGCCAGGCTGCACGTGCACAGGGATATGCTCAGGTGCAAGCTGACTTGCGCGTACTAATGCACGAATGGTACGGGTTTCATTGGCATCAAGCCCAGCATAACCTGACCGAGGCGATTGGTCTTGTACATACTCAGGAGACCAAACTGAACGAGTCACGAGAATCCTACGAGAGGCTCAGACTTGATTATTCAGCTTTTCGTGACCAGACAAATGGTCTGCGAGCGCGGTTAAACTCCTGGCATCGCCAGTCGGCGCAACTGCATGAGAGTCGTGAATCCATCAGCGGCGACCTGGCAAAACTTGAAGAACGTGAACGTTCTCTTCTGGATAATCGCCAGGAAGGCCTGAGTGAACAATCTCGCCTGGCTGAGGAATTCAAAAATGCCACCGAGCGTTTGTCCTCGACCGGGAATGATGTTGTCAGCCTGCAGGGAGAATTTGACGAAGCGCATACGCAGGCTGCAGCAGCAATGACTGCCCTAAATGAACGCCAGGGGGAGAAATCAAGCCTTGAAATGGAACTTGAAGTTGTGCGCAAGAAAATGAATGACCTAGCCACACAAAAGGCCAGTATCCAGGCACACATGGACGAATTGAACGCTCGCACTGACACCCAGACACAAAAACTGGAAACGATAATTCAGGCTGCTGCAATAAATGAATCTGAAACCAAACTTGCCGACAGGGAATTCAAAGAAGCTGAACAATTTCGGAAAAAGGCAGAATCTGCTTTGCAGGCAGTGGAAGCAGAATTCCTGGTTGCACAAAACCGCTTGGCTGAATTGGAGGAAAATGTCAAGCATAGAAACGCAGAGGCTGCTGCCAAGAGAGCTGAACAGGCCAGAATTAAAGCACAACTGGATGTACTTGACCAGGCCGAACAATCCCTGGCAGGTTATGCTGATGGAGCGAAACTTCTTCTTGAAGCTGCCCGCCAGTCCAAGCTTGGGGGAGCACGCGGTGCACTTTCTGCCGCTTTGGATGTTCCAGTGGATCTCGAAGTAGCGATCTCTGCCGCACTTGGTGAGTTTACTGATTCCATCCTGTTGACTTCCGGTCAGGATACCGAACAGGCACTGGTTTTGCTCGATTCAGATCATTCTGCACGGGCTTCAATCCTTCCCTTGGATTGGCTTTCTCCAAGGGAACCACTCAAAATGATACCGGATGCCAACTGCCTGGGAGTTGCCGCGGAGCTTGTCAAGGCTCCTGCTGAAATGAGGCCAGTTCTCGATTTGCTTTTGGGTCAAGTTCTGGTAGTTCGGAACCGGTCCGCTGCACGACGGATACTGGCTGGTCAACCAAAGTATGCCCGCGCCGTTACCCTTCGGGGCGAAGTTTTCCATGCAACAGGGGAGGTGTTGGCTGGAAGATCGATCCAGACAGCCGCTTTGGGGCGTCCGCGCCAGCGGCGCGAATTGAACGAATCCATGGCAGAGTCAGATCGTCAAATCACTGCCTTGGAAAATGAAAAGAAAAATATAGCAGGTATTTTGGATAAAGCTCGAGATCATGAGGCTGTTTTAAAGACAGACATTGCTGCGAAACGTGTCGTGTTGGAAAAAGCTCGGGATTTGGAGCGCCAATCTCAAATTAGAGCTGATACAACTCAGCGGCAGTTGGACTGGCAATTCAGCCAGAAACTGAGTATTGAATCAGAAATTGAACAGGCGAAAATAGAGCTCTCCCAATCAGCCGCCGCGCTTTCCCAGAACGAAAAGGATACAGCTCTTGCCCAGGAAACCCTCCAGACGAAGACAGCTGGACTGGCGGCTCTATTCTTGGATGATTTTCAAGAACAAGTAATATTTTGGGGTACCCGCTCTGCAGTCGTCGAGCGCGCATTGAGTGATGCCAAGACCCGTCAAATCGAACGTAAGCAGGAGGCTGATCGTTTGCAGGAACAACATTCCAGGACGGAAACCCATCTGACGGAGATTGATAAATCGTTGGAAGAATTGGAAGCTGAACGCGAAAACCACCGCATCCAGTCCGCAGGTATAAATGCCCAGTTGGAAGAACTCCGCGGTCTTATTGGCCCTGCTGAGAAGGCACTTGAATCATCTGCGGCACAGGAAATGGATTTGCAGAAAAAAGAGATGGAGGAACAAGGGATTCTGGCTCGTGTGGAGCGTTCATTCAACCAGATCCAGCTTGATTTTAGCCGCAAGCAGGAAGCCTTGGTGAGCTTGAGACAAAAAATTGAAGACGATTTTGGTTTGGTGGCATTTGATTACCCCAACGAGATTTCCGGCCCTGTGCCGCTACCTTTTAATGGATTAGTCGAGCAATTGCCCGTGGTGACCGAACTTGATGCCGATTTGGAAGAAAACATGACCCGCCAGCGGGCGCAACTGCGGCGCATGGGGGCTGTAAACCCCGAAGCTCAACAGGAGTTCAAGACGGTTAAGGAGCGGCACGTTTTCTTGACCAAGCAGGTGGAAGATTTACGGAAGGCAGAAACCGATCTCCGGCAAATAATTGCAGAGCTTGACGAATTGACCCGCAATAAATTTCAGAAAACATTTGACACGGTGGCTGAACAATTCCATGAAATTTTTCAACGATTGTTTGGGGGCGGATCAGCTCGGTTGACTTTGACCGATCCTGAAAACCTGACCGAGACTGGTATAGATATCGAAGCACGATTGCCTGGACGACGCGAGCAAGGACTTTCCCTGCTCTCTGGGGGTGAGCGCAGCCTGACGGCGATTGCACTTGTATTTGCGTTGCTTAAGGTGTCTCCTACTCCCTTCTGCGTTATGGATGAGGTTGATGCCATGCTTGACGAGGCGAATGTGGGTCGTTTCCGGGACCTGCTCCTGGAACTAAGCAAAGAAACCCAATTCATTATCATCACCCATAACCGAAACACGGTTCAGGCAGCAGATGTAATTTATGGCGTGACAATGGGGCGCGATTCCGCCAGTCAGATCATCAGCTTGAAATTGGATGAAATTACTGAAGAATTCTTAAAATAGATATTTCAATGTTGATAAATGGAAAATATAAAAAGCGGTTAGCTACTAAAGATAACCGCTTTTTATTTTCTGCCAAACTCTTCTGTGCAATTCCCAATTACGGTGTCGTTGTTAGTGTCGGCTGTAACGGGGCCTGTTTTGCTGATGCAGTCGCCGTGGCATACAAATCCGCGAATGCACTTTCCAGGCTGGGTAAAACGGGGATGTTGGCTGTCCAATTGCTTGCGACTACAATGGTGGCGCTTGTTCGTTGTGCCGTCAACCACTGATTGAAGGTTGCTGTGACTGCAGCTTTATACTCGGTATCAGTTAAGGGACGAATTTCGTGCCCAAGCGCCTGGATTATATGCCAACCATCGGTTGATTGAACAGGCTGGCTGATTTCTCCAACTTTCAGGGCAAAAGCTGCGGTTTCAAATTCTACAACCATCGTGCCTTTTCCGAACCATCCCAGATCACCACCTTTATCCTTACTGCCGGTATCGATTGAGTTCTGGGCGGCAAGGATGGCGAAATCTGCACCTGCCACCAGTTGGGCACGGATGCTTTCAGCAGTCGCCTGGTCTGCAACGAGGATATGACGCGCCCAGACTTGCTCCTGTTCGTGCGCGACATTGGCGGTGATAATATCAGAGACGCGTTTCCTATAGAGAGGACTTTCAAAAAAGATTTTTCGGAAGTCGGCTTCTGTCATACCCAATTTGGCATACGAAACAAGGGCACTCTTAAGGCTGGATTGGAACCCATCCAGAGTATATGGTGTGGCGGTAGGAGTAATGCTCGGAACGAGTGTGATCGTAGCGGTAGGTGTCAGGCTCGGAATGGTCGTGGCCGTCGCGTTCAGGTCGAGAGTTGGAGTTGGTGGCAAAGTCTCAATTGGGGTAATTGTCGCTGGAGCAGTCGGTGTCATTAGCGCATACTGTGTTGCGTCCAAGGTCGGATAAGAAAACGGGGTGCTGCTGGGTGTGGGGGTGGGAGTCCCGTCCGGATAATAACCAAATGCATCGTGCATGGCTTTATCCAAATCTGACGCCGGGATAACGATCCCGTTGTCTTTGGCATATTGCCGTATGATCAGGTCGTTGGTAATGTTATCGATAACTTGTTGACCAATCAGAGATGGGGTGGACAATTGAGTTTGAATCTGGTTCAATGTTTGTGACAAGCTCGTGTCAGTCGTGGGGTCAATCCCGAACATCTGTGCGAATTGGTAGTATTGCATATATTGGTCAACGTATTGTTGGCGGGAGACCCGGACTTGCACCTGGAATTCCCGCATGGTGACAGAAACACCATTGACTGTGACTACAGGTTGACGGGCTTTCAGGACAGTTTCGTTCAGAATCCCATAACCAATGAGTCCGACAATGATGACCACGATGCCAATTGCAATCGAAGTGATCAATTTTGTCTGGCGTCGTTCGCGTTCGAGGCGGGCCAGGTGTTTCTTGGATGCAATCTTGGTCGGCTTATCTTTTGCCATAAATGCCTCACATGAGATAATGCCACTGCGGGCATTCGGCTGTCTTCAGCATATACTTCGCAATGACATGCGTATAGTCACAAAAGGGCATGGATAATATCCGTGCCCTTTCACGAGAATGAAATTGATTAACGGTCGTCGCGTTCGCTGCCAGAAAAGGGCAGCAGGGCTATATGGCGGGCGCGTTTGATGGCACCGGCCAGGACGCGCTGATGTTTTGCGCAGGTCCCGGTCTGCCGGCGTGGGCGGATTTTACCTTCTTCTGTGACAAGCCGGCGCAGTACATCCGCCTGTTTGTAGTCAATTGTCAAGTGCTTATCTGCACAGAACTGGCAGACTTTAGGGCGGGCATAATATCGGCGTTCACCGCCTTGATCCATATCATTTTCGTTACGAGGTTCGCGTTCCATAATATCTTTTACTCCAATTTGTAATGGGTGGCAGCGATCATTAGTGCAAAATCAAATCGGCGCTAACTCTGAGCCTAGAAGGGGAATTCATCTTCCCCGGATACACCAACGGATTCTTCTGAGACTGCGGGTTCTTCTCCGGGTGAGGGATGGCTATTTGACTCTCGACGCTCCCCAAGCATCATCATTTCATTGGCGACAATTTCGACAGTGGAGTGCTTGACGCCCTCTTTGTCTTCCCAGCGTCGGGTTTGCAGGCGGCCTTCGATGTAGACCTGTTGACCTTTGACCAGATATTGTTTACAAATTTCGGCCAGGTTACCCCAAGTGACAACGTTGAACCATTCGGTTTCGGAATGGCGCTCGCCATCGGAAGTGTTCCAGGATCGACTGGTGGCAACCGTGAATGTAGTTACAGGTCGCCCTGAGGGAGTGTAACGCATTTCAGGGTCACGCCCTAAATGACCGATCACCATTACTTTGTTCAATCCACGACTCATGGCGTCCTCCTTACTCGACAGGCAAAAGTCAAATACCGATGAATGCTATAAATTATTCAACTGCGGTGATCATATATCGGATGACTGGCTCCAGGAAACGCAGATTCTGATCCATCGTGGCAGTTGCAGTGGGCTCGAGACTGAGATTGAAGAGCACATATTGGCCTTCACGATGTTTCTTGATCGTGTAAGCCAGGCGCTTGCGACCCCATATCTCGACCTTGTCTACGCTGCCGCCAACCTCGATGGCCCAGCCCTTGACCTTTTCAACAACGTCGTTAAACGCAGCTTCATCCAGGTCAGGATGGATAATACAGACTAACTCATAGTGACGCATAGGGAAAACCTCCTTTCCTCGGGATATGCTCCCGGACATTCACCGCAGGTGAGCCGGGGGCGGAAGGCAAGTCGCGGGGCGACTTGATCGGGGTGTATTGTAAGCGAAAAGCAGGTTTTTGGGGAGTCCTTATTTTATGTATATTGGATTGCTAAAAATCCACCCGCGCAATTTCCCCAGAAATTGCTTGTAAACTTCTATGCGGTAGACCCCTGGCTCATCAGTGATATAAACCAAGGCTTCACTGTGTACGGTCTTAACCACCCCGCCATTCTTGATTAACCGAATTTCTGCAGCGGATGGAAGTTTGACTTGCAGCGTTTCTTTGCTGGAGAAGGTTATTTCGTCTCCCATGATTACATTGCCATCTTTGCTTTGTGCCGAGAAATGAAACCCGCGTGTAGTGGCAGGAAGATCGTTGCCAACGAAACAATGACCGCAGGCTAAAGCATCAAAGACCATTTTTCGATCTTGGATCAAATCACCGGTGAGTGGTGTGGGCGTCAGGATATGGGTGTTTATCGTCGAAAAATGATACTCATACGGAAAAATAATTTTATGCAACGGCCCAAGGGACTTTTGCAGGGCATGGGCATCTGAACCACCGATCGCCACCACGCGCAGGCCCTTGGCTGTCAATCCGTCCCAGCGGTTGAGCGTTTCCGGCAAGGGACCATGAGGAATAAATTCTGGGAAATATGCATAAGCGATGGCGCTCAGTTTCCCCTTTGCGACAGATTTGAGTTCGCTGAAACCATTCCATAGTTCGATCCCGGTAAAGCCGGTAACCCCCCAATCAACCCAGGAAATATCCGTTTCGCCAAAATCTGGCATTGCTGGGTCTACCGGATGAGCAATGAAGCAGATTCCGCCCGCGGCACTCACGGCATCAATCAAGGACTGGGGGTTATTGGCCATCGGAGCAAGTTCTCTGTTTGCACCGAAGACAAGCAGGTGGTTTTTTTGCGGTTCCCGGGCTTGGTCATGGATCTCTTCGCAAGCCAGTACGAGAACTCGTTTTTTTCCGTCCCGGTAGTATGCGTTCACCCCTTCCACCAGAACATTATGATCCGTTACCAGAAGAACATCCACGCTGGATTTAAGTGCGATTTGACCCAGGCCTGCGTGCGTGGCGGACCCATCGGAGTAGGAAGTATGCATATGCAAATTTATGGTCAATTCTTGCATTTGAGTTCCTTTATGCGCAGCTGAATTACAGGATTTATTCCGAGAGAATCGTTCTGATGTATGGTAAATTGGGGAGGTTCGGGGAGGGAAAACCCCTTAACATCCTGTATATCATTCCCATATAAGGGAATATACCAGGAACCCGGTATACTTGTTTGACGGTTTACCTGAATAACAGGTATAATTTGTCGGCTAAAAATTATGGAGGCATATAAATGCAAAACTTTCTAGACGGTTCTTTGATTTTAACATCAATTGCCCTGGTGATCAGTATCATCCTGCAAAGTAAAGGTGCTGGCTTGGGCTTGATGACGGGGGCGGATGCCGGCGGGGTTTTCACTGCAAGACGCGGTATCGAGAAGACGCTCTTTTGGGTTACGATCATTTTCAGCGTGCTGTTCTTTATCCTGGCTATCACTGCTGTAATTATCGCTGCCCGACAATAATCCTTGAAGACAAGAAAGGCCATCGCTGGATAGAATATTTGCGCCTGCGAGAGGCCTTTCTTTATTTCAAATTATGAAAAAACTGCGCTGGCAAATCCTGGTGGTTGTACTGACACTGATTGTGGTGGCGGTCTTGTTGTTGGCTCAGCAGCCAACCCTGAACCCAACCTTACCAGAACCAGCCAGTGGGGGAATTTATACGGAAGCTTTGGTTGGTTCGTTTGGACGTCTGAACCCTTTGCTTGACCTGAAAAACCCCGCTGACCGTGATGTCGACCGGCTGCTATTTAGCAGCTTGATCAAGTTTGATTCTGGTGGGATCCCCCAGCCGGACCTTGCTGAGTCATGGGGGGTTTCTGCCGACGGGACAATTTATAATTTCACTTTACGCAATAAAGCAGTCTGGCAGGACGGCACGCCTGTTACCAGTGACGACGTGTTATTTACTATAAGCCTGTTGCGGAGTGAATATTCCGCTTTTCCAGCGGATGTGCGCTCCATGTGGGACCAGGTGAAAATCACCCGTCTAAACGATAAAAACATTAAATTTACATTACCAGAGCCATTTGTTCCATTTTTAGATTTTCTTACTTTTGGTGTATTACCCCAGCACCTCCTTGAAAATGTTACAGCGGATCAGCTTTCCAGCGCTGAGTTTAACCTGGCTCCAGTGGGTAGTGGACCATATAAGTTTGACCATTTGACCGTTGAAAACGGACAAATTACTGGCGTGGTCTTGACCGTTTCAGAAAACTACTATGGACAAATCCCGTTTGTAGAGCAGTTGGTTTTTCGGTATTACACGAGTGCAGATTTAGCTCTCGCGGGTTACAAGCAGGGAGAAGTGCTCGGTTTAAGTCAGATCCCGGCGAATATTCTTGCAGAAGCATGTTCTGACCCCAACCTATCCTGTTATTCCAGCCGGATGCCGCGCTTGACCATGGTTATATTTAACCTGGGCAATAATGAAGTCGCATATTTTCAAGATAAAAATATACGGCGTGCTTTAATGACTGGCATAAACCGCCAATGGATGGTTGATTACTTGCTCCAGGGGCAAGCGGTTGTTGCTGATAGTCCACTGTTGCCTCTTACCTGGGCTTATTACAATGGGGTGGAGCACATCGGGTTTGATACCGATACTGCAATTAGTGAGCTGAAAACTGCCGGGTACGTACTCACAGCGGACGGAACTGTACGCGCCAAAGACAATGTTTCCCTATCATTTACAATGGTTTATCCCGACGACGCCATCCATGCACAGCTGGCGCAAGCCATCCAGCAAAACTGGGCGGCGATCGGCGTGGAAGTAAAACTTCAAGCTGTCTCTTACGAATCTCTATTCACAGACTTCCTGACCCCGCGCACTTATCAGGCTGCACTTGTAGACCTGGACTTTAGCCGGTCATATGATCCCGACCCATATCCATTTTGGCATCAGGCGGAAATATCCAGCGGACAGAATTATTCCCAGTGGGATAATCGCACTGCCAGTGAATATCTGGAACAAGCTCGCGTGGTCGCAGATATGAATATCCGTACCCGCCTGTACAGAAACTTCCAGGTAATTTTTGCTCGCGAACTCCCGGCCCTACCATTATTTTATCCCATCTATACATATGGCGTGGACCAGCGCGTACAAGGCGTGCAGGCTGTTCCACTCTTTGAACCAGCAGACCGGTTCAATGGTATGGCATCCTGGTTCCTAATTACGCGCCGTGCTCTGGAACAAACTGTGCAACCGACTGGCGCGCCGTAACAAATATTTAGAACCGGGATCCTCCCCTGGATATCCACTAAAAAGAATCGTATTATTAGGAGAATTTGATGGCAGATCAACTTATGAATGCCTTGCAATATGCTCGGAAAAATAAAGGGAAATTTCTGGACACATTCAAAGAGCTATTGGCGATTCCATCCGTATCGACTGATCCGAGGCATGCCTCAGATGTCCGTCTAGCTGCTGAATGGATGGCGAAACAATTACGCGACCTTGGGATGCAGAAGGTGCAGATATTTCCGACTGCCAAACACCCGATAGTTTATGGGGAATGGCTGGGAGCGGTAAATGCACCGATCGTACTTATTTATGGGCACTATGATGTTCAGCCAGCAGACCCTATCGAACTTTGGACGTCCGGCCCCTTTGACCCGGTAGTTCGCGGCGAAAATATATATGCCCGGGGTGCCTCGGACATGAAGGGACAAAACCTGGTAATGCTTAAGGCGGTCGAATCCCTCGTCAAGTCCGGCGGACTACCGGTAAATGTCAAATGGTTGTTTGAAGGCGAAGAGGAAATTGGCTCTCCCAATCTTGGGATTTTCATTTCAGCCCACAAAGATATGCTCGCCTCTGATTTTGCATTTAACCCGGATTCTGGCATGATTGGTAAAGAATACCCGACCCTAACTTATGCTTTGCGAGGGTTGGCTTATTTTGAACTGCGGATTTATGGCCCGGTTCAAGACCTGCACTCTGGGATTTATGGCGGTGTTGTCCATAATCCAGCCATAGCTCTGGCTGAATTGATTGCCGGGATGCACGATCCGAAAGGCCGCATTACTTTACCTGGTTTTTATGATAGAGTTCAAAAATTGAATAAAGAAGATCGCGATGAACTGGCGCGTCTCCCGATCGATGAAAAGCATTTCCTTGAAATTACCGGCGTACCAGCATTATATGGTGAGGCTGGTTTCACTGCCAATGAACGTACCGGGGCGCGACCTACCCTGGATGTTAATGGAATATTATCAGGATTCACTGGCGAAGGGTCAAAAACGGTCATCCCAGCCTGGGCGATGGCGAAAATTTCCATGCGACTGGTTCCTGATCAGGATCCGAAGGAAGTCCACCAGCAGCTTATCCAATATTTGGAAAAACATGCTCCCAAGGATATCCGTTGGGAAGTGACCGTTATGGCAGGCAGCTCAGCTTCCATCTCTGACAGGAATAACATTGGCGTCCAGGCGATGGGCAAAGCTTTGGAAACAGTATGGGGAACGCGCCCCTACTTTCGACGCGAGGGAGGGTCCATACCGGTGGTAAGGGATATGCAGACTCTTCTGGGCATCGAATCGGTCGTTTCAGGTTTTGGTTTACCTGATGATAACGTACATGCGCCGAATGAAAAAATGAACCTGCCTACCTGGTACAGGGGTATCGAAGCAGTAATCCAATTCTTTATAAATTTGGCGCCATAGGATTCCCACTCGGGAGATAACGACATTCCCTCCCCTATATGGAGATTATCGGTATGCATGAAAAACTGGTTAATTATGGCGGTCAGGCGGTTATCGAGGGAGTAATGATGCGGGGGCGGAAGGTCTATGCTGTTGCCATGCGCGCTCCAAATGGTACCATAGCAACCAAGGTTGAACTGCTGGGCGGTATTTATAAATCCGGTTTGGCAAAAATTCCTTTTCTGCGTGGATTAATTATGCTGTGGGATTCCCTCGGACTGGGAATGCGAGCCCTGACCGAATCTGCCAATCTGCAAACCGGCGAAGACGAAAAACTGGAAGGTCCGGCATTATACCTGACCCTCGGTTTCACCTTTCTGGTTGCCATCGGAATCTTCTTCCTGGCTCCCGCGGGAGTTGGTTGGTTGTCTGAACACTTCCTGCATTGGAACGCATGGTGGAGCAACCTTATGGAAGGCGTTATCCGATTGTTATTATTGGTTGGCTATTTGTGGGGAATCGGGTTCGCACCAGACATTGCGCGTGTCTTTGCTTATCATGGTGCTGAACACAAGACCATCAACGCTTTTGAAGCGGGAGCGGACCTGACACCTGTCGCAGTTGCGAAATTCTCGGTTGAGCACCCTCGCTGCGGAACAGCCTTCCTGCTGACCCTGATGGTTCTCTCGCTGTTTTTCTTTACCATCCTGGGTCCTTTGCCTTTTGCCTGGCGGCTTCTCAGCAGGGTGGTTATGATCCCAGTCCTGGCAGGTGTGGCTTATGAATACCTGCGTTGGACGGCCAACCATCTCAACTCCCCCTTCATTCGCATAATTGT
>DASVKG010000070.1:0-21339 GCA_036385495.1 Anaerolineales bacterium | reverse complement strand
TCATTGGTGGCGGTCACAACCGGGCTGTTCTGCGCAATGACCGGTGTGCGGGTGACCGTAGGCGTCTTGGGAACACTTGTACCAGTCTGTAGCGGTAATGGTGAAGTCAGAGGAGTAGAACTCACCAGGACGGCCTGAGCCGTGAGGGTTAACTGTTGGGCAGCCTGGGCATTTCCTGCTTCGATCGTTTGTTGCGCAGCATTTCTTTGTGTAGCCAGACGGGGCGCGAGAAACAGGAAATAGACCCCCATGCATAGGAGGGTCAGAAAGACCAGGCCTCCCAAAACCCCGGCCACGATTTTGAACATACGGTTGTTTTTCGCCTCAGGTGGCGGGGCGTCAGGAGTTTCCATCGTATTTTGGGCATTACCTTCATCCAACATGGCTTCTTCCTCCTCGTTTGTGAATTATATTACCCTAGGACTTCCAAATTGGCAAGCGGGACAACAATTTGCTCGCCAGAATCCAGTGTCACTTCTGCAGCCGCAACGCGTAACCCGCTGGGTATAATTGTCATACCGGGCAGCAAGCCGACCAGGGACCCGACCGCCCCGGCATTTGGTGCACGCGTCAGGCGTACCTGTTGACCGGGGGCAAAAGTCTCCACCTCCCTCGGTAGAGGTGGGTCTGCCGTCACAGGCATTGGAATGAGGATTTCAGGACGCACACCGGTTTGCCGGTCGAATGGTTGCGCATTAAGGGTAACTTCGCGTTTGGCGTTGGTGGTTAGTAACAAATAAGCAGCACTGTCCATTGGTTTCTGCCCAAACCCATCCACCACGACAATTGGATACTGCATCTGGGCTGCCACTGGAATGAGGGCAGACGATATACTGCCCAGGACTATGCCGCGCACCGGTAGTTCGCCGGCTGCCTGCAGGGCTGCCGGATCGCTGCAATGGCCGGCAAGCAATACTGCACCGCGCAAGGTGACATCTATCTTGTTTACCGAGAGCACTTCGTCCGGGTTCGTGATAACGGGCAACAATAACCCCAGTCCAACCTGGCTGTTGCCCCATATGCCCTGCACCAGCGCTCCGTTGAACGTGATTTCCACGCCGCGTTCGGAGATCTGGCGAGTGATCCTACCCGGGATCCCGGCACGCAGTTCAAATACTCCTTCCCCGGCTTCCATCAAGATGCGCCCACTGCCGACCAGGATCACCCGTCCATTGGCAGGTACCCGCAGGATTTGCGGAATGAAGCCCATCCGCTGGGCAATTGTATCGCCTTTGGTGACCATTTCCCCGGCTTTGACCTGGATCAGCTGTTGGGCTGCGTCTGGCTGGATCCCGAAGATGAGCGCCACATCTATAAGCAGATGTCCCTGCCCGTAATGCGCCTCGGCAACAACATCCAAAGGTGTGACCTTTTGGTCTACATGCGCGGTGACACGACCTGGCACAGGCAATAAGCGTTCACGCCGGAGGGTGGTCAAGGGTAGGACATGTACAACAGGTGCCAGCATTTAGAGTCTAGCCTCCTAACGTCCATAACCATTTTTTGATGATTTCACGCCGTCGAGCATCATCTGCCGGCAATCTCAGCGGGCGGCCGCGGGCGTCGATAACCACACCCAGTGCCGTCCCGTTGACGGGGATGCCGTTTTCCCGGGGGGGGCGGGGACCAAAACCAAAATTGGCATGATTTAAAGGTTCCAGAAATAGGCGACCAGATTGACCGGCAGGCAAAGGCATTACTTCCAAGCTACCTTGTTTTACCTCTATCTGGTTCTCGTTGCCGTTCTGGTATGCGAGTCGTGCGTTCAGGACCGGTGTTCCGAGGCGGGCACGGGCATATGGTGCGACTACTGTCGCCAATCCAAGGAAGGCACCCGATTCCAGTATCTGAATGGGCAGGATGGAGTTGCGGATGGCGGCTGCTCCCAGCGCAGGGAGAAGGTAATTTTGATCCAGAATAACGGTGGTAATGCCCACCGGTTGGATGGCATCCAGCAGGATCAGCAACCCCTGCCCGAGGGTGGGAGCGCGTGTGATCACACTCCCCGCTGCCAGGATAGGGTCAAAATAGGGGGTCAGGCCAAGAGCGGCCCGGCGGACATTGCGGGGGAAATATTTACCGGCAGTGTTCAGCGCCACGAACAGGCTCTGGCGTGCAACAGCCTGTTCAATGGACAGGTCTTCGGGAGTGGCAGGTAAACTGGCCGGGTGGACGGATTTCTCGTACAGATAATCGCTGACTGCCTCAGCGGGAATCTCGAGCGAACTCCATTTCAGGATATCTTCCACCCTGGTGTAACGCAGTAAGTTGACGAGGCCTTCGCCAAGTCCCAATTGGGGATACACACCCAGGGTCAATTTGCCGCCGAAGGCCGCCGCAACCGTGGCCGCTGACGCCCCCAGGTCCACCCCCAGGATTCCCTTCCTTGAATCATACACCGTGCTGAGGAAGCGAATAACGCGCCCTTCGGCGGAGGCAGTAGGTATCAATGTGTTTCCAGCCCAGGTATTAAGTTCATCCAAGCCACCCATTTGACCGCGGCGCACATGGTTATAGAGTTCGTTCAACGCACCTTGGGCGGGCTGGAGATCCTCAATATCGATACCGGGGCGCAGGTTGGGACCAATGACCAGGGCGGATGTCAGCGGTTGCAAATTTCGCCTGGCTTCATCGATCATGCCCTGGTTCCCGGCAAAAAGCAGGGCGGGGCGTTTATCTGCCGGCAGCAGGAAACAAGCTAGGCCGACAGTTTCTATCAATCGCTGAACCGAGCGGGTTGCCCCGCCATCCGTCCCCCCTGCAACCAGGATCAGGTCCGGGTGGACACGCACCAGACTGTCTATCTGCTCTTCGGGCTTGCGCGCGTCGTTCAGCCCGATGGTCTCCACCACGCGGGTATAGATGCTGTGCGCCAGCCGCTTGGTGCTTTCGAGTGAGACATCGTCCAGCAAGGCAACGACAGCAGTTTTGATGGCCGGACCGGCTGAGTGCGTGGCAACAAAGGAATCCACCCCGGCGCCACCCGAGATCGGCATGATCAGTTGGTTACCTTCAGCCAGAAATTTGTGCCCTGTGACCATTTCCAGATTTTCAATGGCCTGGCGCACGCCTTCGCTGACATCGCGAAAGGGTGCCACGGCTGTGGTGGGTGCATGGCCGGAAGCGATGAATCGATAGCGGCCTTCCACAACATCAAAGAAGGCAGCACGGGTCGTTACGGTGCCGACATCTACAGCCAGGAGGGAATCAGCTCTTTCCAGCGAAGAAGGCATAAAGGTTAAGGCTCAATAGAGGACACAAAAGATTCACAATGATGACAAAAAGGTAATCATAAAATTCACACGTTCGATAAGCGCGGTCATGGCAGCCACAACGACGCCGGCGAACAGGACGCCAAAAGTGACGGCGATAAAGACCTGTCCCACCCAACTCAGCACACTTACCAGTTTCCCGCGTTGCGGGCCACCGGCGGTGGCTTTTGCTCCAAAATGGAAATAAACCAGCGCTGTTACCGTACCGACCAGCATGACGATCCCTTCACTCAGGCGTTCCAGCCAATATTGTCCAGCGCCGGATAAGTCGAGACCGCTCATGGCTGCCCGGGATTGAGGAAAGAGCGTTCCCATCACCGCCCCACCAATCGCAACCGCCGCGCCAACTCCCACCAGGAAAGCCATCGGTGGAGTGCCCAAGTGGGCAGTCCGCGGCGAGAGCTTGAGCAGCAACAGCAGCCCCAGCACCAGCGGGATAATGAGCAACAGACGCTCGGCCAAACTGCCAGAAAGCATCGGTACGACAAGCCGCGGGTATAGCACCTGATGCCAGGTCACCGCAGCAACATATCCAGATGAAACACCAATAAAGAGATATATGGCAATCCGAAAGGCCGGGTTATCACCAATGAGATAACTCAGAACCATCAGGGTAAGCAAGAAACTTATCCCGCCGGTAAAAAGGTCAACGACATTTGCGGATTGGATTGCGGGCATGATCAGACCTTTTCTCCGGATTTGTCAAGGCGGGCGCGCCAGCCCGCAATAGCACTCCAAATTGCGCCGGCGACTATTAATATTTCCATAACCAGTGTTCCGACGCTAAAAGAGTCCCAATATCTTTCTGTCAGCCCGGGTCGGGAATCCGGGCGGATGAAGGTCTGCCCGTAAGCCTCCCCTCCCGCCAGCCCGGTAACCAGGCCTTTTATCTGGCCTGAATCATAGTAGGGGAGGATCATCGGTTCCGCCTGGGCAGAGATGACCATCAGCATGGGAGAATTACCAACCATGGAACCGGCCTGCTCTATCCAGATGCGCCCGCTATCAGCGTTGTCGGTTAAAACGATTACCGCAGCAAAGTCGCTTAATACCCGAACCCCCTGCAGGGGCGGTAATGTCCAAGCCGGTTGCCCGTCCAATGTATACTGTGCGGCCTTGGTAGGAGAATTGGCAAAATACTGCACACCTGCCGGACCACCTGCCAGATATCCCAGGTTAACATATTGCTGCCCGGGCTGATAATTGTACCCGGCGACCAAAGGCGAAGCACTTGTATCGTGCAGGAAGCGTTCAGCCAGTGCCGGCCCGGTTGGGCTGGTTGAGATCAGAGCCAGGCGCGGACCCTGAAGCAGCAAATGATCCATAAGCGGAGAAGCGGCAGCTTCCAATTCACCGGAGAGGGCCGGGTCATAATCGAATACCACCAGCACCGGCGCATTGGAAGGCAGGGTGCTGATTATGGTGAAGGCACTTACCATTTCAGGTGGCTGAAGCGTACTGGCCGGCGTGACCGGAATCCCCATAATGAGCGGCAATCCAACTGCCAGGAATAGGAGAAAGGCAATCAACCACCGCCACAGCCGGTTCGAAGCAAGCCGCGATCTCTTGGCAGCCTGAGGCTGAGTTTCACTGGAAATCAGCCGTTCGAGAGCAGCAGTATAGCGCTGCTGACCATCAGTGACCTTGAGTATGGAATTATAGGCCGGGGGCTTTCGTAGCGTTCCAAGACCGGGACTCGACGGCAGAACCCCCTGCAGCCCTGCCAACGGGCCGGTCTGCTCGGTGACCTGCGCATCCTCCTGCGGGGTAATCTTGGTATCGGACAACACCGATTCCACCGGACGCATTGCCTGTACCCAGGAGGGCAGTTCAGAAATTCCAAGATTTTCAGGAGTAGATGGTTCTGTAATCCCCATGGAAGGTTTTTCAGAGGCGTGTTCCGGGTTCAATTTGGAGAGCCAATCAGGCATTTCAAGGGAGAAAGCCGCGCCGTGATTTCTCTCAGAGCCAGGACCTTCGTCGTTGGTAATCAGTGCCGGAGTCCCATCTTTAGGTGTTTTGCTCCTCTCAATTCCCGCCAGCCACATGGGCATCGGCCCAGTTCCTTCCCTAACTGCGGATGGGGGGGGAGCCTCATCGAACTTTTCTTTCTCAGATACCGGATTCTCCGTCGCTTTGGCATCTGCCGGGAGCGGGGATAACCAGCCGGGTATTTCTTCGCCGGTTGCACCGGGAGTGGGAAGGTCGCTGCTGAAATTTGATTCCGTCGCCACAGACTCTGGACCGGCTTTTGTTTCCATGTCGGACAGCCAGTCCGGGAGACTCTCCTTGCCGGGCACCTCAGTCGTTACTGGCGTAGACCCCAATTTGGATAGCCAGTCAGGGATTTCGGAATCTGCAGCTTTGCCGTCATCTTCGAGCGGGGCTAATTCGGGTTCGAGTGTTTTCTCCTGGAGTAGATTCAGCATGCCGGGCAGGTTTTCTGCCTCTCTGGGCGGCTCAGGTTGGTTTTCCTCCGAACTGCCTGGTAGACCGGACAGCCAATCATTCAATGCTTCATCTTGCGGAGCAACAGGTTGCCCCTCCGCGTTAGGAACACCAGAATCGGATTCAAGAGAATCCAGCCAGTTGAGAGATGCTTCCCCGCCCTGCTGGTCTCCTTGAGGTTTGGTCTCCGGCGTCTCAGGTTTTGGCTCGCTGCCCAAGCGCGCCGCCCACTCTGCATCGCCAACCCCAGGAGATAGACTGCCAGTTTGGTTCAAGGCAGGTTCCTGAAGTGACATGAATTCCTGAGGGGAAGTGCCTGGTTTTTCTTCGCGCAGGCTTTCCAGCCAGTCGGGGATTTCTTTTTCGTCATCGGAGGCAGCTTTACCCAGGCCGGTTAGCCAATCGGGTTGGTCGTCTGATGACTCGGAGCTGGTGTCTGGCGCGGAGCTGAGCGGCAGGCTCTGGTCGGGGATTGCGTCCGGTGTGGATTCGGCTCCAGCGGAGTCATCTCCTTTCCGCAATGTCCGCAGCCAGGCGGGGAGAGTTGATTCCAATGCGCCTGTACTCTTCTCGGTTGGAGCTTCGCCGGGGTGAACAAAGTCTCCCGGGGTAATTTTTACTTTTTCAAATTCGGAGGTTTTTTTTACTACCGGATTATCGCCCGCCTTGATGGGCTGGGAGGCGGACGGTGTGGAGGGAGAAAGTGGGGTCAATCTAGCTCCACAGAATTGGCAGTCCTCCAGTTCTGTTGGGTTGGATTTGCCACAAATCGGGCATAACACATCAGCCATTATTTATTCCCCCCATAGGGACGGTCGGCGCCGAAGAGGATGCGCAAGCCGGTGGTGAGTGTGCCCAACGCCACGCCGAGCAGGATGCCGCGTGCCCCTGCGACAGCCATCACCTGGGCGATGAATGGACGCATCCAGTCACTTAAAACAGGGATATTACCCAGGAAGGGCAGCGGGGCAGTGCCAAGAAGGATGAGCAGTGCAGTAACGAGGAAAATAACAGAAAGCAGATTTAATCTGCGGCGGAGCAGTCGAATGCTGGCGTAGGTTAAGGTGACAGCCAAGAGAGCCATCAGGCTGGCTTCAACCGGTAGTTGAACTGTGGTAAAGACGAATCCCATCAGGCTTGGCTTGACCAGACCGAGCAGGAATGTGACCGCCAGGCTGATGAGCAGGAGCAGGCTGTATAACGATCCTAATTGCGTTTTTTTGATTTTTTTGAAATGAACCTGAAAAAGGTTATAGATTCCAATGAAAACTGCAAAACCAGCCAGGATAACTGCCCAATCCAGCAGTGTCAGGCGGATGTTCATAAACAGGGAGGCTTGTCCGTTCCCATTTTGAACGTAAAAGTAGCCTGCGAGTACAAGGACTCCACTGGCGATCGCGATGGCTGTGCTGACAATGGCGATAAGGGAGGGGAAACGCCTGGGGTTCAAAGTACACCTGCCAGAGTTAGTAGCGCCCCCACCAGGATGGCAGCGATAATCAACCAGCGCAGTATATCCTGCACAGTCAAGCTGGCAGAATGCATCGAACCGGAATTGACGTAGGCTCCGGCCGCAAATATTTCTTCCCCAATCAGCGGTTCCTGAGCGCTGGCATAAATCACTGCCTGTGCAGTCAGATTGTCACTGCCTGCCAGCACAAAGGAATTTTCACGTTCCACTGCGTCGGTCATCAATGCCACTTCGACGCCGAAGTTACCCATCAATATATTGGCCGAAACTTTTTCGTCGCGAATGGCCGCGATTGCTCCGGCAGCATAAGAGAAGGGGGTCAGACCGGTCAAACGTCCCGTCATCGGGTCGGATACATTCTGGTCAAAATATTTTGCAGCAGCTTGCAAAGCGTCCTGCGAAAGGATGGTCAGGGTCGCATCGCCGGAAGTGGCGATCGGCGGCTGGTCGCCTGCAGAGGTAAGTTCAGCCAGGCGCCGTAGGAGAGCGAGACCTGCCAGGGCCGAGGCTGATTGTGGGGTGATCAGGGCACCACGACCGAGCGAAAGGTGAAGGCGACTGCCGTCTTCAACAGCGAGCCCCACCGCCTGGCGCAAACGGGTGAAGGCAGGGATGTCACGGAATACAGGCCGTGATTTGCGGCGCAGGAATGATAGCCCCAGCATCATTGCTGCACTTAAGAATACCAGCCCAAAACCTGCCAATTCAAGCCCGATGCTCATGAGGGTATTTCCTCCCGCAAAAAGGCGGCAAAGGCCAGCACTTCGCGGTGATCTTCCAATAGACCAGCTAATGCGTCAATTTGCCCGTTTGACAATGCCGGTCGCAAGAGCGGACCCCCAAGATAGAGAACCTGTGCGCCTAGCACTGTCAGCGGGCCAGCGGCTTCCAGTACCCAAGCCGCCAAGCTTTCCAGTCCGCGGCGGTGGAGAAATTCAGCCCAACTGGGCCAGGAAGCGCGTTTTTCGGGTACAGCGTCAATCTGCATCTTGATATGAGTATAGCACAAGTTGTGAAACCATAGAACAAACGAGCATTATCTCATTTTATATCCTCACCCACGGCTGGTCAAGGATAGTATAATCTTATAAACTTCCCAACCTCTTGCCTCATTTATATGGAGATTTTCATGCTCTACGGGAAAAGCATTCGCCTGCGCGGCGACGAGCATACGAGAAAGCAGGGTTTATCCATGAGGCCCGCTTACGTGAGTCGGGTTTCCGCGATGGCAAATATTGTGACGACTTGATCATGAGCGTTTTGCACTCGGAATGGACCCCGGAAAAATAGGCGGAAAGATGGCTCAATCAAACGAACTGCGTGTTTACGGTGGCATTAAACTCTATGCTGGGACAGCAAGCCCGGAATTGGCCCAAAAGGTGGCGGATTACCTGGGCGAGAAATTGTGTGGACGGGATATCGTAGAGTTTCCAAACGGAAACTTGTTCGTCAAGCTGCACAGCAGTGTACGCGGCCAGGATGTGTACGTCCTCCAGCACACCTCTGCGCCTGTTCATCGCAACCTGATGGAACTGTTGATCCTGCTCCAGACCCTGCGCCTGGACTCCGCAGCACGCATCACGGCAGTGGCGCCCTACCTGTGCTACGGACGCTCGGACAAAAAAGACCAACCGCGCGTGCCAATTACATCGCGCCTGGTGGCCGACATGATCCAGACCGCCGGTGCAGACCGTTATATGACCTTCGATCCGCATGCCTACCAGATCCAGGGTTTCTTTTCGATCCCCGGTGATGTACTTAACGCTTCACACATATTATGCCAATACGTTCAGGAGAATCTGCGCCCTTATCTCAAGGACCCGGTTGTCGTGACAGTGGACCTGGGCTATGCCAAGAAAGGCCGGGACTTCGCGGCCCGGATTGACGCCCCGATCGCATTCGTCGAAAAACGCCGCGTGGCCAACGATGCCCGGCCTGAAGCGCTGACTATCATTGGTGACGTGAAGGACCGCGATGTTGTTCTGGTGGATGACGAGATCGATACCGGCCGGTCCATCGCTCAGGCAGTCAATCTCATCAAGGAGAACGGCGCTCAACGTATTTATGTAGCTTTTGTCCACCCGATCTTTTCTGCAGACGCAGTGCAAAGACTGGCGGCTCTGCCTGTTACAGAATATATCACCACCGATAGTGTCCCCATCACATTGGATAAACAGGAAATGTTTGGCAGCCGGCTGACCATTCTGACTGTGGCAACGCTGCTTGGCGAAGTGATCCGGCGCGCCCATGAAGGCCGTAGTGTAGGCCAAATGTTTAATGAATGACCAGAAGAGCGAACTTGTGACTGCCAACAAATACTCAACAGGAGGACCATCATGAAAGGAAATGCCAGGATTATCGAAAAGCTAAATTCCCTTTTAGCCGATGAACTTACGGCTATCAGCCAGTACATGGTACAAGCCGAGATGTGCGCCAACTGGGGGTACAAACATCTGTCGGAAACCATCGAAAAACGAGCTGTGGATGAGATGAAACACGCCGAAAAGCACATTGGTCGCATTATCTTCCTGGAGGAAAGGCCGATCGTCAGTGAATTGAACAAAATACAAATAGGGGATGCCGTCGAAGCCTTTCACCAGAATGACTGGGACGCTGAAAACAATGCCATCCAAGCCTACAATAATGCCATCAAGCTGGCAGTGGAAGTGAGCGACAACGGCACGCGCGAGATGCTTGAGTCCATCCTCAAAGATGAGGAAAACCATATTGACTGGATCGAGGCGCAAATCGACCAGATCAAACAAATGGGCATCAAAGTATGTCTCTCTGAGCAGATTTCATAGGGGTAGTGCGAAGTTCCTCCCTTCGACTGGTCCTTATACTAGCAACCCATGCCCGAACTCCCCGAAGTTGAAACCATTGCCCGGATTCTGCGCCCGGCGTTGATCGGAAAAACCTTCCTCTCCGCTGACTTGCGCTGGCCGCGCACGCTGGCTGCCCCTTCTCCTGCAGTGTTCAAAAAGCGCCTCAAAGGCCAGCGGATTGAATCCATCTCCCGCCGGGCTAAATTCCTTGACCTGCAATTGTCGGAACTGCACCTCATCATCCACCTGCGGATGAGCGGGGACTTGCTGGTTGTCCTGGGAGGGTACCAGCCGGCCAAACATGACAGGCTGGTCGCGCAACTTTCAGAAGATACCAGCCTGATCTTTTGTGATCCGCGCAAGTTCGGTCGTGTCTGGTTGGTGGAGGACCCAGCTGTTATCTTCCGGGATCTCGGACTGGAACCACTTTCCGAGGAGTTTTCTCCCGATTGGTTGTATTCCGCCTTGCGCCACCGCCGCCGACAACTCAAACCTCTCCTGCTGGACCAGACCTTCCTGGCTGGATTAGGCAACATCTACACAGACGAGGCTCTCCACCTGGCGAAACTCCACCCGTTATCGCTCTCAGATTCGATCACCAAAAAGCAGGTTAAAGGTCTTTGGCTGGCGATTCGGGAGGTGTTGCAGGAAGGAATCCTCTGCAATGGAGCCAGCATAGACTGGGTTTATCGCGGCGGGGATTTTCAAAACCATTTCCGGGTATATGGCCGAACGGGGGAGCCTTGCCCAGCATGTAAAACATCGATCGAGCGCATCACTGTCGGTCAACGCGGGACGCACTTTTGTCCACATTGCCAGGTGCGCGCGAGACCAAAAATTCCTGTAAAATAAATGGTGATGGACACAACAACGATATTTCTATTCATTGTTTTTGCCTTATTGGGGGTAGCTGTAGGCGCATTAATCCAGCGTGCCCAAAATCGTCGCTTTGTTCCACCGAAGTCGCATGATTCTACACCCGGTTCTCCAGCCGGAAATAAACTTGCTTCCGAGGGGGATGTCGAAATTTTAAGCGCCTGGCGGACACTTTCTGGAAGAGTATGGCTGGAAATGGACGGAGCGCGCCTGAACGAAAAAGAGTCCCTTCAGCCGGACCAGCAGCGCCGTCTAGTGAGCATGCTGGCCGATTTGCGCCCGTGGCTGGAAAACATTCCGGCGGCGGCTGCCTTAGCCGAGGTCCAACCCAGCCCGGTTGTTCCAACAGTTACACCGGTCAAGGAGGGGAAACCTATCGCGGAACAGGGCAACCTCGCGCCGGTTCTCAAGACGATTGTGGAACAGATCGACGAGGTGCTGCAAGCCGCCCTGCCGGGCAGTCCATTTAAAGACAGGGATATCCACCTGACTGAGGGACCCGGGGGAATTGTGGTCGTGAGGGATGGGCTGAGAAAGTTTGAAGGGATTGATGCCGTGCCCGAACCGGAAATTCAAGCGCTCATCCGGCAGGCGGTGGCCGATTGGGAAAAGAGTCCGCCGTAATCATTGCCACGAGGCTGCCCCGCCAATAGATCTGTTAAATCATCTTTACGAGGTATAGTTCCCCGCGTCCAAACCCACGTTCCTGATAATATTGACGTGTGCCCACCGCCGCGATAACCGCCATCCGGTGGTATCCTTTTGCACGGGCAATGTCATCTGCCACTGCGAGCAGCCGCGTGCCGAGGCCTGTGTGCTGCGTTGCGCTGCTCAGTTCCGATCCCACTGCCAGCGACTGGCCATAGACGTGTACTTCACGGATGATGGCCGACCCATCCAGATCGACGAGGCCGGTTGCGGTTGAATCATTTCCCGGGAGGGAAAGCCGCAGGAACCCGGCAATCTGATCCTCCGGCGTGACGAAGGACAGAAAGTGTTCCTCAGCCCCATCAGGATAATAGACCAGATCATCGAGGCGCAAGTCGGCGGTTTTTACTTTCTCAGCGCGCACCTCGCGGCAGCGGATGCAATCGCAGTGAGTCCCGCGCCGGGCCATTTCGATTTGAACATCCTGCCGCAGGCTGGTCCGTTTGTTCCCGGAAACGACATGCGTGGACGGGATGTCGCGGATGATGCGGTTGACGCGGCAATAACGCGGGATGGTTGGTTTTATATCCGCGATGAGCTGGACAAGTTCTTCGGTGCTATAGGGTTGGTATTCGCCGCGTTTCCAGATTTCGTAAAGCGGCGCGTTTTCGAGCAATTGCGTCGGGTAGATCTTGATTTCGTCAGGGCAGAGACCTTCCCACAGCCGCGGGAAGTCAGCCCGGTCGGAATTGGGTGTGGCGCCCTGCAAGTTGGGCATCCAGTGCAGGACGATCTTGAACCCGGCCGCGCGCAGCAGCGCAACGGCGCGGTGCGCCTCGGCGACAGTGTGTCCCCGCTGGTTGAGCTGCAAAATGGAATCATCCAGACTCTGCACACCCATCTGCACCTTGGTTACCCCGAGAGTGCGGAACCAGACCAGTTCGCCCGGGGTGATTTCGTCGGGGCGCGTCTCAACAGCCAGACCTACATTTCGGTGCACTGCAGATTCGTTGATGAGGTGGGCTTCAGCCAACCCCTCAATTCCTTCCCCTTTCCCTTCCAGGGGAGGTGGGGTGGGAGCGGTTTTATTCATTGCCCTAAAACATTGTTGCACAAACCATGCCTGGTAATCCCGGCGGTAGGATGAGAACGTACCTCCCAGGATGAGCAGTTCGATTTTATCGGTCGGATGACCCACTGCGTTCAGAGCCTCAAGGCGCGATTGCACTTGCATGTACGGGTCAAAGTTGTGCTCCACGGCCCGCATTGCTCCGGGTTCGTCGGGCAGGTAGGATTTCGGCATGCAAATATCGTCCGGGCAGAATATGCATTTCCCCGGACATGGATAAGGCTTGGTCAGCACAGTGACTGTGGTAACGCCGGAGAGCGTCCGCACCGGCTTCAGTCGGATGGCTGACAGCAGTTCCTCATCCGGCTCCCACTCACCGGATTCCACCAACTGCTGGTAGGCCGCCACCAGCGCTGATTTGTAGAGTGGTGCATCGTTCCACGTGTGCTCCCGCAGGGCAGTCCCCAGCGGCTTTCCGGCGCGCACATCTTCCAGAGCGCGGCGCGCCTGGGCCAGTTTTTCGGGGGGGAGGGAGCGCATTTCGCTCCAGTTCAGTTTCTTAACCATCGCTAAACACAGATATAATCAGAATATGAAAGCCGAAACTATCGCGCGGCTGCTTTCCCTGAATAAACAATTCTACCAGACCTTCGGGCGTGAATTTTCTTCCACGCGCCAGCGGCTCCAGCCCGGCGTTCAGCGGATCTTGGACACACTGAGTGGAGATGAGTCGCTGCTTGACCTGGGCTGCGGGAACGGCGAACTGGCACGCGAACGGATGCGGCGCGGACAGCGCGGGCCGTATACAGGTTTGGATTTCAGCCTGCCTTTGCTGGAAGTTGCCCGGCACGGCTGGGAGGACGCTCCGGCTACGTTTATCCGCGCCGACCTGACTGCAGGAGATTGGGACAAGCGCATGGTTGCACCCATCCGCCAGACTTTCAACCTGGTGACCGCCTTCGCGGTGCTTCATCACATCCCTGGTGCAGCCTTGCGTCTTTGCATTATGCAGAAAGTCCATAACTTATTGCGCCCAGGCGGCCAATTCATCCATTCGGAATGGCAGTTCCTGAACAGTGAAAAACTCAAGATCCGCGTCCAACCCTGGCGTGAGGTGGGGCTCTCCGAAAAGGATGTGGACCCCGGCGATTACCTGCTGGACTGGCGCAGCGGTGGACGCGGGCTGCGCTACGTGCATCAGTTTGATGAGGCGGAGTTGGAAGCTCTGGCTGCGGCCAGTGGGTTCCGGGTCAGCACGGCGTTCCTCTCGGACGGGGAAAATGGTCAACTGGGTTTGTACCAAGTCTGGGAGGCGGTATGAAAACAAAAGAAGAAATTGTCACCAACTGGCTGCCGCGCTATACCGGCACGCCGCTGGAAGAGTTCGGCAAGTACATCCTGTTGGTCAACTTCAGCAATTATGTGCACATGTTCGCTGACATGAATGGCACACAGGTCTGCTGTGAAGACAAGCCGATGCCCAACGCCACTGCAGATGGAATCACGATCATCAACTTCGGAATGGGCTCGGCCAATGCTGCCACAGCCATGGACCTGCTTTCGGCCATAAAACCGAAGGCAGCGCTCTTCCTAGGCAAGTGCGGCGGGTTGAAAAAAATCAACAACCTGGGAGATTTGATCCTTCCGATTGCCGCCATCCGCGGGGATGGCACATCGAATGATTACTTTCCTCCGGAAGTACCAGCACTTCCGGCATTTAACCTGCAAAAAGCCGTCTCGACCACGATCCGCAACTACCATCACGACTACTGGACAGGCACGGTCTATTCGACCAACCGGCGCATCTGGGAACATGACGAAAATTTCAAAAAATACCTTGTCCGCATCCGTGCCATGGCAGTGGACATGGAAACTGCCACGATTTTTACCGTCGGCTTCTACAACAAGATCCCTTCCGGGGCGCTGCTGCTGGTTTCCGACCAGCCGATGACTCCGGATGGCGTCAAGACCGCCGAGTCAGACAAACACGTGACGGAAGACTTTGCCGCGCTGCATCTGCACATTGGGATCGACTCGCTCAAGGAAATTATCAACGACGGGTTGACCGTCAAGCATCTGCGCTTTTAAGATGGGCACAACGAAGCTGCCATTCTTAAATTAAATGAATAAAATGCTCATCGCCATCACACGCCGAGTCAGCTCTTCCGTAAACCAATGCGAACTCACCCATCTTGAACGCATCCCGATCGATCTCAAACGCGCCCGTTTTCAGCACCATGCCTACGAAGAGTCTTTGCGTTCCCTGGGAGTAAAAGTCCATTCCCTGCCGGAAGAGCCGAACCTGCCCGATTCGGTTTTCGTCGAAGACACGGCCATTGTTCTGGATGATTGTGCGCTGCTCACCCGGCCGGGAGTTGATTCACGCCACCCGGAGATCGAATCCATCGCCCGGGCACTGGCCCCCTATCGACAGCTATTTACCATCCAGGCTCCCGGCACGCTGGACGGCGGCGATGTGCTGACAGTTGGGAAAACAATTTATGTTGGACTGTCCAGCCGCAGCAACCAGGCAGCAATAAACCAGATGCAGGAGTTCCTAAAGCCATTCGACTACACCGTCAAAGGCATCCAGGTGACAGGATGCCTGCACCTTAAATCAGCGGTCACGCAGGTAAGAGCGGACATGCTGCTGATTAACCCGGCCTGGGTGTACAAAGGGAATTTTCCCGGCATGAAGTTAATCGAAATAGACCCATCCGAACATTATGCCGCAAATGCTCTGATGGTTGGCAATACCGTGCTCTACCAACCCGTTTATTCGAGGACGCGGGCGCGCCTGGAAGCGGAGGGCATTAACCTGCTATTAGTGGACGAAACTGAGTTGGGAAAAGCCGAGGGGGCGTTGACTTGCTGTGCACTCATTTTTTCTGCTTCCTGAAACCATCTTTGGACATTACCACATCCAATGGCCTTTTTAATAAGGGGGGCATATTAGACAATTTACTAAATACGCTATAAAACATAGAGCTACGCGTTCCATGGGTGCATCCCTGCCGGATTAAGCTTGGGATTTTGGGGGAGACTTTATTGCATTCATATTCCCCGAGGGTTCAAAAGTAAAGTATGAAGATTTCCGATCCGCATCATCTTCCAAATCGAGTCTACAAAGGATAGGATTTTGGGGTAGAATATATGTGATTTATTGCACAAACAAAAAAGGAACGTCTATCGTGCTTAGCGTCAAAATCCTCGGTCTGCAGTATCCCGAACGGTACGTTGTCCGGCGGCTGGTTGCGGCTGCGCAGCAGGAGCTACTGTTCAAATGCGTGCTTCTGGATCTTGAAATTGACGAAATAACGGATCCCGGGGAAATTGGAAAATATGCGTTTGTGCTGGTCTTACCCACCCTGGTCATCAACGAAAAAGTGGTTTGCAGCGGTCGCTTCCCAACCAAAGAGGAGGTCACTGGCTGGCTGTTGGAAGCAGCAGAAGAAAGAATACTAACTGCGATGCCCCTTCCGTGACAGGAAGGGGTGTTTTTTTATTCCGTGGAATGAATTTCGTTATGGTTTCGCAGGCCGCAAGGTGGCGTCGAGGTGGTCCATGAGCGCGCTGAAAAAGCCGTCCGGCAGGGCCAGGGGGGTATAGGTTACACCGGATCCTATGCTTCCATATGATATGTAATGCAACTGCGTCACGGCATTGTTCAAATTTTGATAGATGAACAGAAGGAATGATCCATCAGGGCTGAAGCGGGCTGCGGTATAACAGCAGGCGGTTCGAAGCGGGTCGAGGTTTTCACTGCGCTTTGTCTCCGTATTGTACCCATACAAATAGCCCAGTTCGTAGCGGATTTTACTATTCAAGACAAATAGTGTATTGCCATCCCAATCGAAGGATGGAATGACCGGGTTGGTACTGTAACCAGTCATTGTAAATCGAGAGGCAGGGAAATTATCCCGCGATAGGGGGTTGGTGCTGTTGCACTTCGAGATGTCGAAAATGCTTATCAGGTCCACCCGGCGGCCGGCATCCACGCTCATGGTGTTTATTGCAAGGTTTTTCCCGTCACTCGACCAGCGCACGCTCTTGGGGGGGGCCAGGCTTTGATCCATGTTGTACGTATAACAGCCTTTCATATCACGCAACTGTGGCCAGGTGCGGGCATTTTTAATTGCGGACAGGTCAAAGGGCACCACATACAATACGCGGTTCAGGCTGATGGCCACCTGCGTTCCGTCCGGAGAGATCTCAAAAGCCTCCAGATAAGCAGCCGCGGTAAAGCAGGTGATCCCGGTCACCTCTCCGCCCGGTACGGTGACAGACTGGATGCACTTGCCGCTGATATAGAACAGGCTTTGCCCATCCGGAGACCATTGCAGGTCATATTTCCCCCCACCATCTTTTGTGATCTGAACCAGGTTGCTGCCATCAACACCCATCACCCAGATGTCATTATTGTTTAGAAAGGCAATCAAATCTGCGCCGCCTATACTCGGCAGTCCCGGCGTGGTCGGTGATGGGCTTGGGGTGAGGCTGGGGGAGGAAGTTGGCGTTTCACTGATTGTCAGCGGGGGAAGTACGCCGGAGGTTTTCGTACCAGTCGGCAGGCGGGGTTCCAAGGTCTTTGTCGAGACACCTGTGGGAAAGTGGGTGGGGGTGGGGGCGGCCAGGAACGGGATTTTATCTTTGAACAGGATGATCCCCGCGACTGCCGCCACACATACCAGGAGGGCTGCACTTCCCAGACCGATCCACGGAACCGAATTTTTGCGCGACTCGGCAGGTTGGGACCCCTGCCCCGGTTTTGCCTGGTTGGACTTGGGAAAGGAAGCGGGAATTTTGGAAACAACTGTCTTGGACGACGCAACCAGAGTACTGTCACTAATTCCCAAGTCCGGAACCTGGCCGCGTGCGACCGCGTTCAACGCCTCGGTCAGAGCTTTTACTGTCGGGAAGCGTGCTTCGCGATCCTTTGCCATGGCCTTCTCGATGACAGCTTCGATGGCAGGTGGCAGGTCGGGTTTTACGTCCCGGATGTGCGGGACCGGGTCGGTGATGTGTTTGACAACCACGCTCATCGGTGTGTCGCCGTGGTAGGGCTGCTTGCCGGTCAATAGTTCGAATAAAATGACGCCCAGACCGTAAATATCTGAGCGCCCATCTATGCCCTCGCCCTGGGCCTGCTCGGGCGACATGTAGGCCGGGGTGCCCACGATGGCGCTTCCAGTTACATTAGAGGGTGCGGCAGCGATTTTTGCAATTCCGAAATCGGAGACGTAAGGTTCGCCATACTGATCAAAGAGGATGTTGCCGGGTTTCAAGTCGCGGTGGATGATGCCTTTGGCATGGGCCTCATCAAGGGCGGGAGCGATACGCCCAAAGAGTTGGGCCGCTTCCTGGATGGTCATCGGACCTTGCTTAATCCGGTCAGTGAGTGAGCCGCCGGTCATATAGCGCATGACAAAATAAGGCTGGCCATCCTCCTCGCCAAAGTCATAGACTGGGACTATGGCAGGGTGTTCAAGCATGGCGACCGTTTTGGCCTCCCGCTCGAAGCGGGTACGGAACTGCGGGTCGTGCAGCATTGCGCTAGGTAGAACCTTGAGTGCCACTTCGCGCTCAAAGCGCGGGTCATAGGCATGATAGACGGTGGCCATGCCGCCGCGGCCGATCTCGGCCTTGATCTCGTAACGTCCGAACTTAAGTGGTTCCATTAGTACTGCTACTCCCGGTGAAATCCATTACGAGCCTGTGTCAAATTAATCTTCAACTACAAGTATTTGGTCTACTGCGTCTTCCCTAAAAGCTTGAATACTGAACGACCGAAATACGGGTATTACCCTGAAATTCGGCTCGCATCTTTGCGCAGCACGATGTGGATTTTCACACAATGCCCTAGTATAGCAACGGATAAGAGGAAACGCAAGAATTTGGTATAATTTCCTTTAACGCCCCAGTAGCTCAACGGATAGAGCAGAGCACTCCTAAGGCTAAGGTTGTGGGTTCAATTCCCGCCTGGGGCACTCGCCAACAATATTTTAAGAGAACTCTAATCAAATAATACTTGCGTTTTTATAGATTCTCATGTAATATAAAGATGCAAACACTTGGGTGCCCCCCTCACCCAGGTGTTTGCGCTTAATTTACCCGCCTCGTAACCACTCCCGCTCTGGCGGGATTTTTGTTTTTATAAGGAGAATGCACATGAATATTCGTATTGCCGTTGTCAGTCTGTGGGCAGAAGATGTACCTGCCGCAGCTCATTTCTACCGGGATGTGGTAGGGTTGAAACTTCTTCCACATCATGATAGCGATCGTCCGCATTTTGATGTGGAGAGCTGTATCCTGACGATCGTCCACGGGCGCCCCGCTCTCCCACCGGATCCCGGAGCCACGTTTCCCCGTGGTCGCTTTTTCGATCCCTGAACTGGAACCAGCCATTGAAAAGCTCCACGTGCACGGGGTGGATCTGCCCTGGGGCATGGAAACAAATGCCGCCGACAGGTGGGTGATGTTCCGCGATCCGGCGGGGAATCTGGTGGAATTGGTAGAATTTAATACATAAGGGCGGTCGAATTAGCCGCCCTTATGTATCCATGACTATTTGCGTAAATCAGCCAGATGCTCCTCCACCGCCTGGAGCTCGAGCTTAAGATCGGCAAGGTAGGATTCCAGCTCCTCGATCTGCTCGGCTTTTGTTAGAAATTGGCGCTCGAAGCCGCCATTTCCGCCGCAACAATCACAACCGCAGTCGCACGTACCCTTCTTGCAATCACACTGTTCTTCCATGTAATATCTCCTTTGAATGGATTGACCATCAGATTGTTATTTCCGCTCGGCCTGCAAGCGCTTGTTGAAACCAAATCACCATCTCGTCTTTCGACGGGAATCTTCCCACGCAGACCAGCCGGTCATTTACGACCAGACTGGGATAGATGATAACCGGTGTAACCTTCTCAATTTCAGCGAGCTCTCTCACCTCAGATATTTCGACCAGAAGGTCGGGATATTCCTGACTCAAGGCAGCCTGGGCAGCCAGTACTGCCCGCCGGACGGCGTAGCGTTGGGGGGTCCTGGACCCAAGTATTTTAACTTCAATTTTCATCAGGCCTCAGCGGCTGAAAAGAGTCTTTTCTTTAACCCGAACGCCACGTTGACCAGCCCGATCATCACCGGCACCTCCACCAACGGACCGATAACTGCCGCAAAGGCTTGACCCGATGAAATCCCAAATACCGCCACCGCAACAGCGATCGCCAGTTCGAAGTTGTTGCTGGCAGCCGTGAAAGAGAGCGTGGCTGTCTGCTTGTAATTCGCGCCAACAGCTTTGCCCATCAGGAAGCTGACCAGGAACATGACCACGAAGTAAATGAGCAGCGGGATAGCGATCCGCACCACATCCAGGGGCAGTTTCATGATGTACTCGCCCTTAAGCGAGAACATGACCACGATGGTGAAGAGCAAAGCCACCAGGGTGATGGGACTGATCTTGGGGATGAACTTGTTGTGATACCACTCCTTGCCCTTTATTTTCACCAAAATAAAGCGGGTGAGGAAACCGGCGATAAAGGGAATGCCGAGATAGATAAATACGCTTCTGGCGATTTCCCCGATCGTGATCTTCACCACTGAGCCGGAGAGCCCGAACCAGGTCGGCAGGACGGTGATGAATACGTAGGCATACACGCTGTAGAACAGCACCTGGAAGACCGAGTTGAAAGCCACCAGCCCGGCTGCGTACTCGGTATCACCCTTTGCCAGTTCGTTCCAGACAATGACCATGGCGATACAGCGTGCCAGCCCGATAAGGATAAGGCCGGCCATATACTCCGGGTAACCGCGCAGGAAGATGATCGCCAGGGCAAACATCAGCACCGGCCCGATGACCCAGTTTTGCAGGAGCGACAGCCCCAGCACTTTCCAATTGCGAAACACGTCGCCAAGTTCCTCGTAACGGACCTTTGCCAGCGGAGGGAACATCATCAGGATCAGGCCAATTGCGATCGGGATGTTGGTGGTACCCACCGAGACGAGATAGTTGAACCTGGAAACCTGGTATGTAAAAAAGTAACCAATCCCCACCCCAATAGCCATTGCCAGAAAGATCCACACGGTCAGGAAGCGGTCGAGAAAAGAGAGTTTTTTGGTGGTGCTCATTTCTTTTGTCATATTGTCTCCATGAAAATCGGGAGTGCTAAGAGTCCTTGGGGGATAGATTGCGGACCTTTTCGCGCAGCATCTCCATCGTCGGAGCACCTTTCAATCCTTGCGGAGTTGCATAGATGCGGCAGTTCAGGTTATACCGCTCCCGTTCTTCAGGCCAAAAATCCACGCCATCTGCGCAAAACGAAGGTGAACCCAAAAACTTCAGGCGGGCGGCTTCGTCATCATCCGGCACCCGAACCAGGCGGATGTCTGCTGCAAGCCCTTCAGCTTCCAGCGCGGCTTTCAGGTTTTCAAGCCCGCTTTGCCAGGAGGGACAGTCATCGATGAAATAAAGGTCAATTACCATATCCATCCAACAAAGCGATGATATCGTGTGCTATGTCATCACGCACTTTTCGGAAATCGTCCATCTCATTCGTTTTGGCAGGATCAGGGAAGTCGCGATGCAGGCGCTTCCCTTTTCCAAGCCAGACGGGACATTCCTCCTGCGCTGAATCGCAGAGCGTGACCACCAGGTCGAGATCCACGTCCCGGAATTCATCCACCAGCTTCGAGCGGCCCGAATGCTGGATGCCGATTTCGGACAGCGCCGCCAAAGCC
>DASVKG010000069.1:0-5537 GCA_036385495.1 Anaerolineales bacterium | reverse complement strand
TGTTTGTTCCTCTAACTGGAGGTATTGTGCCAGGGATACTGGAACCCAATATTGCCAACAAAATAATTATAAAAAACCGGAATAATTATTAACCATATATGTCTCCTTCATCGCAATATGATTGCATAATCAGGAATACTTAAGCATGGGACAATGGACCCCCGTTGCTATTTCCTGTCAAGGGGATCGGATTAAATTAAACTTAATAGGGGCGACCCGAGGGTCGCCCCTGTTTATACCCCAAGGGGAGGCAGGGGATGCTACTTGCGGTTCCGCAGGAATGTCGGGATGTCGAGATCTTCGGTATTGAAGGTCTGTGGGCGGAATCCTGCGCTGGACTGACCGGTGGGGGCATCCACGCTGACAGATTCTAGCGGGCGGTTGGTGGGTTTGCCCTCCATGCTCCGGGCTCCCGGGTTGACAATGCGCCGCGGCATGCCGGATCGTTCGAAACCGGTGGCGATGACCGTAACGCGGATTTCGTCGGTCATATCCGGGTCGATCACAGCACCAAAAATCATGTTCACGTCCGGGTGAGAAGTCTCACGGATCATGGCTGCTGCTTGGTTGACCTCGAACAAGGTCAAACTGGGGCCGCCCGTGACATTGAAGAGCACGCCCTTGGCGCCATCAATCGTGATATCGAGCAATTGGCTGGAGATCGCTTGCTCGGCGGCCACGCGGGCGCGGTCCTCGCCGGAAGCTTTGCCTACTGCCATCAGCGCCGCACCACCTTCGGACATGATGGCACGCACATCCGCGAAATCCAGGTTGATCAAGCCCGGCACGGTGATCAATTCGGAGATACCCTGGATACCCTGCCGCAAAACATCGTCGGCCATCTTGAAGGAATCATTCAGGCTGGCGCGCTTGTCCATGATCTGAAGCAGACGGTCATTTGGGATGACGATGAGCGTGTCGGTATGTTCCTTTAGCTTGGACATGCCGGTTTCGCAGGACTGCATTCTGCGGTTCCCCTCGAATGTGAATGGACGGGTAACCACCCCAATGGTCAACGCACCCACCTCTCGGCAGATCTGGGCTACGATCGGGGCTGCCCCGGTGCCTGTACCACCTCCCAGGCCGGCAGTGATGAAGACCATGTCTGCGCCTTTCATCGCATTGTACAGGTCTTCGGCGGATTCCTCAGCAGACTTTCGCCCGATTTCCGGGTTTCCGCCCGCTCCGAGGCCGCGCGTCAGCTTGTTGCCGATGCGTACCCGGGTGGGAGCTTTGGCCAACATCAGCGCCTGGGCGTCTGTGTTAATTGCCACGAACTCCACTCCTTGGATGCCTTCCTCGATCATCCGGTTTACGGCGTTACTACCGCCGCCGCCCACACCTACAACTTTGATTCGGGCGAATGTTTCGATTGAATTCTTTTTTGCGTCCATGTTACTGCCTCCTTAGAGATAAATATGGGTGATGATACTCTGATGAAGTGATGACTTTGGTCGTTCTTTCAGTGTTTGCTACGGGAGCAGCCGTTTGAGCCAGTCTTTGACCGGTTCCAAGTTCATGTGGCTATCTCGCTTCCCGCCGCGTGGTTTGCGGTTATGGGCGGGGGAAAGGTCGTCTTCTGTCAATGCCGCGGCCCAGTACAGCAGGCCTACGCTGGTGGAATATGCAGGACTCTTCAATTGATCGACCAGACCGATCAGGTTTTCCGGTTGAGCGGTACGGATGGGTAGTCCGAAAACCTGTGAAGCCAGTTGACGAATACCAGGCAGGGCACTCGTTCCTCCTGTTAAAACGATCCCTGCCGGCAAAAGCCCGTCATACCCTGAACGTTTGATTTCCTGCAGTGTTAAGGTAAATATTTCTTCAACCCTGGCCTCAATGATGTGGGCCATATCTTGGCGGCTGATTTTCACCGGCTGATCTTCACCGAAGGTATTCACGCTGAAAGTATCCTCTGCCCCGACACCGGACTTCATTGCGTAGCCGTATTTTTTCTTGATCTCTTCGGCTTGTGTGAGGGGCAAACGCATCCCGGTGGCGATGTCATTGGTGATGTGGTTGCCACCAACCGCCAGTACCATCGTGTGCCAGACATGACCGTCTACATACAGGGCGAGGTCGGTTGTCCCTCCGCCGATGTCGCAAACGGCTACACCCATTTGGCGTTCTGTGTCGGTCAGAACAACATCGCCCGAAGCCAGCGGGTTCAGAACGAATTGAAGTACTTCCACGCCGGCCGCATTGACACACTGGCGCAGGTTCTCAACTGTTGCTTGGGCGGCGGTGATTATGTGTGCTTCCACTTCCAGCCGGAAACCCCTCATACCGATTGGCGTTGAAATACCATCCTGTCCATCCACTGAGAACCCGCGCTGGATGATGTGGATGATCTCTCTGTTGTGAGGGATGGCAACTGCCCGGGCAGCTTCCAAGGCACGTGCCACGTCTACCTCGTCGATCACTTCGTCGGAGACTCCAGCGACGCCGCGGGAGTTTATGGAAGAGACATGCGCGCCGGCTAGGCTGACCATCGCTCCGGTTATTTCTACGCCCGAGGTCTGTTCAGCCACTCCAACCGATTTTTTAATTGCCTGCGAGGCTGCTGCCAGGTCAACAATGACGCCCTTCCTGATGCCTGCCGAAGGCTCAATGCCTACACCAAGGATGCGGATGGTTTCATTCTCGATCCGTCCCACCAGAGTGCAGACTTTGGTCGTGCCGACGTCAATCCCAACTACAATTTCGTCCATAGGGCCTTTGGCTATTTATAGAACGGTGCGTTCAGGTATTCTACGCTGATGAGCGAGGGCTGAACGCCCTGAAGGATGAGACTATCAACGATTGCCTGGTAAACATTCGTTTTCACAGCAATATCTTTTGCATCATGGCCGAAATAAACGCTCCACCCGCGCGGGTCCTGCCAGCCCATTCCGTAGACAGGATCGAAGGTCATCGGCATCCCGGTAGGAACATCATGAGCCAGAACGGATATGGCTCGAACCATTTCTGGGGAGATGAACTTCTGCGCGTTGATTGGGAGAGCAGGGTCTGGCAGAACTTTGGTGGGGGAGCCCATTGCAGATACCTGGATCAAGCCCGATACTTCGCCCCGTGGTGTAAACGCCACACCATTACTGTCAATCCATGTAACGACTCCGTTCTGATACCAAGCCAGGATAGGCATCCGTTCCACCACGTCAACCGTAATGCGGTTTGGAAAGCCCACGACAATTTTGACTGAAGCCAGGTCAGCGTAAGCGGTGTACAGGTTGGCCGCGATTTGGCTCGGGCCAGCCTTAAAAATTGGCTCGCCGATAATACCCAGCACGGCATTGATTTCCGCCGCACCAATTCGGTGATTGCCAAGAACTTCCGCTCCCTTTACCGTGAAGGGTGATGCAGTCCACATCGTGAATATCATGAAAGTCAGGACCATGGTTAATCCCGCGGAGATCCAGCGCGAGCCCAACTGGGGGATGTTTATTGCCGGAGCATGGACATTGGCGCGACCGAGAGAAAAGGCAATATTGTAGCCATTGCGTTTGCCGGTTTTTGCCGCCCGGCTGGAGGTCCTGCGTGCCACCAATCGCGGCTGGACAGGCAGATATACCGAATCTTGGTGATACGTCTTCTGGGTGGTTTGTGCAGTCCGCTGAAGGACATGCGCCAGGGGCGTTTTGGGCGTGCGGTGTTGGCGGACGAAATCGGCGCGGCGTGTTTTCTGTAGGGTAGTCATGATATTCTCCGGAAGTTGCGTTCGGTGCGGTCGCGGTCGGCTTTGCGCTCAAGGGCCAGTTCAACCAGACGGTCAACGAGTTTGGGGTAAGATATTCCACTGGCTTCCCAGAGCTTGGGATACATGCTGATGCTGGTAAAACCAGGAATTGTGTTTAGTTCATTCAGGTAAATATCTCCAGTGACTCTTTCGATGAAGAAATCAACGCGTGCCATCCCGGCGCAGTCAATGGCTTTGTAGGCAGTAACAGCCATCTGGCGGATCTTCTCCGTGGTCTCGGTGGGGAGGGGGGCCGGAATGAGCAGCCCGGATGTGCCATCCACGTATTTGGATTCGTACGAGTAGAACTCGCGGCTGGGAAGTACTTCGCCTGGGATTGAGGCTATTGGTCCATCGTTTCCCAACACTGAGACTTCGATCTCGCGTGCATCCACGCCGCGTTCCACTAAAACGCGCCGGTCATAGGCAGCGGCTTCCATTATTCCCTCGCTCAAGTCGGCTTGGCTGTTGCACTTGGTAATCCCTACCGATGAACCCAGGTTGGCTGGTTTAACAAATAACGGATATGGTCCCACTTCTTCAGCCAGATGAATGACAGCCTCGATGTTTTTTTCAATCTCGCTTCGCAGCACGATAATGGACGCAACCGTCGAAATGCCATTGGCTCGCATCACATCTTTAAATATGCCTTTATCCATGCCAACTGAGGAACCTGTCACACCCGCACCAACATAAGCCAGATCGGCCAGCTCTAGCAGACCTTGCAGAGTGCCGTCTTCGCCGAAGGTGCCGTGCAAAACGGGGAACACAACATCCACATTCGCTAACGGTTTCAGATTCCAAGCGGAATCTTCAATATGGATTTCCCAGATTCGATTGTGATACTGGTCGGGAATGATGACAACTTGTTTAAGGTTTTCATCATCCGTTAGTTCTTTGCTTAATGTTTCCAACACGTTTTCACCAGCCATCCAGACGCCGTCTTTCGTAATACCTATTTGTGTCACCTCATACTTTTCGGGGTCCAATGCCGAAAGCACTGACCTGGCAGACATGAGGGAAACCTCGTGTTCACCGGAACGACCGCCAAAAAGTATTGCGATTCGAAGTTTTTTATCCATGCTTACCACTCACCCATTAATTCCACTTCAAGTTCAAGGTTTACTCCGAATTTCTCGGAAACGGTATTTTGAGTAACTTCGATGAGTGCCTTCATATCTTCGGCGCGGGCCTGACCATGGTTGATGAAATAGTTCGCATGCTGTGTGCTTATTTCAGCAGCACCGGCACGTCTCCCTTTAAGTCCTGCAGCTTCGATTAAATGACCAGCCTTGTCACCAGGCGGGTTCTTAAACATCGACCCCATACTGGCTCCATGCGGTTGGGTCTCGCGCCGTCGTTCAGAAAATTGCTCCATTTTGGTCCTGATAGCTTTTGGGTCACCACGTCTGAGTGCCAGGTGTGCTGAAAGGATGAATGCAGGTGGATGATCGCGTTTGAATATGCTTGTGCGGTAGCCGTATTCCATATTTTCCACAGGCCAAATTAAGCGGCCATGCTGGCGGTGGATCAGTTCCGTCGAGATCAAGTTCCCGGCGATGTCGCCGTCGAATGCTCCAGCGTTACCATAAATCGCTCCTCCCAAGGACCCGGGTAGGCTTGCCGCCCATTCGAATCCTGCCAGCCCCAGGCGCGCTGCCCGCTGGGTAATATCGTTGGGAGTGACACCCGATTCAGCATGGACGGTGGGTGGTTCGGCTTGAGAGTCAAATTTCACCATCCGTGCCCGATTAATGATTACCACGCCCCGAACCCCTTTGTCGCTGATCAGAACATTCGA
>DASVKG010000068.1:0-34228 GCA_036385495.1 Anaerolineales bacterium | reverse complement strand
CATCTTCTATTCCGCTACCAACAGGTCAACAAATCTGGGTAGCTGGCCAGGTTTCAATTCAACAAGTCCCTGGTTTGAAAGGTGCAATTCCTCGAGGACAATCAAGCCCAACAGGCTGATCGTCATTTCGACAGAATCATATAAGCAGCCAGCTTTCTTTAGTCCATCTTCTATTGTCTTGAGTTGCTTTGATACAACCTCAACCGATTCAAGCGACATCAACCCGCCTAGAGGCAAGGGCATCAAAGCCTCCACCTTGCCATCTACAACGACGCAATGCCCTCCACCCGCACGAATTAATTCGTTTGCTGCCAACGCCATTGCCATATCACTGGTGCCTATTACTTGAAGGTTGTGACAATCGTGCGAAACGGTTGATGCGAAGGCTGAATTGGGTTTGAACTGCAATCCCGTCGCGAAACCGAGGCCTCTTGTTTTTGTTACTTCAGGCCGGGGTTCGTGTCGATAAAAATTTGCCACTTTTACCAGATCACGGGCGGGGTCAGCCAAAAGAGACCCGTTGATGGGCTCAATTTCAAAAAATTCTTCGGTGGTATGAACCATCCCGGGGAATATCCGCATCACTCGAACTTTAACCTTTTTCTGGGCTGGAATTCGGAAATCTGCCTCTGAAATTTTGGGCAAGTGCATTGATTTCAAGGCCCAATCCGGGTAGTTGTAAGATGCAAAATCTGTGACCATCTTGCCATTCTCAGCCACCAGCACACCGTCCGCAAAAACCTGGTCAATGATCACGTTCACCAGGTCGCTGACAATAAGGATATCCGCCGCGCGGCCTGGCGAAATGGTGCCGATCCAGCGAGATTTTTCAAGCAGTTGTGCTGCATTGATCGTCACCATCTGGATTGCCAGGATGGGCGGAACGCCTTGTTTGATGGCTTCTCGTACCACCCGGCTGAGGTGACCATGCTCACCAATTGATGCTGGTGTAACATCATCCGTGACCATTGTGAAGAATCGTGTGTCCAGCCCGGGGTTTTCGGTGATGGCTTTGATGGTATTGGGCATGTCCAACCAGGCTGTACCATACCGTTGCTGTGCATAGCATCCCAGTTCTGCACGACGCATGGCAGCTTCTGCGGTGGTGGCTTCATGACAGGCCGTAAGGCCGGCCGCGACAAAAGCCGGGAGTCCCTTATCCAATTCCAGGCTGGCGTAATGCCCGGTGAGCACATTCCCGGATTTTAGCGAAGCTGCGGTGATGGCATGTACATGTGGGTCACCATAGATCACGCCTGGGAAATTCATTTGTTCTCCCTGCACTTGGGCCCAGCCCTCCTCATAAGCTTGGGTTACTTCTTTTGCAGTTATGGTGGCGCCAGCATCCTCAAAACCGGGAATTGAAGGGACGCATACCGGCATTGCTACCAACACTTTCAGAGGCAAGCCTTGCGAAGCTTTGTGAAATAATTCAACCGCTCGAATTCCAAAAACATTGGTGATTTCATGGTTGTCACAGGCAATCGTGGTGGTCCCATGCGGAAGTATTGCCTCTGCAAAACTGACCACATCCACCATACTGCTTTCAACATGATCGTGCGTATCAATAAAACCCGGCACAAGGAATCGTCCGGTGGCATCTATCACCTTTGTGTGTTTATCTGCCACTAGATGATCACCTTTTCCAACATATGCGATTAATCCATGCCGGACAGCTACTGTAATTCCATCCTGAATTCGAGCAGTATTGACATTGACTAGGCGTCCATTTTTAATGATCAGGTCGGCTGGTTCTCTGCCCATGGAAGTGGCGACGACATCTTGAGTAACCTCATACAACATTCTTCTTTTATGGGAATATCGATGTAATTTAGACGTTGGCATAACAATCTCCTATGAATGCTTAATTAGGCCGATGCTGGCAACGGTGTTGTCTAAACATCTTGAATTTTATCACGGCAGCTAATCTTAAAAACTACGGCACAATCCAGGTACCGGTCTCGCCCTTGAGTGCACGGCCGATATTCTCCGGGTTGGTAATCAGCGCCTGCTTCCCACCGGCCTCCAGGAACCAGATGATGGCCTGGATCTTGGGCGCCATCGAACCTTTGGCGAAGTGGGTGCCTTCAGCCAGGTATTGTTTGGCTTCGGCCAAAGTCATCCGGTCGATCCATTTCTGGTTGGGTTTTCCGAAATTCAGGGCCACTTTCTCTATCGCAGTGGAGATGAGCAGCAGGTCGGCTTTGATCAGGCGGGCCAGCAGGCTCGACGCAAAATCCTTGTCAATAACGGCTGCCGTTCCGGCATACTCGCCTTCACCCTTGTCAATGACCGGGATGCCGCCGCCGCCCACGGTGACGACCACTGTCCCGGCCTTGATCAAGGTCTCAACAGATTCGAGCTCGACCACTTCCTTCGGCAGCGGTGAGGCAACTACACGCCGCCAGCCCCGGCCGGAATCCTCCACCATACTCCAGCCGAGTTCTTTCTCGCGGCGTTTGGCTTCGGCCTCGTCCATGAAACTCCCGATCGGTTTGGTTGGATTCTTGAAGGCCGGATCATTCTTATCCACCAGCACCTGGGTTACAACAGTAGCGACAGCTTTCTTGATCTTTCGGCGGTGGAGTTCGTTCTGCAGAGTCTGTTGCAGGGCATATCCGATGGCTCCCTGGCTGTCCGCACCGCACACGTCCAGCGGGATCTCGTGCATGCCTTCCACTTTCGCCGCAATTTCCGACCGCCTTAGGATGAATCCCACCTGCGGACCATTCCCGTGTCCGATGGCCACATCCCAGCCTGCCTCGATCATGTCGGCGATATGAAAGGTTGTTTCCTTGGCAGCCAGGTACTGGTCTTCCACGGTTTTATGTTTCTCGTCCCTTATCAGTGAATTGCCGCCAATCGCGACGACAGCGACTTTCTTGCTCATGGAAAGATCCTCCTAACTCATTGTTAACGCCATCACGGCTTTTTGGACATGCATGCGGTTTTCGGCTTCATCATATACCACGGACTGCGGCCCATCCATCACGCCATCTGTGACCTCGATGTTGCGATCAGCGGGCAGGGGGTGCATGTAAATGGCGTCCCGTTTAGCCAGGGCCATTTTGCGCTCATCGGTGATCCAGTGTGAGTACTTCTTGATGATCTTGGCGCCCTCTTCCGGGTCCGGGGTGTGGACCATCGCGCCCCAGGATTTGGCGTATACAATATCCGCATCTTTAAAAGCAGCTTCCATGTCATCCGTTACTTCAAAGCCCGCCCCAAAATTTCGCGCTTGTTCCTGGGCTTGCTCCATGATCTCGGGCATCAACCGGAATTCCGGCGGGTGCGCCAGGACCACATCCAGTCCGAAGCGTGGCATTTGCAGGATCAGTGATTGAGGCACAGACATAGGCTTTTGGTACGAAGCTGCGTATGCCCACGAAACCACCATCTTCTTGCGGCGCAGGTCACGGCCTTTTTTCTCGACGATGGTCATCAGGTCGGCCAGGCATTGGAAGGGATGATAGATGTCGCATTGCATATTGAGCACCGGTACGCGCGCTGCCTTGGCGACTGCATTGAGATAGCCGTTGCCAATCCCCCAATCCACGTGACGGATGGCAATGCCATCGTAATACCGCCCAAAAATTTCACCGATTTCCTTGGGCGTATCGCCGTGTGAAATCTGGGTGGACTTGCTCTCGATGAAAGCACCGTGCCCGCCCAACTGGGCCATCCCAGCCTCGAACGAACCGCGCGTACGGGTGGACGAAAAAAAGAACAACATCGCCAGCACCTTGTCTCGCAGGTAGGGATGCGGCTCATTCAGGGCGCGTTTGCGTTTTAGGTCAAAGGCCACTTCAAGGACCGTCTCAACTTCTTCTTTCGTGAAATCCAGGTCGCCGATTAAATCACGACCATGTAAAAAAGTTTTCATAATAATCCTCCAATATTACTCCTATTCCATCGCCCCCAGCACTAGTGCCAGGAGAGCCATCCGCATTACCACTCCGTTAAAAGCTTCCTGCCAGTACCGCGACCAGCGGGTGCTGTCCACGTCAGTCGGCACCTCGTCCATGCGCGGCAGGGAGTGCAGGAGGATCGCATCCGATTTGGCTTTCGTCTCCAGCAGTTCGCGCGTGATTTTGTAGTTGGCCGGAGTGAGACCAACCTCTTTCCCGGCCCGTTCGTCGCGCGATTTGGTGTAATCGGGCTGGACCACCGGCTCGACCAGGATGACATCTGCATCCGCAATGGCCTGCTCAACGTGTTCCACTTCGCGGAAATTGACACTAAATTGCTTGAGCTCTGCTTTGAACTCCTCTGTCAGCGACATATCCGGCGGGGAGACGAAGGTGATTGGGCAGTCGAACTGGCTCAAGGCATAGCCGAGCGAGTGCATGGTACGCATGCGCATATCGCCAACTGCCAGCCAGGTGAGACCGTCAATGGTACCTTTTTCTTTCAACACGGTGTACAGGTCGGTCAGGATCTGGGTGGGATGTTCGCCCCAGCCGTCACCGCCATTAATGATCGGGATCGAGGCCCATTTGGCCGCTTCCTGCGGTGCACCCTGCTGGAAATGGCGCATCACAATGACATCTCCATAGAACTCCAGCATCTTGACGGTGTCCTTGATGGACTCCTGGTAGAAATCACCTGCACGCGTCATTTTGGCATCCGCAAAACCGGTCACATGTCCGCCGAGACGGTGCATCGCGGCTTCATGCGCCAAGCGCGTCCGGGTGGACGGTTGGTAAAAAGCCGTCACCAGGGTCTTTTCAGCCAGCAGGTCGCTGTTTCGCCGGCTGACGGCGATTGGCTCCAGTTCAGCCGCAACATCGAAAACGTGAAAGAATTCTTGCCTTTCGAAATCTTTGAGGGACAGGATGTCCCGACCTGAAAAACTACGCATTTTAACCTCCGATGGATATAAAAGATTGCACGTGGTTTCGTTCACGTGACATGGCTAACCCACCCGTCTCACCACGTGGAAGCGGAAATACCCGGGCAGGAAATAACTGATGGAATAGTCGACAACACGGCTCTCCTCTGCATAGAGTTGAGCCGCAAAATGGAGCAGTACATCGTCGCGCTGGATTTGTAAAGCACGCGCAACTTCTGAAGACGCACCCATGGCTTTGATTTCGGTTCGGGACTGGATCAGCTTCGGAACACCTCGGCTCAGTAACAGGTCCAGCACCGAACCCGTGAAACCCGATTGAAGCTCGTCACTCGGCAGGATATCCACCGGCAGGGTGTCCACCAGATAAGCGATCGGGCGGTTGTCGGTATAGATGATGCGCGCCACCCGCGTCAATTCCGCCTTTTCCTCCAGGTTCAGCATCTCAGCCAGTTCTTCGTCTGCTGCAATTTTTTGGATCTGCAATTCACCCATCCTTACGGTCAGGCCGGAGCGTTTGGCAATGGTTCCGATGCTCTCCAGGACTTCAAGTCCAGTCTCCATAACCGGGACTTTGGCGGCAACAAAGGTGCCAACGCCCTGTCGCCGGCGTAGCATTCCCTTGCCCTCGAAGGATCGCATCGCCTCGCGTAACGTGGCTCGCGAAACTCCCATCTGCTTCGCCAGGGATGGCTCTGAAGGCAGGCGGGTTTCTGCCGGGAGCGAATTGATCATCTCCGCCAGTTCACTTTGCAATCGCCGAAATGGATAATGACTCATACAGGCTCCTAATCCGCCGAACTTTCAATGACCGGTCTGAAGGTGGAGTGGACCACATCCACCAGGCCTTTATCCGAAATACGCATTTCGGGGATGACTACCAAACCCAGCAGACTCAGAGTCATGTTCGGGTTATTGAGGGCACATCCACAGGCACGGAAGCCATCCAGGATGCTGTTGATTTTTAGAGCGACCTTATCGGCCTTCTCGTTCGACATCAGTCCGCCGATGGGTAATTCTACCAGACCGATGACTTTGCCATTTTTTACCACCACCTGTCCTCCGCTGGTTTCGGTCAGTTCGTTGGCAGGCATCGCCATCTCTGTTTCGTTTGTGCCCACCACCAGCAGATGGTGGCAGTCGTGGGCCACAGTGGAAGCAATGGCGCAGGCCTCGCTGAGACCGAAGCCGCTGACCAGTCCGAGTTGAACGGTGCCGGTCTTGTGGTGGCGTTCGACGAGTGCTGCTTTGGCTACTCCCGGCACTAATTGCACCTCTCCGTCTTTGACCGGCATGACCACCTTCAGACCTTTTGTCGGCGCCTGGTTCTCGATGACTCCGATTACATTACATGTTACCAGCCCATCTTTCGAAGTTGTTCGGATTCGAAAATCATCCACTTTGAGCGCCTGCTTGAGGTGGACAGAATGGGTGACCCACTCTGGATATTCTACTTTCGGCAGGTTTATGCGAAGTTTGCCCTGTTCGGCAGCCACCTGCCCGCACGCCAGCACCATTTCGGCGCGAAAATTCTTCAGGTCATCCACCAGCAGGATATCCGCCCAGCGCCCTGGGGCGATCATACCCACCTGGCGGCTGACGCCGAAATGCTCCGCTGTATTGATGGTGGCCATTTGCATTGCCGCCATGGGGGGCAGCCCCTGGGCAATCGCATGCCTTACGACGCGATCCATGTGTCCTTCGTTGACCAGTGTACCGGCATGCGAATCGTCAGTGCAGAGTATGAAGTGTCGCGGGTCCAGGCCGAGTTTGGTGATCACAGCCACTTGCGTAGCCACATCTTGCCAGGCCGAACCGTAGCGCAGCATGGGCCATATCCCCTGCCGGTTACGTGCCACCGCGTCTTCGAGCCGCGTGCCTTCGTGGTCGTCCTCGAGTCCTCCGGCGGCATACGCGTGGAATGCCGGCCCGAGGTCAGCCGAGGCGTAGTGTCCGCCGATGACCTTCCCGGCTATGCGTGCGATTTCCAATTCGGCCAGCATTTTTGAGTCCCCTGCCGCCACACCGCGGTAGTTCATCATTTCTCCCAGGCCGATCACATTCTCCCATTGCATGGCCTCTGCTACATCCTCCGCTGTGATCTCAGCGCCGGGTGTCTCAAATTCCGGTGAGGAGGGCACGCAGGAGGGCACCTGCACCCAAATATGTACCGGCTGCTGGGCGGCCTCATCTGCCATTAGCTTCACGCCCTTCAACCCAAAGACATTGGCGATCTCGTGCGGGTCAATGAACATACCGGTTGTGCCATGCGGCAGGACCGCCCGCACGAACTCTGTGACGGTCAACATGCCCGATTCAACGTGCATGTGGCCGTCGAGCAGGCCCGGCACAAGATACTTGCCTTCAGCATTGATCACCCGCGTGTCCTTCATGATGGTATGCGAGGCATCCGGACCAACGTAAGCGACCCGGCCATCCTTGATGGTAACATCCGTGTTGGGCACGAACTCGCCGGATTGCACGCACACCCAGGTGCCTTTGCACAGCACCAGGTCGGCTGGTTTGCGCCCCATGGCTACGTCGATCAAATTGGCTGTGAGTTGGGTTGAAAATGGCATTGAATTCATTATCCAATGATTTGATTATTTTTGTGTGAGAACAATATACGCCAATATGGTACTTACACTTGCTAACGGCAGCAACAAAATCCACGCCAGGATTTTCTGTTTAGCATGGACAGCCCAGGCTGCTCCAAACTGGAAGAACGGCAGTAGAAAGACCAGGAAACGGATGGACGGATATCCACTCAAATAAAAACTGAATGGGATGATTACCAGTCCTCCCAGCACCAGCATCCAGGACAATTTCTTCAAAACACCAACTGCGGATACTGTCAGCGATAGGATGATCGCCGGCCAGCCAAAGAAGATCTGTACCAGAATCGCTGACATGGATTCCTTTACACTTTGTACACAGCACGGATGGCCTGGATGTCAGCGGTGTGATGATTCATGTGGCCAATGTGCATAAGAACGATGTCCCGGACGGTCAGGCGGGTCTCCTTGTCATCGTCCGGCCAGGAAACACACCCGTAATGCTTCCAGGCTTCGGGTGGTACGTTACGCAGCATTTCCACCAGGCTGGCAGTGCTGCCGCGGAAAAGTGATAGGGTTGGTCCTACGGCGCGCTTGCTGGATACCCAGCGCTTGGCCCAATCATCTTGGGTGAGGGCAAAATACCACTGGATGGGAATCTCGATCCCGTTCATACCGAGGATGGCCCGTAGGAAAATTTGCCACATCTGCTCGCCCTCCACGGTGTGATGCACGTATTCACGGATGGACCACCCCGTGCCGAGCGTCAAATCGAGTTGTGCTTCATCGAGACCTGCGATCGCACCTTCCAGCCTGTCGGGGAGTTTCAAATAGCTCTTGAGCAGGGAGTCGTGCGAAACGGTCATTCGCTCTCCAGCAAGCGTTTTGCCGCCCGGTTATGCCGTTCGACCAGTTTCATTTCATCCACAGTGACCAGTTGTCCATCACGGACCACGAACCTGCCGCCGATCACGGTGAAATCCGCGCGCACCGGGTGGCAGAAAACAGCCGCTGCTACCGGGTCATGCAGCGCTCCGGCGTAGTCGAGCCGATTAAGGTTGATTGCAAAAAAGTCTGCGCATTTCCCCGTTTCCAGGCTGCCAATGTCGGGCCGGCCCAACACAGCTGCCCCGCCGCGCGTGGCAAGTCGCAGGGCTTCCCGCGCCGTCATCAGGCTGCGGGACGGATCATTCGATAATGAAAATCCTGTAATTCCTTCCCGCAGTCTGGATAAAAGCATCGCCTGCCGGACTTCTGCCAGCATATGCGACCCGTCATTGGAAGCTGAACCGTCCAGTCCTAAGCCCACCTTTACGCCTGCTGCCATGTACTCTTTGATCGGCGCAATTCCCGAAGCCAGGCGCATGTTCGAGCTGGGACAGTGTGCCACTCCGCAGCCGTGTTTGGCAAAGGTCTTCACTTCCTCGCCGTTGACGTACACTGCATGCGCAAACCAAACATCCTCCCCTACCCAGCCCACTGATTCCATGTATTCTACTGGACGGTATTTAAATTTTAGAACGCAGAATTGCTCTTCATCCTCGGTCTCGGCTAGGTGCGTGTGTAGCTGGACGCCGGTTTCGCGTGCCAGTTTCGCCGTCTGCCTCATTAATTCGCCGCTTACCGAAAAGGGCGAGCAGGGTGCCAGGACGATTTGTACAAATGCCCCCGCTTTCGCATCATGATATTTCTGGATGAGCCGCTGACTGTCGGCCAGGATTTTCTCTTCGGGTTCCACCACCGAATCGGGCGGGAGGCCGCCTTTGGATTCGCCCAGTGACATGGAACCGCGGCTGGCCTGCAGGCGCACGCCCATCTCTTGCGCTGCATTAATTTCATCGTCGAGTCGCGCCCCGTTCGGAAAAATGTATAAATGGTCCGCAGCGGTGGTGCAGCCGGAGAGCGCCATTTCCGCCAGCGCCGTCTGTGTGGAAATATAAATATCCTCCGGCGTCATGCGCCCCCAGATGGGATAAAGTGTTTTCAGCCAGTTGAATAAATTGGCGTCCTGGGCAGCCGGAACTGCCCGCGTCAGAGTCTGGTAGAAATGATGGTGGGTGTTGACCAGCCCCGGAAGGAGCAGGTGCCCGCGCAGGTCAAGCACTTCATCGGCGCTTTGCGGGAGTTCGTTCGACCGGCTGACTTTTTCGATGAACCCATCCCGCACAAAAAGACCACCCTCGGGGATTTCCCGCTGGCGGTCGTCCATGGTGACCAGAACTGTCGCGTTCTTAATCAGAAGAGTGCTCATCGTTTGAAAAAGGGGGGTTTAGGTTGTCAGACAACTATACCATGAGTTTAGCAAAAAACAGGAGGAATGTCAAATATTTCACAAAGTTGGGACACAGGTCCCACTATCTCGGCGTTTGGAGTGTTACCTCGGGGTGGGGTTGACTGGGGTTTCAATCTTGTTATCGGCCGGGTAAGTCAGAAGTGGGTAACTTGGCTAGATACCTCCCCATCCGGGATGGTGAGATGATTTCCAGGGAGCCGTTGGACTTATGAAACGGGTCATCCTTCCCTCAGGACTGCCCGCCGTTCACCATCTCCACTTACTGGTTCCCCCTCAACCTTAAAGCAATTGAAGAAATGCTTGTCGAATTTTTAGTTCCTTTTTCTTTCCTTTTTCTGTTGGTACATCAGCTCATCTGCCCGGGTGATCAATTCGCTAATGGTGCAGGGAGTCTCAGGATCGAAGTTTGCAACCCCCACGCTGATTGTAAGCTGATAGGGGCGGGCGCCCTCCTGGTTGCGCCTTTCCAGGGTGGCTTGCATGCGCTTTGTGAGCAGTTCCCTTGCTGAAATAGAATATATGTTCTATAATAGGTTCAGGCAGGAGCCATCCACTGGGTACCCTTGCCGTGATTTCTTCCGCACCTTAATAGCCGCATAGTTGCCATTCGTTCCGCGATAACTCCTAAAAAGTGACTTTTATTCCAGGCGTTACCACCTGGTTCTGGCTGAAGGCATATTCGCGCAAAAATCAGTCATTCGTTTCTAATCGTTTTGGCGCGTTTAGCGCGGCTGGCATCTCACAAACCGGAATATCGTGGTTGGGCGAGGAAGTTCATCCCCGCATGGGGGGTCATCCCCGCCGATAGTCCTCCGCAAGGATATTCGTTTGTTCCTCTTATTGTTCCTCAGAAACAAACGAAGTTCGAAACCTTTCCTACCGGGTACTGCCCGGGCGCTGTTTGCGGAGCATAGCATCCCCACGGGGGATATCATCCCGCCAGGGGATATCATCCTCCCAAGGAGATATCGAAACTCGCTTGCCAGGGCTGCACGCCCCTCATGCTGAATCCATCATACGTGATCTGCTTGCCGGCCTCCATCTTCTGCCTCCCTTCTTCCGGAATCTCTGCACCAGATCTTGCCAGGAACTTTCCTCCTTCTACAGCGTCTTACCGGTGTACAATTAATCCACTCAAACAAGGAGTTCCTTATGAAAACTAAATTCTTATTCCTGGTCACTGTCTTGCTGCTCGCCATTGCCCTGGCTGCCTGCGGCCCCTCCACTATTACCGTCCAGCCTCAGCCAATCCAGCGCACCATCACCGTCACTGGCACAGGCGAGGTCACCCTCACCCCCGACATCGCCCATATCAACATTGGCGTTCATGCCCAGGATGCCAGCGCTTCCGTCGCCATGACAGCTAACAACACCAGTGCCCAGGCTGTCATTGCTGCCATCAAGGCTGCCGGCGTTGCCGAAAAGGACATCCAGACCACCAATTTCAGTATCTACCCTCAGCAGCAATATGACAAGGACGGGAAAATAACCGGCATCCTCTACTTGGTCGACAACACCGTCTACGTGACCGTGCGCGACCTCACCAAGCTGGGCGGTCTGCTCGACGCCAGCGTAACTGCCGGGGCTAACACCATCAACAGCATCTCCTTCGACGTGGCTGATAAGACTGCCGCCCTCTCCCAGGCCCGTCTGGCCGCGGTTTCTGATGCCCGCAAGCAGGCCGATGAACTGACCGGCGCCACCGGTGTCTCGCTCGGCACCGTCCAGACCATCTCCTACTACGACACCACGGTCCCTGTCTCCGTCCAGTATTCCCGTGCTGATATGGCCGCCGCCGGAGGGAGTGTGCCTGTTCAAGCTGGCTCCATGCAGATCACCACTACCGTGACCATCGTCTACGAAATCAAGTAATCGGTTCTCTCCGGACCTTGGACCGGCTTCCGCTGCGGAGGCCGGTCCAAGGTCCGGCGCGATATAATCCCGTCAGCACCCGCGGAGGAATTTATGCTGAAAGTCGGTTACATTGGTCTCGGGCTGATGGGTAAATCCATCGCCCGCAACATTCTCAAAGCCGGTTTCCCGCTCATCATCCACAATCGCTCGCCTCACGCCGTGGACGAGCTGGTTGCTGAAGGCGCACGGGGCGCCTCCTCCCCCGCCGAGGTCGCCGCTCAGGTCGACGTGGTATTCACCGACCTGCCCGACCAGCCGGATGTGGAGCAGGTGGTGTTCGGCGAAAACGGTATCGCCTCGGGCGCGCGCCCCGGTCTCATCTGGGTCGACAATTCCACCATCAAACCCGCTGCTGCTCGCAGCCTGGCTGCGAGGCTTGCCGGGATGGGTGTGCTTGCTTTGGACGCCCCGGTTTCCGGCGGGGATGTCGGAGCCCGCGCCGGGACGCTTGCCATCATGGTCGGTGGGCCGGCTGATGCATTGGAAAAAGTCATGCCTGTTTTTCAGGCAATGGGCAAAACGGTCACGCATGTGGGTGCGGCGGGAGCCGGTCAGGTCGCCAAGGCAGCCAACCAGATCATGGTCGCCGCGCAGATGGTGGCATTGGGTGAGCTGCTGATCTTCTCCCAGAAAGCTGGCGTGGACCCGCAGAAAGTGGTGGAGTCCATCAAGGGCGGCGCTGCCCAGTGCTGGACTCTGGATGTAAAACCCCCGCGGCTGTTTGCAGGCAACCGCACCCCGGGCTTCAAATCCCACATGATGGCCAAAGACCTGAACATCATTCTGGAAACAGCCCGCGAGTACGGCATCCCTCTGCCCTCTGTGGCTGTGGACGCCCAACTCTACAACGCCATGCTCCAGAACGATATGGGTGAACTGGACAATTCGGCTGTGGTCGGGATGATCGAGAGGTTGGCGGGAACAAAATTAAACGAATATCAATAATTAGGGGATTGCTTAACACGAGGTGAGGAAATGGTGATAAAAAAATATTGGCCTACCATCCGTGACTATATCCTCATCCTTGCCGGCACATTTCTGCAGGCAGTCGCCCTGCGGCTCTTCATGGTCCCGGCGCAACTGGCCAGTGGGGGTATCAGCGGCATCTCTCAGCTGATTCATCATTTCACTGGCTGGTCGATTGGTCTGATGGTTTTCGTTGGGAATATCCCCCTCTTCCTGCTTGGCTGGCGCCTGCTGGGCGGGCGGCGATTCGCCCTGCGGACATTGGTGGCCGTTCTGGCTTATTCCTTCTTCACCGAGGCGGTCCTTTGGCTGCCGTTTTTCCCCCAAAATGGGATTACCAACGACCTGGTGCTCAATTCTCTCTACGGGGCGGTGGTCAGTGGGATCGGTTATGGACTGGTCTACCGGGCTCAAGGCACCAGCGGTGGCTCCGACATCCTGGCTCGTATCCTGAACCGCTGGCGCGGCATTCCAATGACTCAAAGTTACCTGATAACCGACGCGTTGGTCATCCTGGCAGCGGGATTCGTATTTGGATGGCAAAAGGCATTGTATGCCCTCATCGTCCTGTACGTCTCCGGGTTGGTGGTCGATAGCACTCTTGAGGGGGGCGGTACCGTCCGCACCGCCTTGATCATCACCGATAAGTGCAGGGAAATGGCGGACCGAATCCTCACCGATATGGAGCGTGGCGTAACTATCCTTGAGGGGACGGGCGCTTACACCGGCGAGTCGCGGCCGGTGCTCTATTGCGTGATCACCCGCTCCGAAGTTCAGCAATTGAAGACGATCGTCCACGAAGCGGACCCCCAGGCTTTTATGGTAATTGGCATGGCGCATGAGGCCCTCGGGGAAGGGTTCCAGCCATTCAGAAAATCATAGAAAGACTTAAGAAGAAAATTATTATTCTGATTTTGGTGATGTGTTTCCAGCCGCCTGCTCTCCCTGTTTTCTTCTATCGTCCAAATTGAATGACCACTCCCGCGATCAGGGCCATCTGACCGAGGTGATAGGCAACCATGTTCATCACCCGTCCATTCCTGATGGGCTTCACGAACTTGTTCCATGCCAGAATGATGTCGGAAAAATAGAATAGAATGGCTCCCAGGCTCACCAATCCTGATGCTGAGGCTTTCCATTCGACACGGTAGATGGTTAGGATCGCCGATAGCAGCATGAGTGTAATGACCGTTCCATAAGCTATCACTGGTACCACCATCTGCCGGAGTCCCTTCTCGAGCACCCCGGTGAGTATGCGCCGCAGGACACGCGCCGCTGCCAGTCCCAGGATGATCCCAATCCCAATGGCCCAAAGCGGTGAGGGTTCTCCCATTGGAGAGTTCAGACCAATGATATAGGATACATGCGCCAGCAGGAACGCAGCCAGGCCCGGCAGGAACCACCGGTTCGAGGATCGCGTATAGGATACCAACAGGAAAATATCCCCGGCCAGGGAGAAGGTAATTCCCAGTCCGAAGCAGATCAACGGGGTTGAGCCGAATCCTCCTGCCAGCACGAGATACCCAAACAGGAGCACCATCGTGAGAGGTTTGGCAATGGTTTCGGTTACCTTCCAGCCCTTTGCAACCGCTGCCCAATCTACCACTGCAGTGAATAAGACGGCGATCAACAAGAGCGTCGTAATCATGGTTTCCTTTTTCTCGATTTGGGGAGAATTCCCCGGTTATTTCTTGATTTTATACCCGAACCGGCGCAGGGCATCCTCGTCGTCACGCCAGTTTTTCGACAACTTTACTCGCAGTTCGAGAAAGACCTTGCGCCCGCTCATGGATTCGATTTCTTTGCGTGCCGCCGAGCCGATCTTTTTGAGCATTGCCCCGCCTTCGCCGATGATGATGCCCTTCTGCGAATCACGCTCCACGAACAGGGTGGCAGAAATGAATGCACCCGCTTCGCCGCGCTCGGTGTACTCGTCGATGCGGACAGCCAGGGCATGCGGCACCTCGTCACGCAGATAGATGAGCGCCGCTTCCCTGATCAATTCGGCGGCAATCTCGCGCTCAAACAGATCGGTTAATTGTTCCTCGGGAAACTCCGGCGGACGGACCGGCAGACGGGCGGTCAGCGCAGATATCAATTCGTTCAGCCCGGCGCGACTCGTCGCTGAAAAGGCCAGCGCGAGAGCTTCTGGGACCAGAGCCTGATACGCGGCTCGCCGGCTGGCCAATGCCTGTGTTGTGAGCAGATCGAGTTTGTTGAGGCCAAGTACAAGGTCTGGCTTGAGGTGCAGCGCCGCCAGCAGGCTGGCAATCCGCTCATCGTCTTCGTCTGGTTCGTTGCTGCCGTCCACCAGGAAGAGAATGATATCCACACCCTCCAGGGCTTCCTCGGCTTCCTGGTTGAAGAACCTGCCGAGTTTGTGGCGCGGAGAATGCACTCCAGGCGTGTCAATAAAGACAAGTTGCGCATGAGGGGTTGTCAGGATGCCAAGCTGACGACGGCGGGTGGTCTGCGGACGGGGGGAGACTGCGGCGATTTTCTGGCCAAGCAGGGTGTTTACCAGCGTGGATTTGCCCACATTAGGTTTGCCTAGAATGGTGATAAAACCGGAACGGAAATCAGTCATAGTATTTCTCATCGTAAAGACCGTGAAGAAAATCAAGACCTCGTTGTGGTCCCTTTGTCCATTGTGGTATTTTTTGGTGGATTTCCATTTGACAACTACGATGCTGGCAACAGGGAATGGCAACGCTGGTGATACCCGGCATGGCAAAGGTGGCCCAGGTGGCACGCTCAAGAGGCCATCGTGCGCGTAGAAAAATTATGGCCAGGATGGCTGTCAGCTCCCCAAAGGCAACGCGGAACCCGGCCAGCATAATTAATAATGGACCGACTTCCTGCACTGCAATCTTGATCCACAGGAAGGAGGCACTCCAGACCACCCCGAGCAGCATAAAGTCGAACCAGTGTTTTGGCATAATAAGCTTGTGCGAGTCTATCATGATTCATGACGCATCAACTTTCGCATTCTTGCGGAGATGAGCTGAAGTTAAGGGTTAATCATCATCACCCTTGCCAGTCGTGGAGACGTAAGTAGTACTCACCCCCCCCTTGTTTTCTTCCTGGATGTTTCACAATCAAGAAATCCAGGGGTAAACGATCCCCCCCTCCAAACATCAGGCCTCCGTGTTACCTTTCGGAGGCCTAAAACTAGCTTTGATATAGGATGACTTCACTGGCGGTTTTTACACTTTTTTCCCACAGTAAGGGCAAACTGCCCATTCAGCCTGAAGGGGCCTGCCACACTTCTTGCAAGGATTAACGATTGCAGCAGGCATTTGCTCGGAAGCCGCGGCAGGGATTGCAGCGGTTGCATTTACAGGCTTTGGTGTACTCCCGCGACGTACCAGCCAGATGATTCCAAGCACCACTAGCGCCAGGAATGCGAGCATAAACAGCCCTCCGAAAAACCCACCAAAAAGAATCCTCCCATAGCCCATCATGCCGGGACCGCGCATATGATATCCAAACCCGCCGTATGGCATCATCTCGGGGCCGCGCTGCGGAAAGCCGGGGTACACCCGGGCCTCACCGCGATTGATGTGCATGTTGTTCCAAACCATGAATCCAACGCTAAGCAGGACGGCAAGAATAATCAGCCCCAGCACGATACCTATTATCCACTGCCACACTTTTTTCATTTTTATTTCTCCTTTATATGATTTCATGGAATCAACATGGTGACGTTGGAATTTGAGTGGTTTTATGTAGGGGTAACCAGCTCAACTCCACCTTATCGATTCCGCAACCAATCGAATCCTCAAAAACATTCATATTATTAGATAGTATATCCAACGATTATGAAAATCAGATGAAGTGATCCAAAATACTCATGAGGGTACTCCAAGAAATTCAGTGCTATCCATCCAACCTAAAACTTTGTAATGATATACTACGCTCATGTCATCAATTATTGGGGTCTTCGGCGGTTCTTTCGACCCACCCCACATTGGTCACCTTATCCTGTCCGCTGAAGCTGACGCCCAACTCGGCCTCGACCGGTTGCTTTGGGTATTGACCCCCGACCCGCCTCACAAGCAAGGGCAGCCGATCACCCCACTCGCCCATCGCCTGGCAATGGTCAAATTAGCTTTAATGAACAATCCTCGGTTCGAATTGTCTACAGTGGAAATCGACCGTCCAGGTCCCCATTTTGCGGCGGATACAGTAAAAATAATTTCGGAACATAACCCTGGTGCAGATCTGATCTATTTGATGGGTGGTGACTCTCTACGCGACCTTCCTACCTGGCATTGCCCGGCAGACTTTGTAGCTGCGCTTCGCTATGTTGGCGTTTTACGCCGGCCGGGCGATTCCATTGATCTGACTGCTCTCGAAAATATTATCCCTGGTGTGAAAGCCAAAATCCGGTATTTGGATGCTCCGTTACTTGACATCGCGGCTCACGAAATTCGCCAGCGCGTTGCCGACGGCCGCCCATTCCGCTATTTTTTGCTGCCCGCTGTTTACGATTACATTGTGGAACACAACCTGTATCGTAACTCCAAACCGATCTTACCTTCAAAACCGGTCGTTTGATTATATGTAAATCCCCTAAATAGCGTTTCTTTTCATATAATAAAGATAATTCGCGGTTCGTACAAGCAGCACTTGTTTCTCCAGCCGATTTATGCTAGACTTTGTTTAAGGATACAGAGGTTTTCCCATGGCAGAGAAAATTCTGATCGTCGACGATGATGTTGACACCCTGAAATTGGTGGGCATGATGCTTCAGAAACAGGGATACAAAATCATAGCAGCTGCCAACGGCGAGCAAGGCCTTGCGCAAGCTGAAAAAGAAAATCCCGATCTAATTCTATTGGACGTGATGCTGCCAGAGATGGATGGTTACGAGGTAGCCAAACGCCTGCGCGCCAATTCATTGACAGCTGACACCCCCATCCTGATGTTCACCGCCAAAACACAACTGGACGACAAGGTAATCGGTTTTGAAGCTGGAGCAGACGATTACCTGACCAAACCGACCCATCCTACCGAACTAAGAGCACATGTCAAAGCCCTGCTGGCCCGTTCCAGTAAAGGTAAAGTCCCCACCTCGCCAATGCTTGTCGATCCACGTTCCATGACGATTGGCATCATTTCACCGCGCGGTGGGCAGGGGGTCACCACGGTCGCTGTCAATTTGGGGGATGCCCTCCGGATAGCAGCCAACAGCGATGTTATTGTGGCGGAACTGCGTCCTGGGATGGGCACCCTCGGCCCCGATATGGGCGTCGCCAATCCCCGTGTCCTGACCGAACTCCTTTCGTCCAGCTTATCAGACATCACACGTCAGAAAATCCGGGAACTTCTTTACACCCATACAAATGGACTCCGTCTGCTTTTTGGCTCGGTCCAGGCAAAAGATGGGCTTTTGGTGAACGCCCCGGATTTGATGGAGGCGCTGGTCAACCGCATGAGTTATCTGACCCCCTACCTGGTCCTCGATCTGGGGGCAGGTCTTAGACCCCTGATCCAGAAAATATTACCCGTCTGCAATATTCTTCTAGTGCTTGTGGAACCGGTAATGAATTCGGTCATTTACTCTAAGGCGCTTATTAACGATCTTGCTGACCTGACTGGCAGCCGTCAGCGTGTCCACGCCATCGTGGTTAATCGCATTCGCTCGGATACCCAGCTCACCCTGACACAAATGGAAGAAATCCTCGGCCAGACACCACTGATAGCCATCACCCCCGCACCCGAACTTCTTTATTCAGCCACACGCATGAAAACCACTGTGATTGATGCCAGTCCCGACAGTATGACATACCAGCAATTTAACAAACTCGCAGAGGCAATGCTTGCTTCTGAAAAACAAAAGAATAAATGAATGACATCGAGAAACGTCTCGAGCGTTCTCACCGCCTGATTGCCATTGCCCGTGACCTGGCTTCGACCCTCGACCTGGATGTTTTGCTCAATCACATCGTCCATGCCGCTGCTGATATAACTGAATCTGGAGCTGCATCCATCCTGCTTTATGATGATACTGCCCGCCAGTTAAATTTTCAGGTTGCAACCAACCTCGATCTGCAAACCACGCGCGGCTTGGTAGTCCCTCTGGAGGGCAGCATTGCCGGTTGGATCGTAGCCAACCGGGAACCGGTGCGTATTGCCAACGCCCATGAAGATGCCCGTTTCTATATAAAAATCGAAGAGGCCACTCGTTTTCCCACCGGGTCCATGTTGGGCGTGCCTCTCATCACCAAGGAAAAAGTTGTCGGTGTTCTTGAAGTCATCAATAAACACCACGACACTTTCACCGAAGACGATGTTGACCTGCTCTTGGTGCTTGGAGCACAGGCAGCGGTGGCGATCGAAAATGCCCGTTTGTTCCAACAATCCGATCTGATCGCAGAGTTTGTACACGAACTGCGCACTCCGCTGGCCTCTATCAGTACAGCAACTTTCCTTTTGCTTCGACCGGAAATGTCACAAGATCAACGCGAACAGATGATTCGCAATATTCACGACGAAACCCTGCGGTTGAACACCCTGACATCCTCTTTCCTTGATTTGGCACGGCTGGAATCAGGGCGGGTCCAGTTTTTCTTCACGAAATTCGCCCTGCCACCCTTGCTGGAAGAGTGCCGCCAGATTATGCAGGACAAAGCAAACGAGGACTCAATCGCCATTAATATCAAAATCCCCTCCGGTTTTCCGCAGGTGGAAGCGGACCGCGATAAATTAAAGCAAGTTGTTCTGAACCTTCTCAGTAATGCCATCAAATACAATCTCCCAAATGGTTCTGTGACCATGACAGCATCCATGGGTGACCGGGATTGGACACTCTCCGTTCGAGATACCGGGATGGGCATACCTGAAAAGTCCAGACCGCATCTCTTTCAGAAATTCTTCCGGGTGCGCACTTCCGAGGGCAAAGTATCTGGCACCGGGCTCGGGCTATCTATTTGCAAGCAGATTGTCTCCGGCCACGGAGGCAGTATCGAGGTTGAATCAAAACTCGGCAAAGGGACGGTCTTTATTATCCGCCTGCCGAAAGGCAAATACTCCATCCGGGATGCATAGCTATGCATCCCGGTTTATATTTCATCACACCTTCGACATCCCCAGCTCTTGGGGTTCTCTGTCCGCATTCAACACTCCCCCAAGTTTAAAGCGTTTTGTTGTGGGCACGCCTGGTTATGCTTCGCTGCATCTAGCAATCGTGTTGGGTTGGGCAGCCATTCCGGTACTGACGCACCCTCCGCACGGAGATTTGAATTCTACGACCACGTGGTTTCCGACCCACTTATTATCCAGCTACTCGATAACAATGCTGGATACTTACAAGGCGGATGCACTAATATAAGGATATTATCCGCCTCCAAGCTGGGGTTCGTGCTAAAGATGTCAACGATCTGGAAGCGGATAGGCGCCTCGCCGGGTTTATTTGGGTAAGCGAAATAGCCCACGGAATATAAATTTTGATGAGCGGGAGGAATTTTTAAAAACTTTATGACAAAACGGGCGCAAAGGAACACGTATTAGTTTAAATATGACTGCAAAACCTTGGCGACTAATTTTTCCCTTTGCTTTTAATAAATCAACGGGCGCCCTTCCTCCCAAATTGTCGCTCCAGTGTATCCACCGACAAATGGATCATGGTCGGCCTGCCGTGCGGACAAGTGCGCGGCGAGGTGCATGCTTCCAGATCGTTCAGCAGGGCACGCTGTTCATCGGGGGAGAGCACCTGCCCAGCCTTTACGGCCAGCCGCTTGCAGACACGCCCGGCAATTTTTGCCTCGAGTTCATTCTGTAACGGAGCTTCGTCTTCTTCAAAGTCTTCCACCAGGGCACGCAGAGCCGCGGCTGGGTCGGAATTGGCGAACAGGCTCGGTAAGGCGCGCACCTGAAAGCTGTTTTGCCCAAACGATTCAACTTGGAAACCAAAATGCTTTAACACCGGCAATTGGTCCTCGAGCAATTTAGTATTGGCAGGCGTCAGGTGTACCACAGCGGGAGTCAGCAGGGCTTGCGAGGGGATGGTCTTTTGTTCGTGCTGGGCCATCAGTCTTTCGAACAGGACCCGTTCATGGGCAGCGTGCTGGTCAATCAAATACAACCCATCCGGGCCTTCAGCCACGAGATAAGTAGCACCAATCTGGCCAATTAACCGTAGCAGTGGAACGGCAATGTTGGGAGAAGGCAGTTCCGAGTCTTCTGTCTTTAGCGAGGGAGGGACAACCATATTGCCCACCACCCCTGATTTTTCACCTTCGACGTTTGTCTCATCGTGTGCAAGACTCCAAACTGGGTCGATCATTTGCGGCTGCGACGTCGCGCTCCCCCACAGGTTTTGCGAATTCAAGTGCTGAACGGGCATGAAAGCCAGGATGGCACGCCGTGCATAACGCTGAACGAAACTGAATGCTTTGTCTGGATTTCGGAATCTAACTTCCGCCTTGGCCGGGTGGACATTCACATCCACTTCTTCGGGTGGCACTTCAAGGAACAATGCTGCCAGAGGGTAGCGTCCCACCATCAGCAGGGTGTGATAAGCCTGGAGCAATGCAGCATTCAATGGAGTATCCCTCACCCAACGCCCATTTACGAAGAATGTGATCTCCTTGCGGTTGGAACGCGTCAACCCTGTGGGGCTGATATAGCCGGTCAATTTGAAGCCATCTTCTTCTGCCACCACTTCCAACATCTGGCGGGCTGTTTCCACGCCATACAGCGAGGCCAGGATAGCACGCCGATCGCCATCGCCGCTTGTCTGGAATGAGAGAGTGATCCCCTCCGACAATTTAAAACGCACCCGCGGGTAAGCCAGGGCGTAACGCGTCAACAGAGTATCTATCGCCCGGCGTTCGGTCATATCCTGTTTCAGAAACTTTAGCCGCGCAGGGATGTTGTAGAATAATTCTTCCACTCTGACCGCTGTACCCACTGGCGCGCCCACTTTTTCAAGTTTGCCAATGATCCCCCCTTCCACGCGCAGGCGCACAGCGGCAGGTTCATAGTTTGTTCGTGATGTGATGATCATACGCGAGACTGAACCAATCGAAGCCAGTGCCTCACCGCGGAACCCTAGCGTGGCAATGCAAAACAAATCGTCGGCGGAGACCAGTTTGGAGGTCGCGTGGCGCTCAACAGCCAATCTTAACTCGTTAGCCGGAATACCAACACCGTCATCGGCCACTTGAATTAGGGTCCGGCCTGCAGAGGCGATATTTACGATCACAGATTTCGCCCCGGCGTCCAGGGCATTTTCCATCAATTCCTTCACTACTGAAGCGGGGCGTTCCACGACCTCGCCTGCTGCGATTTGCGAGGCAACTTCAGGAGGCAAAACGCGGATGGTCATGGCTTTATTCTACCGTATAATATTGCCATGCGTTTTCAAACCTTACTTTTCGACCTCGACGAGACACTTTATCCTTCCTCCAGCGGGTTATGGATGGCTATCCGTGATCGCATTAATGCCTACATGCACGAACGGATGGGGTTTCCTCCAGAACAAATCGAAGTGCTGCGCGAACAGTTTTTCCGCGATTATGGTACCACGCTGCGTGGCCTGCAAGTCAACTACACCGTAAATATGGAAGAATACCTGGCATTCGTACATAACGTGCCTTTAGTAGTATATCTTCACCCGAACCCGGAACTGCGCGGAGTGATCGAGGCCCTACCGGCACGCAAATATATCTTCACCAACGCCGACCGTGCCCATGCTAATCGGGTATTGGAAGTACTTGGCCTGCAGGGATTATTCGACGGCATCCTGGATGTGCACACCTTTGCCCCTTATTGCAAGCCGATGCCCGAAAGTTTTAAATTAGCCCTGCAAGCCGCCGGCTCCCCAGAACCTCGTTCCTGCGCCCTGCTCGACGACCAAGCCCGCATTACACGCGCAGCGCGTCGCCTGGGCTTGTTTACGATCCTGGTGGGAAAAGATTCTGCCGGGGAGGATGCTGACGCAGCCCTAAAAAAATGGACCGATCTGCCCGGTTTACTGGATGGCCGAATCTAACGTAGTTCTTACACCAGGTTGATAAAATTTCTGAGCTATTGGGAATTTCCGGGATTTAGAGAGAAATTTCCATCTCCTCGCTGGTACGCGGAGAACTAAATTTCATTTTGTGTTAATCCAGTCATGTTAAGATAGACTATTATCCATTTGGGAGATTTAGATGCAAAATAAAACCTTGCGTTCAGTTTTGATTTCTGTTGTGGCGATTGTTCTGGTTGTATCCCTCTTTGGAAGTGGTTTTGTTGTTGGGAATTTCATCCCCGCTCTAAGACCTGCGGCCATTACAACACTCACGGCCGCCCCCGGAGCCAACCAGGGAGGCACTCCGGCAGATTTGCAGTCGCAATTTGTTTCCTTCTGGCAAGCCTGGAACCTTGTCCATCAGAACTACGTTGACCAGCCTGTGGACAACACCAAACTCGTACAGGGAGCGATCAGCGGAATGATGAACGCCTTGGGAGACGCCCATAGCGGGTATTGGACTCCAAAGGAAACAACCGATGCTAATATGGCCATGCAAGGAGCTTATGATGGGATCGGTGCTTATGTGGATACCAGAGGAGCGTATTTAACCATTACCAAGACTATTCCTGGATATCCTGCTGAGAAGGCCGGCTTGCAATCGGGGGACCAAATCACCGCAGTGAACGGTCAGGATGTAACCGGGATTGACCCTGACCTGGTGCGTATGACAAAGGTGATGGGAACGGCCGGAACCAACGTTCAACTGACGGTACAGCGCACTGGCGTAGATAAGCCGCTGCAATTTACCATCACACGTGCCCATATCGTTATCCCCAGCGTCACAAGCAAAATGCTTGCCAACAACATCGCTTATATCCAGATCACAGTGTTTGGGGATACCACTGCCAGCGACTTCCATAACCAGTTGAGTCAATTAATGGCCCAGAACCCGTCCGGCATGATCCTGGACCTGCGCGATAACGGAGGCGGTTACCTCGATGCTGGCATCGCGGTTGCTTCAGAATTTATTGATCATGGCGTAATCGTGACCGAAAAGTACAGTGACGGTACCACCACCCCGCATGACGCCATCCCTGGAGGGCTTGCGACTACCATCCCTCTGGTGGTGCTGGTAAATGGAAATACAGCTTCGGCTTCAGAGATTGTCTCGGGTGCGATCCAGGACGATGGGCGCGGGAAGCTGGTTGGTGAGCTTACCTACGGTAAAGGCTCAGTGCAAAACTGGTTCCCGCTTTCCGATGGTGGCACTGCTCGCGTGACTATTGCCAAATGGCTGACCCCCAATGGCCGTACCATTGATAAGATTGGCCTTAAACCGGATATGATCGTCACGATGAATCAGGCTGACATCACAGCCAAGCGCGACCCGCAGTTGGACGCGGCAATGCAATTGCTACTTCATCCGTGACCTCAAGGTATTAATAAATCTACAAATCCAACCAGCCAGACCGCAAACCAGTTTGATTGGTTGGACGACAGGAGAGAGATCATGTTGTTCAACCCTCAATACCTTCTTTTTATGGCTCCGGCTTTCCTTCTGATGCTGTTTACTTCCTGGTATGTCAAATCTGCTTACCAGAAGTGGAGCCGTGTCCAGGCACGCAGCCGGTTGACTGGGACTGAAGCTGCCCAGCGCCTGATCGCCCGTGGCGGACTATACGGAATACAAATCCAGAACGTCGCTGGGAACCTGACCGATAACTACGATCCGCGTACCAAAATTCTGCACCTGTCTCAAGGTGTTGCACAAAATACTTCTGTTGCCTCACTGGCTGTTGCCGCCCACGAACTCGGTCATGCCCAGCAGGATGCTGAAGGTTATTTTCCTCTGCGCTTTCGCGCCGCGTTGGTACCGATGGTCAACATCGGATCCTATCTGGGATGGATCCTAGTCATGCTTGGACTGATTTTAAGCTATGCCGGCATGGCGCTGGGTATAAATATTGCCTGGCTTGGAATAGTGATCTTTGCCGGTGGGGCAGTTTTTGCCCTCGCAACTTTGCCGGTGGAATTGAATGCCTCTGCTCGCGCCCGACGTCTCTTGTCTGAAACTGGCATCATCACCGGCCCTGATGAGCAGCGCGGCGTCAATACGGTTCTAAACGCGGCCGCGCTAACATACGTAGCCGCTCTGGTAACGGCAATGCTGCAACTGCTCTATTACATATCCCTGGTCGGGGGGCTGGGGCGGCGGCGGACATAGTCCGCGAAGGAAAGGACAAGCTTACAATATCCTCCCGCAGGCGGTGATCTGTGGGAGGTTTTTGTTGGGGAAAATATCCAGTATAATTCTGCAATGCGTAAAATCTTTATCGTAATCATCCTGCTACTTGGTGTTGCATTCATAATTTTTAGCCTTACCGAACTCAAAAATATCAGTGACACTCTCCATCATAGTAACTGGCGTTTTTTAGCGGTTGCTTTTTTCTTTGAATGTCTCTGGATTTATAACGTCGCCATTGATTATAGCCTCTTGTACAAATTGGTTGGTTTGCATGAGGATAAGAAACGTCTGCTCATGGTTTCTTCAGCAGCCACCTTCGTAAACGTGGTTACACCAACTGCTGGAATCGGGGGGATGGCAGTTTTTCTGGACGATGCCAAACGACGTAACCATTCTTCGGGTCGCGTGACAGTGGTAGGTGCGTTGTTTGTTCTTTTCGACTATGTTGCTTTCCTGATCATCCTAGCGCTGGGATGGGTGGTTCTCATCCGTCGTAACAATTTAAATGCAGGTGAAATAACTGCTTCCCTTATCCTATTGGGACTGGCAATTGCTTTCGCTGTCCTCATTTATTTAGGCTACCGGTCGGCAACGGCGTTGGGGAATGCCCTGGCCTGGATGGCACGCCTGGTCAACCGGGTTCTGCGGCCCTTTATCCACCGTGAATATTTGAGCGAGACGCGCCCCCATGAATATGCTGCAGAAATGGCAGAAGGGCTATCCACCCTCCAGGGTAAAAAGAAAACCTTGATCTGGCCTTTTCTTTTTGCCCTGAATAGCAAGGCACTTCTCATTTGTGTTTTGGCATTTGTATTTCTGGCCTTTGGCACCCCGTTTACCGTTGGGACCCTTGTGGGAGGGTTTAGCATCGGTTACTTGTTCTTGATCGTTTCACCGACGCCCGCTGGTCTGGGAGTGGTTGAGGGGGCGATGGCTGTGGCGCTGAATACGCTGAGGGTCAAGATTGATGCAGCCGTGCTCATAACCTTGGCTTACCGCGCTCTGACTTTCTGGTTTCCTTTGGCGGTGGGGGGCGTGACATTCCGGTTGTTGCAGGGAAAACCGAATAACCAACCCCCAGTCCTTGATGATACGAAATAAAAGTTCAAGTTTCGGATCATATCCTTGGGAAGTTTGACCTTGTTTGAATTACCTGAATACACGACCCTGGCACGCCAAATGAACGAAACCCTCCCCGGGAAAATCATCCAGCAGGGGAACCTCGGGAACTCACCCCATAAATTTGTCTGGTATGACCGGACGCACAAAGAAGATGACCAGGTCCGCATCATCGCCGACGAACTGACCCGCCTGCGCGGCCTCGAAAAAGTCGTGAAACCATCCTGGTTTCTATCAAAGAACATGGCAATTTGACCGATGAATTGCGTCAGGCTATAAACGATACCCTGACAATGACCGCCCTGGAAGATCAGTAAGCATCATATAAACCCAAGCGCCATACGTGGTCAACCTGGAAGACCTGGCTCCAGGATTAACGTTTAAAAGTACGGTCCGGAACATCGTGGATTGCGATGCCTTCGTGGATATCGGCATCAAGCACGAAGCCCTTCTGCACCGTACCCGGATCCCATTCGGGGCACTGCTCAAAGTCAGCGATATCCTTGACTTGGAAATTCTAAAAATCGAACCCGAGCGCACGCACATCAACCTTGGGTGGTTAACAGAATAATAAGACCACGCGTTTCTTGCAGAGTTTGAACTCTCGCATATTTTTTGTGATTGCTGCACCCCGGGTATAATCTTTACAATATTATGTCTATCCAAGCTTTGCTTTCCCGCTGGCGGACTGACCCGGAAACTGCCCCCAACCTCCCCATCTGGCGCACCACCCCGCCGCGTCCCGCTGATCTGCACCCCTTCCCGGCAGACCTGCCTCCCATTATCGCAGAGTCACTTGTCGCGCGCGGAATCCTCTCGCTTTATAGCCATCAATTACTGGCGTGGGAATCTGCCCGGCGCGGCGAAAACATTGTACTGGCTACAGGAACTGCCAGCGGTAAAACACTTGGCTACAATCTACCGGTCCTGGCCGCACTGCTTGGCGATCAGGAAACCCGCGCCCTTTATCTTTTCCCAACCAAAGCTCTCGCCCAAGATCAGCTCTCCGGCCTCAATTCTTTTCAGTCCACGATTGATATTCTACGATCCGCAATTTATGACGGTGACACGCCTGCATCCCACCGTTCGGCGATCCGCAAGAATGTCAATATCCTTTTCACAAATCCCGATATGCTTCACACCGGGATTCTGCCCCATCACACAAACTGGGGCGAATTCTTCCGAAACCTGCGCTTCGTTGTCATTGACGAGATGCACACGTATCGGGGTGTGTTCGGTTCTCATGTGGCTAACGTGATTCGAAGACTACGGCGAGTGGCAGAATTTTACGGAACAAGCCCCCAGTTCATCCTGACCTCCGCTACTATTGGGAATCCGCAAGAACTGGCCACCTGGCTCATTGAGTCACCGGTTACTCTTATAAATGTGGATGGGGCCCCCCGCGGTGAACGTCATTTTCTTGTGTATAATCCACCGATCGTTGATCCGGCTCTTGGAATCCGGAAAAGTTCAACGCAGGAAAGTGTCCGCCTGGCGCAGGATCTTTTTGCACATAACGTGCAGGCAGTCGTTTTCACGCGTTCAAGGCGGTCAGTAGAAATTCTCTTGACATACTTACAAGAAAACAGGGAGCTGGAGGATAAGGAGAATTACCGGACCCAAATTCCCCCATTGTTGTCTCCCATTCGCGGTTACCGGTCGGGCTATCTCCCTTCACAGCGCCGTGATATCGAAAAGGGTTTGCGTGACGGAAGCATACGGCTGGTGGTTGCCACCAACGCCCTCGAACTGGGTATTGATATAGGAGGGCTGGAGGCAGCGCTGCTCGTTGGCTATCCCGGTACCATCGCTTCCACGTGGCAGCAAGCGGGTCGGGCCGGTCGTGGGAGTGACCCGGCAGTGGCGGTTTTCATCGCCACATCCAACCCTCTCGACCAATTCCTGGCCCATCATCCCAATTACTTTTTTGCCCGCTCGCCCGAACACGCGTTGATCAATCCCAACCATCTACTCATCCTTCTAAACCACTTGCGTTGTGCCGCATTCGAATTACCCTTCCAGCAAGACAAAGGCTTTGGGGATTTACCTGCCGAAAAGCTCAAAGAATTCCTCGATTTCCTAGTCGGAAGCCAGGAGTTGCATCTATCGGGTGACAAGTATTTCTGGATGGCAGACGCCTACCCGGCAGCGGCGGTCTCGCTGCGCTCAGCCTCACCCGAAAATGTGCTCCTCCATATCGAGGATGGTTCTGCACCGCGCATCCTCGGCGAAGTGGACCTGGCATCTGCAGCCTGGATGGTCCATCCACGCGCCATATACCTGCACGAGGGACAGCAATATTTTGTCCAGGACCTCAGCCTGACCCGGAACATTGCCACGCTCATCCCGGTAGCGCTCGACTACTTTACCGAACCACTTCGTCAGACCGAAGTGAATTTGCTGGCAACACTTGTTAGTACCCCATGCCCAACTCTCTCAGGGGAAGGAGAGGCGTGCACCAAAGCCTACGGGGAGCTCCTAGTCACCTCCAAGGTGACCGGTTTTCGTAAGCGAGCGTGGCTGGGTGGCGAGAACTTGGGCGAGGAACCGCTCGACCTGCCACCATCTGAATTGCAAACGACTGGATATTGGCTGACGCTATCCGAGCAGACCATCGAAGCGCTACGTGCGGCAGGTAACTGGACCAATGACGCGAACAATTACGGTCCCGGCTGGAATACCCTGCGAGACACAGTCCGCCTGCGGGATGGTTACCGTTGCCAGGTCTGCGGCGCGGTCGAGACTGGAAACCGTCAACATGAAGTTCATCACAAGATACCCTTTCGCCAATTTCTTTCCGCCGCAGAGGCCAACCGGATGGACAACCTGATCACGCTTTGTCCGGCCTGCCACCATAAAGCTGAAACCAACCTCCATATGAAAAGCGGGCTGGCCGGGCTGGCAACTGTACTTGGACAACTGGCACCGCTCTTCCTGATGTGCGACAGCGGTGACCTGGGCGTCTATACCGACCCAACCTCCAAAGTCTTCGGAAATCCCTCGGTTGTTTTGTTTGACCAGATCCCGGCGGGGATCGGTTTCAGCCAAAAGTTGTTTGAAATCCATTCAGAGTTGCTGAAACGTGCGCTGGAACTAGTGAAGGAATGCGAGTGCGAAGATGGTTGTCCTTCCTGTGTCGGCCCCGCTGGAGAGAATGGGGTGGGAGGCAAACAGGAGACAATTGCAATCTTAGAGCAGTTGGCAGGTAGAGATCTGGAATTAAACTAAGCCGCTTTCCTGAATAGTTTATAATTCGTCATTCGTGGGAGGGAGCGGAATATTTTCTTGAAAACCTACCCCCGACCAAGTTGTAAAGATAATCCCCTTAAAGGAAGCCATCATGACCAATACTCCCAAGGTACATGTCGTACACAACCCGCAAGGCAGACGCTTTGAAATCAGTAAGGATGGTTTTCTCGCGGTGCTCGAGTACCAACTGACGGAGGGGAAAATCACCTTTACCCATACCGGTGTCCCTGAGGCGCTGGGCGGAAAGGGCGTCGGTTCCAGCCTGGCGGCTGCCGGGCTGGATTATGCCCGGGCACAATCACTCACCGTATTGCCGTTATGCCCGTTCATCGCCGGGTACATCCAGAAACATCCCGAATACCAGAATCTAGTAAAATAAAACCGCAGGAGTGGACTTGAATCCGCCTCCGCGGTTTCTGGCTAATCAATTTTCGGCTATTTTAAGGTGATGTAGCAGATGTTACGGCTGAGAAGAATTTCGCTGGGAGGGAATGCCATTTTATTATTTTATCGTACATTGCAGTAATGAATCAAGCATCCGAGAGCCAAGCGCGATACAAACTCTATTCTGCCTCAACCTGACGGGACTGGATTGTTATCCCCGGCTGCAAAACGGTCATGCCTACGTTAATTCCCGATTGATTGATGTGGAGCAAAGAAATTTTATAAGGATTGCGGCGCTCTAAATAGAGCGTCGCAATCATATTATGTGTAATGATTATGAGGCTGGGGGCAGGGGTTCCTGGGGCGGCAGGATATCCACAGGTGCAGCCTCGGGCGCGGTTTTCTTTTTGCGCAGAAGCAGCACCGGTACAACGACTGCAATGACAATGAAGATCAGCGCCACGCATAGGAAGCCTAAACCATAACTTAACGGGAAATTCCCATAACCCTTCACCACATCTGGCACCACCCCGGAGGCAGTTGCTAGGCCAAGTACGCATAGGCTCAGTCCGGGGCAGCCGCATAACATAATTGCAGCGATCGTTCCTATGATGGCGCCAGTTCTGCTGGATTTCTTCTCTTCCATAAGTCATCCTCCTTGAATGATTTAATATATTTCGAGTATACATGCGACAGGCGCATAATGCAAGCACCTGAAAGTCAGGTTCTACCCAAACTCCGCAGAGCAGCGCCTAATTCCTGCTCCAGGCGGCGGACGATACGGGCGCGCATCCCGGCAACATCTTTGTCCGAGAAGGTCTTGTTCATTGCTTGATATGTCAGGCTATATGCAAGACTTTTCTTACCCGCGCCAATCTTCTCGTCGCGGTAAACATCAAACAAGCGCACCCCGGTCAATACCTTCCCGCCAACTTGGCGGATAAGTTCGGCCACGCGTTCGGCCGGGACACTTTCATCCACCACTATAGCAAGATCCTCCAGCAGGGGCGGGAGCGTTGGAACGGCCTTGGTCTCGTGAAGTGCGGGGATGAGTTTCAGTAAGGCATCCAGATCGAAATCAGCTGCCAGGATCTGAGCCCGGAACGAAGCAGGCCAGTCATACTGCCCGCGCACTTGCGGATGCAATTCTCCGAAGGTGCCAATTTGACTCTCACCGGACATTACTTTCGCACATTTCCTAGGATGGAAACTGGGTTGCTCTGCTGGTTCAAAATGGACATCCGGAATTCGCACACTATTAAAGAGGGTGGTGATGACTCCTTTGATATCATAGAAATCCATAGTACCGGTATCTGCAGGTTGCCACCCGGGAAGTGAACGCATTCCGGCGAGCAGGATGGCGAGACGCAGGGATTCTTCAGGCAAATCCCCCGTTTCTGAGGACAGGAAAATGGGGCCAATCTCAAATAGCGCCAACCGTTCGCACACACGAGCATTGCGTTCCGCATTATCCATCATGCTGGCAAGGACGCTGTGCCGCAGAACAACCTTATCAGGAGCTATGGGGTTGGCAATTCGTACATAGGGTTTGTCGTCGGGAGGGGAGTTGAGCGGCAGACGGCGAGCCTCGCGCTCTGGGGTGGTGAAGCGATAACTAATGATCTCCTGTAATCCTTGAGCCACAAGCACGTCACGGACTTGCTCCTCCTTGACGAGGGCAGGATTTCCCAGTTGGGGCGGGAGTTCATCAGCTATACGCGTTTCGGGGATATTATCGTAGCCGTAAACGCGGGCAATCTCTTCGATAACGTCAGCCTTACCAGTGACACCTCCGCCAATATCCATGCGGTGATCGGGACCGGTGACCAGCAAACATTGTTTATCTTTCAGCACGCATGTGAATTCAAGACGTTCCAGCAAGGTCCTTATCACCTTGATGGGCAACTCGACACCCAGCCAGCGTTTCACATCGGCAGGAGTGACTTCTACTATCGGATCTTTGGGTGGAAGCGGGTATGCATCCACCAAGCCGGGCGCCACTTTGCCATTTGCCCAGGCTTTCATCAGTTCCAGCCCGCGCCTCACACCACGCTCAGCCATCGCCGGGTGAACGCCTCGTGAAAAGCGGTAGGAGGCTTCCGAGTTCAAGGCATAGGTTCTTGCGGTTTTTCGAATATTTATAAAGTTCCAAGCCGCGCCTTCGAGAAGGACATTGCGCGTTTTTTCGCTGACTTCTGATTCCTGACCACCCATCACACCAGCGATCGAGAGGGCCCCGGCATTATCGCACACCAACACAGTGGTTTCGTCCAATTTGTGGTCTACGCCATCAAGCGTGGTCAGATTTTCTCCAGGTCTGGCGGTGCGAGTGATGATCTTGATTTGTTTCCCTGCAGCACGTTTGGTCAGGACATCATAATCGAAGGCATGCAGAGGCTCACCAATTTCCAACATACCGTAGTTAGTGGCGTCTACGATATTGTTTATCGGGCGCATCCCGGCCATCTTGAGCCGCTGCTGGGCTTTGGCAGGGCTGGGGCGAATGTCAACTTCCGTAATGAGTCCCAACACAAAGCGCGGATTCATTTCAGGGTCGGTGATCTCGATTTCTGCAAATTTACCACCACCTTTTTGCAGCTTGGGAGAGTTCGGGTGCGGCGTTTTCAAGGGCTGCCCAGTGATAGCAGCAATTTCACGCGCCAAACCCAGAATACTTGCACAGCGGGCGAAACTCGGCAACAGTTTCACGTCGAGAACAGCATCCCCCAGGGTATCCACAAGCGGGGTCCCGGCCATCGCATCATCGTTGAGGAACATAATGCCTTCATGCTCATCGGAAATTCCCAGTTCCTTCTCCGAGCAGACCATAGAGTATGACTCTACACCGCGGATAGTGGCACGTTTGAGTTTGGTCAGTACCAAACCTTCCTGATGACCGTCGAAAATCTGAGCGCCTTCCTTGGCATAAGCAACTTTCAGCAGCTTGGGGAGTGGACCAATGCCCTTGTAATCAAACAGGTTCGGTGCACCGGTCAGCACAATATGTTCCAGCTGGCCATCAAAAAGTTTGCAGAGCACCAGGCGGTTCGCGTTGGGATGCGGCATCACTTCCGATATAGAAGCGACCACGATTTTCTCGCGGTCCCATTCCAGTCCGGAGAGATGCGCGTCCACGCTTCCGGGTGCAGGCATGGGCAGGCCAATGATTTGGATTTCTTCCACTTCCATGCCGGCCATGGTAAGGAGGTGGGCCAATTCGGCAATCGAAATATCAATATCTACAAAATCTTTTAACCAGGATAAAGGTGCTTTCATCTCTTGCTCCTAGAACTGCTCAAGGAAGCGCAAATCATTTTCCCAGAAATACCGGATGTCATTGATGCCATATCGAAGCATGGCAATCCGCTGAGCTCCAAGGCCAAATGCGAACCCGGTATAGTGTTCCGGGTCATACCCGCCGTTCGATAGCACAACCGGGTGAACCATGCCGCAGCCCCCAATTTCAAGCCAGCCGCAACCGCATACATTACAGCCCTTGCCGCCGCACAGGAAACATTCGATGTCAAACTCGGCGCTTGGCTCGGTGAACGGGAAGAAAGAAGACCGAAAACGGGTGCGGACATTCTGCCCAAACAACCGCCGGGCCAAATCAGTCAGAGTGCCCTTCAAGTCACTGAAGGTGATGCCCGGGCCGACCGCCAGACCCTCAATCTGGTCGAATTGAGTCTCATGCCGGGCGTCCACCTGCTCGTAGCGGTAGACCATCCCAGGCAACACAATTCTCACCGTCGGCGGGTCGTGCGGGTTTCGCGCTGCATATTCGCGCATAGCATGAATCTGTCCGGGAGAAGTATGTGTTCTTAAAACAAACGGGGTATCACCATGCCCCTCATTCTCTACAAAATAGGTATCCTGCATATCACGCGCCGGATGCCCGACCGGAAAATTAAGCAATTGAAAATTGTATTCGTCGCTTTCCACCTCGCGCGAGCGATATATCTGAAAACCCATGTCGCCAAATATCCGATACAGTTCCCGAAGAATCTGGGTATCGGGATGAAGACGACCAAGCGGGACGATCCTTCCCGGTAAGGTGACATCCAACCGATCCTGCTCAATTGAGCGTTTTAACGTTGCCTTCCTTATCTCCTCAAGCCTGGACTCGAAGGCTGCTTCGAGAGTCTTTTTCACCTCGTTGGCGCGTTGACCGACCACTGGCCGCTCCTCTTTCGTGAGCTGTCCAAATCCATTAAATAGGTGCATAAGTGCAGAATTTCGCCCCAGATGCGCCACACGCCAGGTTTCTAGTGCAGTCTCGTCTTGAGCCGATCCCAGAGAATCCAATCCCAGTCGTTGGATTTCATTCAGTTTTTCGAGCATACTTACCTCCAATAAACAAAACTCCCGTCCACTCTGGGACGGGAGGGGTTTCCCGTGGTACCACCCAAATTAGCCATCCTGAGCTTCGTGGAAAGGCTGGCTCACTTAATGCTGACTTTTATCAGCCTCCCATATAACGCTGGGAAGACGGCTCAGACTACAGGCCTCAGAAGGGTGTTCCCCTGAGCGGCTTTAGAGGGAACTTCGGTCGGTTTCCGCCGGGTGCAGGTCTCAGTCTGTGCCTGCATCTCCCTGTTGGCTTTCGCTAACCTACTTTCCTCTGTCATTGCTTTTTATCAACTAGGCTCGCCTGTTGCGCTTTATTATCCGCAAAAACAACGGACTGTCA
>DASVKG010000067.1:0-2390 GCA_036385495.1 Anaerolineales bacterium | reverse complement strand
TACAGTATTGGAAGCGGCCACGGGTGAAGAAACTCTGGCCGTTACTGTGTCTGGACACCCGGACGTCATCATCCTGGACCTTGGGCTGCCTGACGTGGACGGCATCGAGGTGACTCGCCGCCTGCGCGAGTGGACGCAGATTCCCATCATTGTGGTTTCGGTAAGAGACCGGGAAGAGGACAAGATCGCCGCCCTGGATGCCGGAGCCGATGATTATCTGACCAAGCCCTTCGGCGCGGGCGAGCTGATGGCTCGTCTGCGAGCGGCACTCCGCCGGTCAGCATCACCGGACCTCGAGCCCGTCTTCAATGTCAATGACTTAACCGTTGACCTGGCTCGGCGGGAAGTGAAGGTGAATGGGCAAACGGCTGCGCTGACGCCGACGGAATACGACATTCTGCGCATTCTCACACAACATGCCGGCAAGGTGCTTACCCATCAGCAACTGGTACATGCCGTGTGGGGCACGAGCTACGAAGCGGATGCGCACCTGTTGCGGGTGAATATCAGCAACCTGCGTCGCAAGATCGAGGCTGATCCAGCCCGACCGCGCTATATCGTCACCGAGCCCGGTGTCGGGTACCGTCTCAAAACCGCTTGAAATTGCCCGGGTTTTGCCAAAAATCAAATTATTTGTAAAATCTCACCCTTAATAGGAAACGTATGCTTTTCTCCATTGCATTGCTGATCGTGATTGCCTTCCTCGCTTTCAAAGCTTCCCCGGTTGAAAAGAAGAATCATGCTGCCATTCACGGTGCCGGTCAGATTGGTTTACTCGCAGCCGTAGCCCTCTTTGGCGTGGACTATTTCACCTCGTTCTTTTACGGGACAGGTGAATTAATGAGTGCCCTGCATCCTTATGGCCTGCAGAAGTTTGGCTATGTAGCGGCAGCAGTCATCGCGATAGCCAACATAGTCTTCGGAGCCCTCTACATGTTCTCGCTCGGCCCGTTCAACGAGGGTGGCGGTTCATATACGGCTTCCATGCGTTATCTAAAACCAACCCTCAGTCTGATCGTTGCCGTGACTTTGATCGAAGATTATGTCCTTACCATTGTCGTCTCGGCGCTCTCGGGTGCAGACCAGCTGCTCTCCATTCTGAACGCCTACAATACACACTGGATCTGGCACTTTGTCATCGGGGCATTCCTGGCTTTTGTTACCTGGTACCTGACCATTCGCGGGCGTGGCGAGTCCGCGCGGATCGTATTTGTTGGTTTGGGAATCTTTGCCATGCTCACGATCACCATGGCCGTCGGCCTGTTCATCGCCCACTTAAAGGGTGTACCCGCAATACCGGTCGTCGGGACCCCCCAATCTGCCACCCTCTCGCAGGCATTGTTGCACATCCTCACCGCTTCCATGAAAGGCATGGTGGCGCTTTCCGGCCTGGAAGCCATGTCGAATGGCATCCAGTTTGTCATTAATGATGATGTGGCTCTGGTCAAATGGGGCAAAAGGAAATTACCCAGACTGAATAAACTCTGGGAATTCTATAGCGGGAAGACCGGCATCGGGCGCTTTGTGCAAACTGCCTTCCTGTTCTACGGCGGGATCACAACCCTCTTCCTGACCTTCTTCTCCATCCGTTTCGACGTATTCGATGGGACTCTTGGCCGGAGCCTGGTGGGCAACCTGTCGTTCATCGGCTTCTCGCAGATCCCCGGCGGGGTCATGCTTTACTGGGTATACCAAATCCTGGCGGTGGCCTTGCTGGCAGCCGCCTCGATGACTGCTTTACAAGACGCCCAGGCCACCGAGTGGCGGGATGTCGCCATCGGCGAGATCCCCGAGATTATTATCTATCGTGATAAACGAGGTACTTTTACCCGTTCAGTGACAATCACTTTTATCGTAGCTGTCCTGATCATGCTGCTGGTGCGCGGCCAGACCACCCTGGCGGCGCCCTTCTACGGAGTAGGTGTGTTCATGCCGATCATGATGATGGGATTGGCGGTCCGACAGCACATGTTGCAGAATTACACTGGCCGCGTCCGCAAATGGGGTGCCTTTGGAGCCGGCTTTGCGGCTGCATTATCGGCCACCGTTTTCGTCGGTCAGATCGTGGGCAAGTGGGAGGAAGGTGGCTGGATCAGGTTGATCTCCTTTACCACACTGTTCACTGCCGCACACCTTGTCCTACTCTCGCCCGTCGGCTACCGCGACCCTAAACAGATCCACCGCATCGTGCGCCAGAAAGCGCGCATTCAGGGTGCAATGGGCTCCATCGTTGAGTGGCAGTCACTTAAGATGCAGGAGTACCGTTACAGCCTGCTGGTGGGAATCGCCCGCTTCTTCGAACTGTTCGGCATCCGCCGTCCGGTACGGTATGAGCCGCCTGTCGCCGCCGGAGATTACGACCATGCCCTGCATGTGGACCATCCCGATGC
>DASVKG010000066.1:0-4104 GCA_036385495.1 Anaerolineales bacterium | reverse complement strand
AGCAGGGGTTTGCGAGTCAGCAGGCCGAAACCGGAGAGGAATTTTTCTTCTTCTAAGGATATTTCCACTCCGCGCAGCGGTTTCTCTGCAGAGAGGATTTCGTGCAGACGCGTGAACAATGCCGTCTGGCGTTCATTGAGGACCTTATCCGTGCCCCCTTTTTTCCGTTCCTCCACCAACCTTTCGAGTTTGCGCTCGACGGCGATCAGGTCATTCAAAAGGAGCTCCCCGTCCATGGCAGCAACATCGCGAGCCGGATCCACGCTCCCGGACGGATGAGGCACACTTACGTCTTCAAAACTGCGGACAACATGAATGAGTCCGTCCATCTGCGACAACTGATTCAGGAGCTGGCCGGAGATCCCGGACTTGGCCACTCCGCTATCCAGGCCGGCAATATCGGCATAGGTGACTTTTGCATAAATGGTCTTCTTTGGCTTGAACATGGCCGAGAGTTTGTCCACGCGCGGGTCGGGGACATCCACTACAGCGGTGTGGACTTCGATACGCCCGGCAGAGGCAGTGGTGGGCGCGTTGCCACGCGTCAGGGCATTAAATAGCGTGGTTTTACCTGATTGGGGAAAGCCAATAATTCCAAGTTTCATCTGATCCTGTTGTTGTGGTAAAATTTGGGCGTTGGCCGGAGTGGCGGAACTGGCAGACGCGCACGACTCAAACTCGTGTTCCCTGACGGGATTGTGGGTTCAAGTCCCACCTTCGGCATTATATCAAGAAAAGGTCCCTTTGTCGGGGAGTAGCGCCCGTATTTGCGGGACAGGCGATCGTCAACACGGAGGGTACTCCCGGTTGCCTGTGCGCTGTCCAGCGTTCGCGAGACCGCCATCCAGGTGGTCTCGCGTTTCTGTTATGGTTGATAAAATGCCTGCCATTGATCTACTAATGAAGATTAACTGGCGTACCCGCTTTTTCTGGATTATTATAGATTTATTATTAGATGCAGCTTCAAGGAGGGCCTATGCCTGCCATGAATGATATTTTGGCGGTCGTCCTGGGGGGCGGACGTGGTTCGCGGCTCTTTCCGTTAACCAAATTGCGCTCAAAGCCGGCAGTGCCCATTGCAGGAAAATATCGCTTGATCGATATTCCCATCAGCAACTGCATCAACTCCGGAATTTACCGGATAGACGTACTGACCCAGTTCAACTCCCATTCCCTGCACCGTCACATAAACCAGACTTATAACTTCGACCAATTCCACACCGGATTTGTCGAAATCCTGGCTGCCGAGCAGACTCTCGAATCCGCCGACTGGTATCAGGGTACGGCGGACGCACTCCGCAAGCAAATCTTCCAGATCCGTTCCGCTCGCGCAAAATATGTGCTCATCCTGGCCGGAGACCACCTATACCGCATGGATTATTCCCAGATGGCCGAATTCCATTGGGAACAAAAGGCGGATATTACCGTCGCTGTCCAACCGGTCGTAAAAGAGGAAGCCTCCCGCCTTGGCATCCTGAAACGCGGCAAGGATGGACGGATCAACGATTTCGCCGAGAAACCCAAAGACCCGGCAGTCCTTTCCAAATTTGCAAGCCGGACAAACAAACAGCGTCCTCTGCTCGGATCGATGGGGATTTATATCTTTAACACACCGGTCTTAATCGATCTATTGCGCAACAATCCACGGTTTGATGATTTCGGCGGTGATATTATTCCCCACGCCATCCATAACTGCGCCGTTTACGGATACGATTTCGACGGCTATTGGAGGGATATCGGAACGATCCGTTCCTTCTACGAGGTCAACCTGGAACTGACCTGCCAGAACCCACCGTTTAACTTCTTTGATAGCGAACGGCCTGTCTATACCCACTCACGGTTCCTGCCTGGTTCGATCATCGAAGACAGCAATTTGAAAGATGTGCTGCTGGCAGACGGCTGCCAGATCCACCTGGCAGAAATCACACATTCGGTTATCGGCGTCCGCAGCATCATCGCCGATGGGACAAAAATCAAAGATAGCGTCCTGATGGGCGCTGACTATTATCTGGATGATACCGATCCTGATCCGGCCAAACCGCCCATCGGCATCGGTCCCGAGTGCCATATCGAAGGGGCCATCATTGACAAGAACGCCCGTCTTGGCGCCCGAGTGATCATCCACCCATTCCCGCCTGGTACTGACATTACAAATGAGAATTGGGTCGTCCGGGATGGGATTGTGGTCATCCCAAAAAATGGGGTACTCCCCAATAATACGAAAATCGGACCTTTAGCCTGACCCGAATTTTGGGGCCGCTAATCCGCTTTTGGAGATAAATATCAATGAATAATATTGTTCCCCTGGAAAACATGGCTGCACCGAAATCTGAACCCTGGCACACTCTATCAGCCGAGGAAGTTCTCGGGCACCTCAAAGTCGGCGAGAACGGCCTGACTGATACAGAAGCCGCCGAGCGAATGGCGCAATACGGCCCCAACCAACTGACCGAGGCACCGCGCCCAGGCTTCTTGAAACTCCTGTGGGAACAATTCAACAACTTTATTGTCATCCTGCTTATTGTGGCAGCTTTGATATCCGCATTCCTGGGCGAATGGATCGATGCATCCGCCATTCTCGCAATTGTTGTCTTGAATGCAGTCCTCGGCATCATCCAAGAACGCCGCGCTGAACAAGCCCTGGCTGCCCTGCAGAAACTGGCCGCGCCTGAAGCGCACGTGATGCGTGATGGAAAACGGACAACTGTTCCGGCACGGGAACTTGTACCTGGAGATATCGTTTTCCTCGAATCAGGCAACCACATCCCGGCAGACCTGCGCCTGCTAGAGACATTCAATTTACAAATCGAAGAAGCTGCTTTGACAGGTGAATCGCTGCCGGTCAGCAAGAACGCCGCCCTGAAACTGGAGAAGAATATCCCACTTGGTGACCGCAGGAATACCGCCTTTATGGGAACCACTGTCACTTACGGGCGGGGGCGCGGAGTAGTAGTTGGCACTGGCATGCGTTCACAATTAGGCCTCATCGCCAAGATGCTTGAAGGTGTGGACAGCGAAGAGACCCCTCTCCAGCAAAGACTTGACCAGTTGGGAAAAACGCTCGGCTGGGGCGCGCTTGCAATTTGCGCCCTCGTCTTTATCGTCGCAGTCTTACGCAACACTGACCTGAACATCATTACTGCCGCCGGTGGAGGACTGCTGGCATATTTGAGCGCCGCCAAAAAACAAATCGTGGATATGTTCATGCTGGCTGTTGGCCTGGCGATCGCAGCGGTGCCCGAAGGATTGCCTGCGGTAGTTACCATAACATTGGCCTTGGGTATGCGGGAAATGATCCGCCGTCACGCTCTCATCCGCCGTCTCTCCTCGGTTGAGACGCTCGGGTCAGCCACTGTTATCTGTTCTGATAAGACCGGCACGCTCACGCAGAATGAAATGACTGTAACGCGTGTTTGGGTGGATGGGTTGTTTGTAAACGTGACCGGGTCGGGCTATTCCCGGCGAGGTGAATTCCAAGTAGACGGCAAATCGATCGACCTGCACGAATATCCGGGAGTGGAGACCGCTCTTTGGTTGGGAGCGCTCAATAATGATGCCCAGCTCGAGGTGGTCGAAGGCGATGACCAGTCCTACCGGATCGTAGGCGACCCCACTGAAGGATCGCTGTTGATCGCAGCTGCCAAGGCGGATGCCTACCACGTGGAACTGGGCAAGGCCTATCCGCGTCAAGACGAGGTCCCCTTCGACTCGGACCGCAAACGCATGGTCACCATTCATGACATCCAGCAGCCCAGTTCAAATGATGTTTCTCCTTTCACAGACAGCAAACTGCAGGGCTGGGATGTGATCGCCGTCAAAGGCGCCCCAGACCTGATCCTGGACCTGTGCACCGGCTACCAAACCATCGATGACAAGACCAAGCCCCTCAGCGAGGCCATCCGCCAGGGCATACGGGACGCCAATGACTCCTTGACCCAGGATGCCCTGCGCGTGCTGGCGTTAGCCTACCGGGTGGTTAAAGAGGCTCCCAAGGCCGATTCAGTTGCAGTGGACGTGCTTGAAAAGGACCTGGTATTTATCGGGATGGCCGGGATGATCGACCCTCCCCGCGAAGAAGTCAAGCCCGCCCTGGAGAAGGCTGCC
>DASVKG010000065.1:0-6534 GCA_036385495.1 Anaerolineales bacterium | reverse complement strand
CACGAGGCTTCCTTGCCCAAGCTTTGGCTGACGATTTCGCCAAAGTCCGAATGAGGAGTCACAATCAAAATATGCTTTTGCGACATAGTATGCCTTCTTTTCATGATCCGGATAAGCTAGATTAATAGAACATTAAGCGTTAATTATGGATAACTTAAAGATTCTATGGCGTATAGCTAAATTATGTATCCAACCAGTCTGGGTTGAAATAAGGAAATTACTGAAATCGTCGTAAAAAAGGCGTTACATCCTTTGCGTTTAGCACATAGACCAGCCCTGATATGGGGTGTCATTTAACCTCGCAATTCCCTTACTCAAACCAAGTTCAACACCTTTTTTTTACGCAGGCGAACGATCCCGGATTGCCTTTCGTTGGAACACAACACCCTCATGAGAACCCTGCTGGAGGGGCGACTTTTCCATGATTTTGAAAAGATCCAATCCTCATAAAATAAAAAGGAAACGAAGAGTGGATTTAACCGACTGGGCAGGGAATAGTTTTTCTTTCGCTCGTATGCTGCTGTTTCTCATCCGTACTAATACGTAATAAATTGGTGTAAAATATACATGTCGATTACCCGATCAACCCTGACCATATTGGTTCAAAATATCCTGACAAACCCTAATTGCACCTTTCTCGTCAAATTGGTTCACGTTCATTATTGCTGAAAATAGTATTCAACCATCGGATTTGACGTAGGGAATTATTGAGGAAGCTATCATGTGGGATGGTGCGCTTTTCATTATTTATCGTTCGGGGGGTGCAGAACCCCCGTGGAACGAACCCAAGCGGGGGAATTACGAGGTGAGATGAACACATTCCTCAACGAATGTGTGGCATGTCTGGGCGGGCAAGTATTTGGGGTTTACAGCCTTCCAAGTGAATTAAGAGTTCCTAGCAAACGCAATTCGTTCCTGAATGCCAGCGCTTTGATTCGCGAATCATCTTTACGGAAGGATCGCGGCCAATTAATACCAGGGAATCGGATAATGGATTTGACTATGATACTGATTTTTATCACCCCCCTCCTTGGACGGACAACCGTGGATGCACAATTTTATTTCCCTGTTCGGATTTAAATCCATAACCGCGCGGTTTCGGGCGCCGGGCTTTCTCGAAATTTAAATCGGAAGGAGGTGTTGAGCATAAAAAAGATAAAAGTATTAATCGCTGATGACCATGTAATGGTCAGGCAGGGGTTCATGGTATTGCTCAACGCCCAACCCGACATCGAAGTCATCGGAGAAGCCGCGGACGGCAATGAAATGGTTGAGCTGGCTGAAAACCTTCACCCGGACGTTGTCCTGGCCGATATCAGCATGCCGAACTTGAACGGGATCGAAGCAACGAAATTGATCCATCAGCGCTTTCCGGATATGCCCGTGGTGATGATCACGATCCATACTGCGTCCTCGTACGTCATTCGTGCGCTCAGGAATGGCGCCCGAGGATACGTGGTAAAAAACGACGACTTTCAGCATGTCATCCAGGCGATAAAGACGGTCAGCCTGGGACAACGGTATTTGAGCAACCTGGTTTCGGAACAAATCATCGATGCTGTCATTTCAGGGACAAGTTCGGATTTCAACATGGATGAGCGGATTTCCATCAGGGAAAGGGAAATCCTTCAGTTAATCGCGGAAGGCAACTCCAATTCCCAGATAGCCAAGAAACTGGTCATCAGCGCGCGTACGGTTGAAACCCATCGCACGAACATCATGCGGAAATTGGAACTCACCTCGCAGATCGATATTCTCCGGTACGCAATCACACACGGACTCGCCCAATTGGAGTAGCGAGCGGTTCTCAGGAATGCAATTGCTTTTCAACATGCATGTTTATTACCCAACATAATTAATGGAAAGTCAGCACACAAGCTGGCGGAATTAAACCCCAGGGCATCGAATTGCACCTGGCTTTTTATTGCCTGCTTCCAGTGTGTTTTATTGATTGTTCCCATTCTGCGGATTTTGAGTAAATATCGTACAATATCTGCATGACGAAGTGTAAATTCAAACAGCCGGACCAGGGATGGAAATCACTGCTCCCGGAATCCTACGCAGGATATTTGCTGCGGCACAACCAACTGTAACTAATCTGCCATGCACATCTTACTCATCCATCAGGCCTTTGCTGCGCTTGACGAACCCGGAGGGACCCGCCATCACGAGTTCGCCCGTGCCCTCGCAGCGCGCGGGCAGCGTGTTACCGTCATCGCCAGCCGGGTGAGTTATTTGACCGGAGCCCCAATTTCCGGTCTTACCGGTTCCCATCCGGCGGGGGAAAAAGGCGAGCAAGCCGGGGTGAAGGTGATCCGGGCTGCCTCCAGCGTGGCACTTCACAAATCCTTCGTCCAGCGCGTCTTCGCATTTGTCTCATTCATGGCAGCCTCATTTTTCATCGGTCTGGGTGTTAAAAATGTGGATGTGGTCTGGGGTACATCGCCGCCCATCTTCCAGGGCTTCACCGCCTGGCTGCTGGCGCGGCTCAAAGGCGTCCCGTTCCTGTTCGAAGTGCGCGATCTTTGGCCGCAGTTTGCGATCGCAGTAGGCGTGCTGAGGAATCCCACCCTCATCAAATTATCATTCTGGCTAGAACGTTTCCTGTACCGCCATGCTGACCTGGTGATGGTCAACAGTCCGGGCTATGTGACTCACGTGAAAGACCACGGCGCCCGCCGCGTCGAGCTCGTCCCCAACGGTGCCGACCCAGAGATGTTCGATCCGGCCGAAGAGGGTTCTGTATTTCGGACCCGGCACAACCTCACCGATAAATTTGTTGTCCTGTATGCCGGGGCACACGGCCTATCGAACGATTTGGGCGTCGTTTTGGAGTCCGCCCGCTTGCTGGCGGTTAACGCCCCGCGGGTCATGCTGGTATTGCTCGGTGATGGCAAGGAAAAGCCCGCTCTCCAAAAACTAGCCGCAGAGATGGGCCTGAGCAATGTCCTGTTCCTCCCCCCCATTCCAAAGATGGAGATGCCCGCTGCCCTGGCGGGCGCGGATGCCTGCCTTGCCATCCTGAAACCATTGGAAGAATATAAGACCACCTACCCCAACAAGGTTTTCGATTACATGGCGGCTGGCCGCCCCATAGCACTTGCCATAGACGGGGTCATCCGGGCTGTGGTGGAGGCGGCCGGGTGCGGTATCTTCGCCCAACCGGGGGATCCGGCCGCGCTGGCTGAAGCCGTCAAGACTCTTTCTGCTGACCCTGGGCAAAGCCGAAGCATGGGACTGGCGGGCCGGAAATACCTGGAAGAACATTTTAGCCGAACCATCATTGCAGAAAAAATATTGCAGATCCTGAATAGTTTGACCCATTAGGAGAAGATATGCCTGCCATCGCCTTCAACCGCTTCTACCGCTACACTGCCCTGACCCGCCTGTTAAAAGCCCTGGCGGAGGAACACCCGGACCTCCTCCGCCTGGAAAGTATAGGCAAAAGCCATGAGGGCCGGGATGTCTGGCTGGTGACCGCCACCAACTTTGGCACCGGCCCGGACGTTGAGAAGCCCGCCCTGTGGGTGGACGGCAACCTGCACGCCTCCGAGGTGGCCGGTTCGATGGCCGCCCTGTATTTCATCAACACCCTCGTCACCCGCTACGGGCAGGATGCCAGCATCACCACCGCCCTCGATACGCGCGCCTTTTATATCGTCCCGCGCGTCAACCCCGACGGAGCCGAATGGGCGCTGGCCGATAAACCAAAGATCGTCCGCTCAAGCACACGGCCTTACCCTTACGACGAGGAGCCGGTGGAGGGACTGCTCCAGGAAGATATCGACGGAGACGGGCGGATCCTGACCATGCGGGTACCAGACATGAACGGGGCATGGAAAACCCATCCGGACGACCCGCGCCTGATGATCCGCCGCGACCCGGTCGAATCGGGCGGCAACTATTACCGGCTGCTGCCCGAGGGCTTGCTGCGCAATTTCGACGGGGTCACCATCCAGCCCCAGGGTGCCAAGGAGGGTCTCGACCTGAACCGCAACTTCCCGGTGGCGTGGCACCAGGAGAATGAGCAGCACGGAGCGGGTCCGTACCCAGTCAGCGAGCCGGAGTCGCGCAACATTGTGGATTTCATCGTACAGCACCCCAACCTGACCGGGGTGGTCACCTTCCACACCTTCAGCGGCGTGCTCCTGCGCCCATACGACGACCGCGCCGACGACGAGTTTCCGCCTGAGGACCTGTGGACGTATAAAAAGATCGGCGACCAGGGCACCAGCATGACAGGCTACCCAAATCTTTCCTGCTATCACGATTTCCGCTACCATCCCAAGCAGGTGACCACCGGTGCTTTCGATTCATGGATGTACGATCATCTCGGAGTCTTTTCCTGGACGGTGGAACTTTGGAGCCCGATGCGCCAGGCGGGGATCAAGGATTTCAAATATATCGAATGGTTCCGTGACCACCCGCAGGAAGACGATCTCAAACTAATGAAATGGAACACTGAAGTGCTGGGCGGAAAAGGCTACGTGGACTGGTATGCCTTCAACCACCCCCAACTGGGCAAGGTGGAATTGGGCGGCTGGGACTCTATGAATTACTGGGTCAACCCGCCGCTGAAATTGCTCAAGAAAGAAATCCAGGTCTTTCCCGACTGGATCATCTGGCATGCCCTGATCTCACCGAAACTGGCCCTGCACTCCGCGGAGGTTAAAGCCATCGGCAAAGGAACTTTCCGCATCCGGCTGGTGGTGGAGAATACCGGCTGGCTACCTACTTACGTTACCAAAAAAGCCGTGGAGAAAAAGGTCACACGCGGCGTCATTTGTGAGATCGAACTGCCGGAGGGGGCCAGCCTGCAGTCGGGCAAGCCGCGCCTGGAACTGGCCCAATTGGAAGGACGCGCCTATAAAGCTGCTTTCCCGGAGGGATGGGAAGGCGGCACCGACGACCGGTTGAAGATCGAGTGGGTCGTGCGGGCCCCGCAGGGCGGCACGGTCAAAGTAACGGCCCGCCACGAGCGTGCCGGAGTGGTAAGAGCGGAAGTAAAATTGAAATAAGATGAAACAAGCGCCTGGTGACCATGCGCTTGTTTTTCATTGAGGAGTATTTAATTTATTACAAGGTTTACGGCCAGATATCGTGAGCGGTGAAGTCAACCCAGACGAGGTCCATTGTATTGGGGACCTTGGCGAGGATTCCATTCCCGATAGTCCTGGGCGGATCGCTCAGTTTGCTCCACCAGGCCCTGTCTGAAGCGTAACCGAATTGGAAACCAACTGGCGAGGGGTTAAAATATTGTCCCCAGGCGGTGAATTCGGTCATCATCGCGCCCATGGTGCGGAAACCCTGGCTGTCGTCAACGAACACCAGCCCATCGCGGTAGGTGGGCGGCATTTGGGAGGTGAGCCAGTGCTTGAGGAAGACCTGATAAGCTGGGTTGTAGGTTCTGACTTGCCGGACCCAGGCCTGCGCTTCGGCATCCGTGATGGGTTTGCCGTTGCGATAGGATTTGTTCAGGTACCACTCATCGTCAACGCCAAAACCGATCACGCTGGAGTGGCTTCCGTATTGCCTTAACACAAGGTCGATCAACATGGACATGTCACAACCAGATGACTCCACTTGCACCCAGACTTTGATGCCCTGCGTATCAAAGGCGGTAAAGTCTGGCGCGAATTTATCAGCGTTGTCGAAGCGGACACCCGGATACGTTCCGCCGTCAGGGTTGGGAAAGTGCGCCCAACACCCCGGGCCTTTCATGCCGTCAATTTCGATGACTACAGCAATCATGGAACCGGTCGAGCCGGAAAAGCGCGAAGCCATAGATTTGATCGAGGCGACCCACCAATCGGGAGAGGGCCAGGGGCTAATGCCGTAATCGGAAGCCCTCAGCCCGGCACGCATTCCTGCCGGAACCGGCGGAGGTGTCGGCGTCGGTCCGGGCGGGGGCGTCGGTGTGGGCTTGCCAGCCTGTGCCAGCGAGGTGCTGCCAATGACCATCACCAATGCGAGAATGCCTACAACAAATATCTGGATAAGATTCTTGGACATTTCATCAACCTCCTGAAGAAAAGACTGCCTGGTTATTAAAAAGACTTTGGATGAACTTTGTTGTTTTCCTTATTATTGAGGGTTGACCTCCTTTCAGTGCAATTTGGTGTCGATGGTTTCCGAAAAGCCCATCAATAACACTACGGTGCAACGGGAGGCTTGACTGTGCCGCCGATCACTTCGTTGACAGTTTTCACCCTTGTATAGATCGCTGAAGCGATGAACCTCTTTTAACTCCCTCATCCTACTAAATTTTGTAATGTACATACATAGTATAGATATGGTATCTAATAGTCAAGTCCCAAATTACACGATTGAAAAATAGTGATCCCAGCAATCAGGGATTGCGCTATCCCGGCGAAATTGCTATACTGGTTTTAGTTTATAGACAAAATCCACCTTGGAGGCGATGATCATGAACGACAAATATCTAAAAAGCTTGTTGGGCGAAAATGAGCAGGTGCTATTTGTGACTCATCAGCACTGGCTGGCGCTGGCAGGGGAAATTCTAAGCGAGAGCCT
>DASVKG010000064.1:0-5291 GCA_036385495.1 Anaerolineales bacterium | reverse complement strand
TGGCAAGGAGTGAAACAAAATGCAAAAAATTACCCCTTTCTTATGGTTCAATGATCAGGCCGAGCAGGCAGTAAATTTTTACACCTCCATATTTAAAAATTCAAAGATCGGAAGCATTACCCGCTATGGAGACGCTGGTCCCGGTCAGAAGGGAAAGGTCATGTCCGCTACATTCCAGCTTGGCGGACAGGAATTCATGGCGTTGAACGGTGGTCCGCTATTTTCTTTTTCACCAGCCATATCGTTCTTCGTGAATTGCAGGACGCAGGAGGAAGTGGATGAGTATTGGGAGAAACTCTCCGAGGACGGCGAAAAACAAAAATGCGGCTGGCTTAAAGATAAATTTGGCGTTTCCTGGCAGATCGTTCCGACAGCCTTGGGAGAGCTGTTGAACGACAAGGATGCCAAAAAATCCCAAAATGTCATGCAGGCAATGCTAATGATGGATAAAATCGACATCAAGGAATTAAAGCTGGCATATGAGCAAGGATAATGGAGCAGAAGCAACTAGCCCTGGTCCGTCTTTCCCTGCTAAAAGCTGATCACAGAATTGACTCCATCAGCCGATCAATTACTATCATAACCCCTACCCTAAAAGCCTGTATAATGTCATTCACCCGCTAGCAACTCCCTGTCCTGCAGGGGGTTTGTTCTTTATATAACCTTATCACATTCTGGCAGGAGTCTATCCATCATGAAAGAAGACAACTTTAAAGTCTACGGGTATCGCTGGGTCATGCTGGTGGTGTTTATGTTCATCGTGGCGATCAACCAACTGCTATGGATCACCTTCGCCTCCATCACCACTGACGCGGTCAAATTTTATGGCGTCTCTGACCTCAGCATTGGACTTTTGTCGATGATCTTCATGATCGTCTACATCGTCGTCTCGATTCCCGCTTCGTGGGTGATAGATACTTACGGCCTGCGAGTGGCGGTGGGGATTGGGGCGGCCCTCACCGGAATCTTCGGCTTGATGCGCGGTCTCACCGCCTCCAGCTATACCCTGGTGATGGTTGCCCAGATCGGGATCGCCGTCGGGCAACCGTTCATCCTGAACGCAGTGACCACTGTGGCAGCGCGCTGGTTCCCGGTCCGCGAGCGGGCCACCGCTTCCGGGCTCGGGTCTCTGGCGATGTACCTCGGCATCTTCCTGGGTCTGGCCTTGACCCCCATCCTTACCATCCGTTTCCAGATTGGAGGAATGTTGGTCGCTTACGGGATCGCCTCCGTGGTCGCCGCCCTGGTGTTTTTCGTCTTTGCCCGGGAGCGGCCCGCCACTCCGCCCTGCCCTCCGGGGATGGAGGTGCGCTCGCTGGTCTTCGACGGCTTCAAACAGATGTTTCGCCAGCGGAACTTCATCCTGCTCCTGATCATCTTCTTTGTCGGGCTGGGAGCTTTCAATGCTGTTACCACCTGGATTGAGAATATCATCGCGCCGCGCGGTTTTACCAGCACCCAGGCCGGGACCGTCGGCGGGCTGATGATCGTTGGGGGAATTGTCGGCGCTCTTATAGTCCCGTCCCTTTCTGACCGTTACCGCAAGCGGGTTCCGTTTATCATCCTGGCGCTCGCCGGGGCAACATTGGGGTTGATCGGCATTGCCTACGCCACCAGCTACTGGCTCCTGCTGACAGGCTCCGCCGTGATGGGTTTCTTCCTGCTCAGCTCGGGGCCGATCGGGTTCCAGTATGGGGCTGAGGTCACCTACCCCACGCCGGAGGGCACCTCGAACGGGCTGCTTCTCATGATGGGCCAAATCTCGGGGATCATCTTCATTTTCGCCATGGACGCCTTCAAATCCCCGCAAACCGGTTCGATGACCCTGTCTCTGGTTGTGATCATTGCCCTGATGGTAGTAAGCATCGTCCTGGGTGCGCTCCTCCGTGAACCCAAAATATTCATTACCGAAAGCGACAAATCGAAGGAGAAGGGTGTACCTGTCGAGGGGACTATAAATCAATAACATCAAAGGCTCTTCGGAAAATCCCGAAGAGCCTTTTGTTATGGTTTGCAGGTTACATCTGAGCTCTGACCTACAATTCGCAATATCTCTCGATTCGCCGGGCGATCACGCCCAGGCTGTCTTCCCAGAACTTGCGCGAGCGTATGTCGATCCCGAAGCGGGCAGCCAGGTCGGCGGCGGAGGCTTCGCCGGTGGAGGCCAGCAGGTTTTTGTAATCAGGAACAAAGTCAGCCCCGCGCTGCCGGTAAATCGCGTACAACCCCACCCCAAATAAAAGACCAAAGGCGTAGGGGAAGTTATAGAACGAGAGCCCGGCATAGTAATAGTGCGGCTTCCAGGTCCACATGTACTTGTGCAGGATTTTCTCGTCCAGGCCGTCGCCGTAGACTGTTTTCTGGGCATGTTCCATGATGTCACACAGATCCCCGGCGGAAAGCTCGGATTGTTCGCGGCGCTCGAAAACTTCCTTCTCGAACAGGTAGCGGGAATAAATGTCCATGATCACCTGGGAATCGCCGATCAACTGCGTTTCGATGATGGCGAGCTGTTCCTGCTTGTTGGTGGTTTCCGAAAGAACCGCTTCCATGACGACAGTTTCACACATGATCGAGGCGGTCTCGGCAAGCGTCATGGGCGTGTCTTGCTGGATCTCGGTCTTGCCGGCCTGGTAGGCGCACTCGTTATGGAAAGCGTGGCCGAGTTCGTGGGCGATGGTGCTCACCTGGGCGAGTGTGCCGTCGAAGTTGCACAACACGCGGCTCTCCTTTACTCCAGGCACTCCCATGCAGAACGCGCCGCCGCGCTTGCCTTCGCGCTGTTCGGCATCGATCCAGCGCTGGTCGAAGGCGCGTTTGGCAAAGGCAGCCAGTTCGGGAGAGAACTTTCCAAAGTTGGCAATGATGAAATCGCGTCCCTGGTCAAAGGTATATTTCTTCCTGGCCTTGCCTGCCGGGGCGTAAATATCCCACCAGGCCAGTTTTTTCTTCCCAACCCGTTTGGCCTTGGCTTTGAAATATTTACGGAAGGTTGGGAAGGAGGCTTCCATTGCCCCGAGCATGGCTTCCAGAGTCGGACGGTCAATGCGGGCCATGTCAATGGCGGGATGCAGGGCGTCGGTACGACCGCGGTGATGATTGAGGGTATTGGCCGTTCCTTTCACACCATTCATGCAGGCTGCCAGCGGCTCTTCGACGGTTTTCCAGGCTGCCATTTCTGCCTCATATGCCCGGCGGCGTACGGACTCGTCGGGGTGTGAATGAAGGTTGATGAGGGCAGGCATGGGCAGTTTCTGGGTTTTGCCGTCCAGCTCAAAGTCCACGGTCAATTGCGAGGTGACGGTCCCCTGCAATTTGCCCCAGGCGCTGGCACCGCTCAGGGACAGTTCGGCCGCCAGTGTTTCCTCCGCCTCCGACATCATATACTTGCTTTGTTCGGCAGCATCCCGCAGAGAGAAGGCGTGAGCTTTGGCGATCGGGTCGGACTGGATGACGTTCTCCAGCACCGGGGTGATTTTGCCCACCCAGGCCTGGAACTGGTTGCCAAGGTTTTGCAATCGCACCCCAACCATTTGGAATTCCGACATTTTCTTCATCGCCAGGGTATTGTGCGAGTCGGTGGCGACGAACGATTGGATGTAGGCACGCACGGTACCCGAAGACTCGTACAGGGCATTGAAGCGGTCAATGGCCTCGCCAACGACCTTGGATAATTCTTTGACCGGGTTGGTGGCATCCATCCTGGCAACTTTTTCAGCAAACAGCTTTTCCAGCCCGTCAATTTGACCTTTGACGGTGGCTGTGGCGGCTTCAAATTCCTTGGATTCGAGCGACGGGTAGACGTTGGACAGGTCCCAGCGGGGAGGGGTGGACATGATTTTCTCCTATAATGAGTTTCATTAAGTATACCAAATCAAAATATGCATATCACGCCCGGCTATTTATGGAATTATCCGATTGAGTCGATCCCCAAAAAGAGCATCGCTTGCTTATCGACTGGAAAAAAGATACAATCCATACAAATGAATGCTGATCTGCTGCGCGTGTTGCTGTCTGGCATGCTGGTCGTCATGATCCTTCCGGCGACGAACCCCCTGCGCCGCCTGCCGCTGACCTTCAGCCAATCCATGATAGGGGGGCTATTTGCACTGCTTATTCCGGCGCCGGGACCCTTCCTGGTCATCCTGCTTCGGCCCGGAAAACCCGTCCAAAGGAAAAATAATAAACTATCCGGAGGTGAAAAATGAAACAGGATCGCTTCCTGCTCGGGATTCTGATCTTTATCGGTTTGCTGGTCGTCGCTGCACTGGCGTTGTTCTTCATCCGCCGGGATACGCAGGTTTACGTCGCGGACGACACGCCGGATAACATCGTCCGCAATTACGCCCTCGCCCTGCAAAAACAGGACTTCCAGCGCGCCTTTACCTACCTGGCAGATGTAGACGGCAAGCCGACCTACATAACCTTCCGCCGCGCTTTCCTGACACCCCAATTAAATGTATCCGGCAACGCCCTCCAGGTTGGGGCCGTCCAGTTCATAACCAGCGGGGAGGCGACGGTCAGCCTGACCGTGCTCTACGCATCCGGCGGACCTTTCACTCAAAGTTCAAGCTCGACCGATAATGCCACCCTTGTCCAGCAGGACGGGATCTGGAAAATCAGTTACATGCCCTACCCTTATTGGTCCTATGACTGGTACCAACCGGCTCAACCGACGCTCATGCCTGTGAAACCGTAGGGAGTCGACCTCATGCGCACCATTCGCCGTCTCTACTTTTATGCGGTAGCCTTTATCAGCCTGGAAGTGGTCTTGTGGGGGCTGATCAGCCTGCTGCGTTCCATCTTCGCAGCGTCCATCATCGGCGGGAGCGCGACCCGGCTTGCAGGAGCGCTGGCACTCATCCTGGTGGGCCTGCCTGTTTTCTGGCTGCACTGGCGGGTGGCCCAAAATGACTCCCGCCGGGATATGGACGAGCACGCCTCCGGCATACGCGCCTTCTTCCTGTATGCAGTCCTGTTGTCCACGCTCATCCCTGCCATCCAGAGTTTCCTGGCAATCGTCAACCGCCTGTTCCTGGACGCCAATCACTTGACGCGTTTGGCGGCATTTGTCGGCGGCCAGCAGACCTGGAGCGACAACCTCATCGCCCTGCTGATGAACGTTTTGATCGCCTCCTATTTCGTCACCATCCTGCGCGCCGACTGGAAGCAGATAACCCTTAAAGAAGCCTTTGCCAATATCCGCCGCATCTCCCGCTACGTGTGGGTGCTGTACGGCCTGGCGCTGACCGTTGGCGGAGTACAGCAAATCCTGGTCTTCGTTCTGCAGA
>DASVKG010000063.1:0-15117 GCA_036385495.1 Anaerolineales bacterium | reverse complement strand
AGGATGCCCACCCGAAGGTGTGCCGCGCGGCGGGCTTCGCGCAGCACCTGGGCTTGTTCGTCCGATTCATGCAGCAGTAATCCCATGAAAACCAGATCAAAGCTGGCATCAGCGAAGGGCAGCATCTCTGCTGTTGCCTCGCAGAAATTGCCGTTCGGCACATATATCCGGGCTGCTGGAAGCATTTCCGGATTGACGTCTACTCCCAAGACTGACAGTCCTCGCGTTGCAAATGCCTCGGCAAACACCCCGGTCCCGGTTCCGACATCCAAGGCAGACGTGATGTTTGCGCGTTCCAGGCACAAATTTACGACCCGTTCCACTTCGAGACGGGCAATTCTTTCAGGATTGCGCAAGCGGGCAAGATCACCTTCAAAACGTTTTTCGTGCATTGCGCCTCTCAGGAATGGATCTGCCAGCCTTTTGGAAAGTGGTTCTTCACCACCCCCTGCACGCGCTTTCCCCAACCTAACGGCCAGCCTCCCGCGGAGATGAGTGTCCAACCTGGCTTGCCCTCGGCTGGCAGGCTTTCGCCGCGTATATAGGCAGCCATCTCGCGGCTTTCCGGGGAGAGCTCCAATATATTGCGCCCCTGCCCAGTCCGCAGATACATTGCCAGCGGATGCGCTGGCTCGAATCGCTCTTTTTTGACGTTTCCCAGCCAAATGCCAGGGATGGTCACACGCAACCCTTTCATATCAGGGATATCTTCCGGTATAAAATACAACCGGTCCCCTTGCAAGCGCAAGCGCTCGGAGGGAAAATCCACATTTAAGGTCTCATCCCGAAATGCTTTCCAGATCTTCCAATCCGAGGTTGGAATTTTTATTGGATGCCGGGGGAAAGTCAAATCATCGGCTGGTGTGTCTTTACGTTTCATGAGGCAGGCGAAATGTCCATCGCCAGCTACCCGGTGGGGCAAGAGCCGCACTGCACCGCGCAGCGAATCCATCTGATCAATTTGATTATCGTAATTTTCCTCTGCCGACCTTATCCATTCTGGATGCCCTGGCATAAATCCTTTCAACAGCGGTAAGGCTTCCACTTCGAAATCGGGATGGTCCCGCAAAAACCGGTCCACTACAGCCTCATCTTCTTCAGGGGCGAAGGTACAGGTTGAATAAAGCACGTGGCCGCCTGGACGAACCAGATGGGCCGCCACGCGCAGGATGTTCGTTTGACGTATGGCGCAGCCCGCCACCATTTTCTCAGACCAGTCGAGGCGCGCTCCCATGTCCTTGCGAAACATTCCTTCACCAGAACAAGGCGCATCCACGAGCACCCGGTCGAAATAAGCGCCAAAATGGTCGGCCATCCGTTCGGGAGTCTCATTGGTGACCACTACATTGGCCGCACCCCAGCGTTCCACATTGACCACCAGATGGTTCAGGCGTTTAGTCTTGATCTCGTTTGCCACCAGCAGACCTTTTCCCTGCATCAGGGAGGCGATGTGAGTGGTCTTGCCACCCGGTGAGGCGGCAAGGTCGAGTACTCGCTCTCCTGGCTGGGGATCAAGCAATTCCGCGGCCGACATGGCCGAGGGGTCCTGCAGGTAGTACAGTCCGGCCAGGTGGAAGGGATGTTTCCCGGGTTCATTGACTGCCCGCCTCTCTCCTGCTGGAAGAACCGTTGGGGCGATAGAAAAAGCCGAATCGCACCACGCCACTTTGTCGCCCAGCGGGAATGGTGATATTTTTCGAAACTCGTCAGCAGAAAGTTTCAGCGTGTTGACACGCAGTCCATGCGCGGGGTCATGAGTTAGAGCCTCGGCAAAGGGTGGAAACTCGTCACCAAGTAAGCGCGACATGCGTTCGAGGAAAAGTGGCGGGATGGGAATTAGCTCGGTCACAGTACGATTATAATAGTGTTATGCGAATCGAAGATTTAAATTGGATGGATGTGGAAGCATATCTCAAGCATGACGACCGGTTGATGGTGGTGGTGGGGGCATGTGAACAGCATGCATATCTCTCCTTGCTATCAGACGTAAAAATTCCGCTGGCTTTGGCGGACGCTGCCTCGCAGCAGACCGGGGTGCTGGTGGCACCGCCGATGAATTTTGGTTCCAGTCCATACTTCCTAAGCTACCCCGGCACTCTCAGTCTTCGGCTGTCCACATTGATGGACGCGGTGGAGGATATCGTCCGCTCAGCCTACGGACAGGGTTTTAAGCGCATTCTATTCCTGAATGGGCATGGTGGTAATAGCGGTCTGAAAGTGCGCCTGACAGAACTTGCTAATATCCTGCCGGACCTGAATATGCAGTGGTATGCCTGGTGGATGGCCCACAGCGTGGAGCAGGTCGCTTTTCGCCATGAACTTAAACCAAGCCATGCCAACTGGCTGGAAGCTTTCCCTTTTACCATCGTGACCGATTTGCCAGAGAGTGAAAAAACTCCGCCGCATGTGCCATCCGACATCCTGGACGCACAGGCAGCGCGGAAAGTTTACGGTGATGGGTCATTTGGGGGCAAGTACCGGGTACCTCAGGAGACGATGCAGGAGGTTTTTGACGCTGCGCTGCAAGATGTACTGCAACTGCTAAAATTTGATTGAGAGGTTTGGCTGGAAGCAGTTTTAATCCCCTTCAACGTCCCTCTTGACCAAATTAGACCATACAAGTATAATTCGGCTCCATTGAGATATAATCATTATCTGCGACATTTAGCGAGCGCTTGAAGCAAAAGGCTTCGAAGCGCTTGCTTTTGTGTGTCTCTGGCATCACTTGAATGTTGGAGCAAGGGTGGTCAGTCGCAGGTGTCAATTTAGCAAGATGAGGAGACGGTCGAGTGGAAACCAAGGGACTAATTTCATTACGTATCAGTCTTGCTTCTCCGGAAACCATCCTTACCTGGTCTTACGGCGAAGTTCTGAAACCCGAAACCATTAACTACCGCCGCCTTCGCCCGGAGAAAGACGGCCTGTTTTGTGAAGCCATCTTTGGTCCGACGCGTGACTGGCAATGCTATTGCGGTAAATATAAAAACCCCCGTTATAAAGGAATTACATGCGATAAATGCGGCGTGGAAGTGACCCGCTCGTCAGTGCGCCGCGAGCGCATGGGACACATCATGCTGGCCACACCCGTGGCCCACATCTGGTACACACGGCGTATTCCTTCATACCTGGGCATGTTGCTCGATATCTCCCGCCGTAACCTGGACCGGGTACTGTACTTTGCTCAATATATTGTCAGTTATGTTGACGAGGATGCCCGCCAGAAAGCGCTTAAGCGACTGGAAGATGAGATCTCCGTTTCAGAACGCGAGCAGGCCGCGGTGATTAATTCCAAGATAGCCGAAATCAAGACAGGCCGCGATAAGAAACAAGCCGAACTCCAAACCCGCAAGGTTGAGATGGAGCACCAATATGATGAGCAAATTGCTGCCAAGCTGGAGCCCATCATTCAGGAAGGCCAGCGGCTGGAAGGCTATCTCCAGGAAAATAAAGGAAAGGTGCTCAAAGAAGCCGTCGTTTTTGGCAGTACAGGAACTGTGATCGTTGATGTGGGCATCAAGGTTGGTGCGACACATCTAGGCAAAGTCCAGAAGTTTGTCCAGGGACGGTTGGAAGCAATTGAAAATGAACTCAAGGATGAGAAACTGCGCGCCTTGGAAGCTGTAACAATGGAAGCCGCAACGATCAAGGCAGAAGCCGATGAGCAGATGAATGTTCTGCGCAGCCAACTGGAAGACCAGACCTCCACCAGTCATGACGCGAATGCCCGTCAACGCGATGAATTGATGGAACTTCGCCCGTTTACCTTCCTGGGTGAGACCCGCTATCGCGAACTAAAACAACGCTGGGGCCAGGTCTTCCGTGCCGACATGGGCGCCGAGGCCTTCTACGATATCCTGCGCCGCCTGGACCTTGACAAACTCTCTGAAGAACTCTGGCACGAAGTAAAAACTACAAAATCCAAGCAGAAACGCAAGAAGGCGACTTCCCGCCTGAAGGTGGTTGAAGCTTTCCGCCGTTCCGGCAACCGCCCGGAGTGGATGATTCTGACGGTCCTTCCAGTTATTCCTCCGGACCTGCGCCCGATGGTGCAATTGGATGGCGGTCGTTTTGCAACATCGGATTTGAACGATCTATACCGCCGTGTCATAAACCGCAATAATCGTCTCAAGCGCCTGCTTGAACTCGGCGCTCCGGATGTGATCGTCCGCAATGAAAAGCGTATGTTGCAGGAAGCGGTGGATTCATTGATTGACAACAGCCAGCGCGGCAAGGCGCTCAGCCGCCGCGGTCGGCGTGAACTCCGCTCCCTGAGCGATATGCTCAAGGGCAAGAAAGGACGCTTCCGCCGCAACCTGCTCGGCAAGCGTGTGGATTATTCCGGCCGCTCTGTGATCGTGGTCGGCCCGCAGTTAAAACTCTACCAGTGTGGTCTGCCGAAAAGCATGGCGTTGGAACTGTTCCGCCCGTTTGTGATTTCCCGGTTGGTGTCACATAACTATGCAGCCAACGTAAAGGGAGCGCGGCGCTTCATCGAGCGCAACCGCCCCGAGGTCTATGAAGCGCTTGAGGAAGTCATCAAGGACCGCCCTGTTCTATTGAATCGTGCTCCAACCTTGCACCGCCTGGGCATCCAGGCATTTGAACCGATCCTGATTGAAGGCTCTGCGATTCAATTACATCCACTGGTCTGTACCGCCTTCAATGCTGACTTCGACGGCGACCAGATGGCTGTACATGTGCCCCTGTCAGATAAGGCCGTACAGGAGGCCCGCCGCTTGATGCTGGCATCCAAGAACCTGCTCAAACCCGCCGACGGCGAACCGATCATCGGTCCGTCCAAGGATATGGTGCTGGGTGTGTACTATATGACCATGCTGCACTCAAAACCGCATAAGGGTGACGGAAGGGCCTTCGCAGATATGGATGACGTTGATTTGGCCTACCAGTTGGATCAGGTTGATGTGCACAGCAAGATCAAAGCGCGTTTAACCACCTGGTACGATGAGGAAAATAATCGCCTGCCTGAAGCGGAGACCCGACTTATTGAAACCACTGTTGGGCGTGTTATCTTCAATCGCATCCTGCCGGAAAAAGTCCAATTCATTAACCGGCAGTTGGAAAAAGGTGGCGTAAAAGACCTGATCGCCGAGGTTTATGAACTTTACGGTCAGGATGTGACGACTGAAACAGCAGACGGAATCAAACGCATCGGTTTCGAATATGCCATGCGTTCCGGAACAACCATTGCGGTCTCCGATATCACGGTTCCTCCGCAGAAGCAGGAAATTATTGAAAAAGCGCTAAAAGATGTGGAGCTGGTGCAGAGGGACTTCCGGCGCGGTCTGTTGACCGAGCAGGAACAGAACGAACGCATTATCCAGATCTGGCAAGTTACCACCACCGATGTTGCCAAATCGGTCCGCAATGCTCTGGACCCGGACGGTAACCTTTCTACAATGGCCAACTCCGGTGCTACCAAAGGCGGATTCGGTCCCATTTCGCAGTTGGCCGGTATGCGCGGTCTGATGGCCGATCCGTCTGGACGCATTATACCGATGCCAATCCGCTCGAACTTCCGCGAGGGTCTGACGGCCCAGGAATACTTCATCTCAACGCACGGAGCCCGCAAGGGTTTGGCCGATACTGCCCTGCGAACTGCTGACGCCGGTTATCTGACCCGCCGCCTGGTGGATATTGCCCAGGATATCATCATCAACGAACCTGACTGCGGCACGCACAACGGAGTTTGGATTCGCAGGAAGGACGATGTTGCCGGTCAATCCATGGCGTCACGTTTATATGGACGCCTGGCTGCCGAGCGTGTCCTCGACCCGAAAACTGGTGAGGTGTTAGCAGAGCCGGATGATATCCTCGATCGAGACCTGGCGCGCAAGATTGCCGTAGCTGATGTGGTGGAAGTAAAGGTTCGTTCTGCTCTGACCTGCGAATTGACCCACGGGATCTGTGCCAAATGTTATGGCGTCGACCTGGCTCGTGGCACAATGGTCGAAATGGGGTCGGCTGTCGGAATTGTTGCTGCCCAGTCCATTGGGGAACCAGGCACGCAGCTGACTTTGCGTACCTTCCATACCGGCGGTGTGGCCGCGGGCGGTGATATCACCACTGGTTTGCCGCGCGTGGAAGAACTTTTCGAGGCTCGCAAACAACCAAAGGGTGAAGCCGTCGTTGCCGAGATCAAAGGCTCAGTGCGCATTATCCAGTCGGACAAGTATGCTGATATGCGTCTCGTTCGCGTCGAACAAAGTGAAATGATCCATGATGAGTTCGAAATACCGAAAGAATGGAAGATCCAGATCAAGGATGAAAGCGAAATCAAGGCGGGAGATATTATCGCCACTTTAAACGACGCCACCATCGCAGCGGAACATGGCGGTAAAGTTCGCATCGAGAAGCGCAAGGTGTTTGTTTCACGCGAACAGCATGAAGAGATCGAACACGAAATCCCAACCACCCTGCGACTTCTGGTCAAGGACGGTGATCACGTCGAGGATGGGCAGCCGCTGACCGAGGGTTCGTTGAATCCTCACCGGGTCCTGCGCGTCCAGGGACGGGAAGCCTGCCAGATGTACCTGATGACCGAAATCCAGAAGGTGTATCGCTCGCAGGGCCAGAACATCCATGATAAGCATTTTGAGGTTATCATCCGCAAGATGTTGAGCAAGGTGCAAGTCTATCGGCCTGGTGACACCCGTTACCTGCCGGGCGATGCAGTGGAACGGCTTGAAGTCCAGAGAGTCAATGAACAACTCTTATCTGAAGGGAAGACCCCCGCCAAGTTCCATGAACTGCTTTTGGGAGTCACCAAGGCCTCTCTCAGTACCGACTCATTCCTCTCAGCCTCCTCGTTCCAACACACCATCAAAGTGCTGGCGGGCGCGGCCATCGGTTCATCCACCGACCCGCTGTATGGGTTGAAGGAGAACGTCATCATTGGCAAGCTGATCCCGGCTGGGACCGGTTTTGTCCATGGACGTTTCCTGGCGGTCGAAAAGGCGCTCGCTCAGGCCGGTTCTTCGCAGTGGACGGAAATCCCGGATGCCGGAGCATCAGATTAGATCCCTATCGTTGGGATGTCACCCCGCATGGGGCACCCAAGAAATCGTATCCGAAGGGATTGCAAGCTCACCATATAAAGTACGTAATCATGAGGCGGCACATTGGCCGCCTCATTTTTTTCTCCTTGACGCTTTCCCTCTTTCCCCGTAAGATAACCCAAAGATAGAACATTCTTTCACCACTTAGGTCACCCTGGAGAATGCAGGTCTCCACTTTCAACTTTGCGCGTCCTTAGTGGTGAATTCAAGGAGCTTTTATGGAACTCGGCCTAGTCCGAAAAATAGACATTGACCAGGAGATGCAGCAGGCGTATCTCGACTATGCGATGAGTGTGATTGTGGCGCGCGCCTTGCCGGACGCGCGCGACGGCCTTAAGCCCGTCCAGCGCCGCATCCTATATGCCATGTATGATATGGGTATTCGCACCGACAGCCCTTACCGCAAGTCGGCCCGCATCGTCGGCGAAGTGCTTGGTAAATATCATCCGCACGGCGATCAGTCCGTTTATGAAGCCATGGCGCGCATGGCCCAAGATTTCTCCATGCGCACATTGCTGGTGGACGGGCAGGGCAACTTCGGCTCGGTGGACGGCGACCCGCCGGCTGCCATGCGTTATACCGAGGCCCGTCTCGCTCCCCCCGCCCTGGACCTGCTGGCGGACATCGGTAAGGAAACGGTCGACTACACTGACAATTTTGATGGCACTCTCACCGAGCCAACAGTGCTCCCATCCGCCATCCCGAATTTGCTGGTCAACGGAGCCACCGGTATTGCCGTTGGTATGGCCACCAATATTCCGCCCCACAACCTGGGCGAGATCGCCGACGCCTGTGTCTACATGCTCGAAAAGTGGGATAAACTCGACGACGTCAACGTTGAAGATTTGATGGAGTATGTCGAAGGCCCCGATTTTCCCACCGGAGGAATCATTATTGAGCAGAAGGGAGAGGAAGGCATCGAGGCTGCCTATGGTAAAGGCCGCGGGCGGGTCACGATCCAGGCCAATACGCATATCGAGGAGATGGAGCGCGGCAAAAGTCGGATCATCGTCACCGAACTGCCCTACCAGGTCAACAAGTCCAGCCTGATCGAGAGGATTGCGGAACTTGTGCGTGATGGACAGTTGGAGGGGATCACCGACTTGCGCGACGAATCCGACCGCCAGGGTCTGCGCATTGTTATCGAACTTACCAAAAATGTGGAGCCGGAAAAAGTCCTGGCCGCCTTATACAAACGCACACCGATGCAGTCCACCTTCAGCATCAACCTGCTGGCTCTGGTGGATAACGAGCCACGCCTGCTGAACCTTAAACAGGCTCTGCGGGTCTACCTTGATCACCGCTTGGCGGTCATCAAGCGCCGCACCGAGTTCGACCTGCAAAAGGCACGCGCTCGGGCGCATATCCTTGAAGGCTTGCTGACAGCCCTCAAACACCTGGATGAGATCATCGCACTTATCAAAAGCTCGTCCGATGTGGAGACAGCCCGCACGCGCATGATGAAGCGCTTCAAGCTCTCGGAACTCCAGGCCAATGCCATTCTGGAAATGCAGTTACGCCGGTTGGCAGCGCTGGAACGTAAGAAAATCGAGACCGAGTACAAGGAAACGCTCGTCCAGAGCAAAGAATTGGAAGGGTTGTTGAAGTCCCCCAAAAAAATGCGCGCTGTAGCCGCTGAAGAGTTAATAAAGGTCAAGGCATCTTACGGCGACCGTCGTAGGACACAGATCGTAAGCATGAAAGGTCGCAAAGCCAAAAAAGCCCTGCTGACTGCTGCTGAATTGGTCGTGGAGCAGGTGGTTTGGATTGGTATGACTGCAGATGGAATGCTTGCCCGCACCCGCGACGACAAGCCGCCGCGTCTTTCCGGCTCCGAGGCGCCCAAACTGCTGGTAAAAGCCAACGCGACTGATACACTCTACTTGGTCTGTGAGCGTGGGCTGGCGGCGGCGGTGGCTGTACATACCCTGCCGGAAGCCGAAAGGTTGGCCGACGGCAATCCCTTCAACAAACAATCTCCGCTGCAGGCGGATGAGATTCCGGTGGTAGCGTTTGCCTTGCCTGCCAGGAGATCCGACCTCAATGAAGAAACCACTCTTTTGACGGTCACACAGGGAGGGATGGTTAAGAAAAGCCTGGTCAGAGACCTGCCAGGCCCCTCAGCGCAAACCTTCCGGCTGGCAAACATCAATGATGGCGATAGCCTGGGCTGGGTGGCTCTGACCGATGGTAAGAAAGAGATTTTGCTGGCGACCGCTCTCGGTATGGCAATCCGATTCAACGAGGGAGACGTCCGCCCGATGGGGCTGGCCGCGGCGGGAGTAAACGGAATCAAACTGGGGGTGGGGGACGAGGTGGTTGGAGTACAAGTCCTGCCAGGAACGGGCGAACTGTTCCTGATTACTTCGGATGGCAAGGGTAAGCGGGTGGAGGTGAAAGACTTCCCGGTGCAGGGACGTTATGGCAAGGGTGTAATTGCCTGGGAACTGGCGCGCGGCGTCAATCTGGCCGGGTTGGCGATGGGCAAGCCGAATGCCATCGTTACCTTGCACCTGCTCAAGGCCGCTTCGAAAATGGCACGGCTCGACGATGCTCCTTTGCGCAAGCGCTCAGCAATGCGCGGCGAGGCTGTTGTGGAGGTCAAGGCCGGGGATGGGTTGCTTGGATTGACTGAGGCCTGGACAGTGGAACGATTTGTCTTATTAGTAAAAAAGGAAGAGAAAAAGAAAACTTCGACAAAGAAGAAGTAAATCGGAAGGAAAATAATACTCCCCGCGTCATTATTTTGACGCGGGGTTTTTGAAATTAAGCGCAGGCATTTGCATCACCTTGGGAGAGCCTTTGCCATGCAAAAGATCGTCGCATCTCACATGGGGATCATGGATTGAAAGGGGGCTTTATTTTTGAATGTTTCCAACAAGCCCCAGCTCGGGGGCGATGGTGCGCATGGCGGTGATGACGTTGCCCACATGCTCCCAGAGTTCGATGCCGAACTCGGCGGCAGCTTTTTGGATCTCGTCCCGGTTAGCACCGGCGGCGAAAGCCTTGTCTTTCCACTTCTTTTTGACGGACGACGGTTCCAGGTCCAGCAGGGAACGGGACGGGCGGACGAGCGCCACTGCAGTGATCAGCCCGGTCACTTCATCGCAAGCGTAAAGCGCCTTTTCCATGCGAGTCTGGCGCGTCACGCCGGTATGGTCAGCGTGACTCATCACGGCCCGGATAATTTCTTCAGGCACGCCGTGCTGGCGCAGGATGGGCTCACCCGCCAGAGGGTGACCCTCCAGGGTGGGATGGATCTCCCAATCGAAGTCGTGCAGCAAGCCGGTTACGGCCCACTTTTCCACATCTTCGCCGGATTTTCTGGCGTAAAAGCGCATGGCTACTTCCACTGCAAGCATATGCTTGACGAGGTTGTCGTTTTTGACGAATTCACGGACAAGGGCAAGAGCTTCTTCGCGGGTCATATTCTCCTCGGCGTATCATGGGAATATTGGTTCGGGGTCTCCCAGCACGGGGATGGGGTGGCTGATGTTCACCTCCCACAGGCCGGCAACAGTCGCAAATAGTTCACGCATATTCCAGTATAGCACGGATGAAATTCGGTAAATTCGCAAGTCGGCAGCCACACCAACCGAGTTAACACCGAGTTGGCTGCACTCGTAGAGGGCGCGCGGCAGGTGGAAGGCTTGTGTTACCAGGATGGCCTCGGTCACGCTGAAAATGGCCTTTGCACGGTAGCAAGTGTCGTAGGTACGTCGGCCGGCATAATCGAGCACAATGGCCTCTTCCGGGACGCCAAGAGAGTGCGCCAGAGCCCCCATCACTGCAGGTTCATTGTAGTCCACAAAGCGGTTGTCACCGCTCATCAGAAGTTTCTCGACCTTCCCCGCGAAATACAAATTGGCAGCCGTTTGGACGCGGTCCTGCAGCACCGGTGTGGCGGTACCGTTCCGCCACAAACCCGCCCCGAAGACGATTGCTAAACGGCGGGCTGGGACATCCGCCGCTGTATACGTGTTTGGGCGCGCATACAACCCGGTCACGAGACGTGAGAGGATCAGAATGGAAAGTCCAAGTACAGCGAGAACAATGAGGGTTTTCAGGAACATCTTGGCAATGCGTTTGAACACACGCGGTATTCTACCATGTGAAAAAGAAACCTGTTGTTGGGCAAAACCCAGGCTTCATTTCCTGTGATGAAGTGGAGTTATTTCTTGAGGATCGAGACGCGGCCTCAAACCAGCGTCTGTCTTAGTTTCGCACTTGCGAAATCCATCAATGCCACGATAATGATAATAAAGAACACCACTGTTCCTGCTTTGTGATATTGCAGAGAGCCGAAGTAGGTAGTCAGGGTTAAGCCGATTCCGCCACCACCCGCAAAGCCGATAATCGTTGCCATGCGAATGTTAATATCCCACTGATAGAGCAGGTAGGAAATGAAAGGCGGTGTAATTTGCGGCAGGATGGCGTAAACAATCATTTGCAGACGGTTGGCGCCGGTCGCAGTAACAGCTTCGATTGAGCCGGTTTCGATGTTCTCGATGGCTTCCGAAAACAATTTTCCGATCAGCGCGAAGGAAGTCACTGCCAGTGCCAGCATCCCTGCAAACGGCCCAACGCCAACCCAAAAGATGAATAGCACCACATAAAGAAGCGCTTCGATCGAACGCAGGAAGTTGAAGATCGACCGGGTCAGATAATAAATCCAAACCGAGAGCCGGCTGCGACCTGTCAGATTCTTGGCAGCCAGGAAACTGAAAGGTAAGGCAAATATAGCGCCCAAAGTGGTAGCTAGAAATGCCTGGAATATCGTGACGATCAATTGCTGGATGATTGGCTGTAATACACCTGGGGATAGATCGATCATCACGAAAGCTTTGATAAGTTGGCCAAAGTTTGAACCGGGGCTGAATAGATTCCGGATACTGATTTCGCTCAGATTCCAGCAATAAATAAATACCAGCAATCCCAGGACTATATAAAAAGTCAACCGCAAATAGTTCAAGAGAGGGCGTTTCTTCTTATCGTCCGGTGGTGCTTGATCCTTTAAAATGTTTTCGCGCCACTTCCCACTTATATAATCCACCAGAATGATAACAACTACCACAGCCCACAACGCGGTCGCATATTGCTGGTAGCCGCCCATGCGGACATTTTCAATTACAAAAAAGCCGATGCCGCCGCCAGCTACAAAACCGATGACCGTTGCGGAGCGCATGTTGATATCCCAGCGCAGGAGAGAAAAGGACAGGAAAGATGGCACAATTTGTGGGATGACTGCATAACGAATGACCTGGATCAGGTTGGCGCCCGTAGCAGTTACAGCCTCAATGGGGCCTGTATCGATATGCTCGATCTCCTCTGAGAATAATTTACCCAATGCTGCCGCGGAGTGGATGGTCAATGCGATCACGCCAGCGAAAGGCCCCAGCCCCACCCAGACGACGACGATCAACCCCCATACGATCGTGTCAATGGCGCGCACAACATTCAAAATACCGCGTGCGACATAATAAATGGCCGCTCCACCTGGAAGGCGCGCCATGATATTGCGCGCCGCGAAAAAGCTGATCGGTATTGCGAGGATCGTGGAAAATAATGTCGCCATCAGGCCCATGGCAATGGTTTGAATTATTGAACCGGCGACAAATGTCTTGATTTTACTCCCCGGTGCTTCCAGCCCCAGGCTAACCAGCCACTTGGAGGCAGGTACAAGTTTCACGCTGCCGATAATTTGAAGCAGGTTATCGCTCGCCCGGATTGGCCCGGTAACCGGACGTCCTGCAAGCTTGTCTCCGATATATGTGTACATGCAATTCCAGGCGCAGATTTTATCCAGTCCGTTGACGGACATCGTGATCATGTCTGGATTGATAATGTTGGTCGCCACAATACGCGCATCGCCGAAACGCTCGATGAGGCGGTTAAACTTGACAGCGGTGACGTTCCATGCGATCACATAAAGGACAATACTCACAAACAGGATTCCAGGCAGGGGGCTGATAGTCTTTTGAACTGACAGGGCGCGGGCATCCAACACATTCCAGATCCAAAACAGGATCAATGGCAGCCAAAGCCAGCTGGTAGTCCAACCGCCAAGGATGATCTTCCCGATATTCTGGTGAACCAGCGACCAGTTTACCAGGTAGGCTAAAATCAAGGTCGTTATTAAAATCAACAAACCGCGGGTACGCTTTTTGGACAGGAACTGCCCAAACCCGGGTAATATCAGGGAAGCCAATATAACTAAAGTTGAATTTTTGGCAGTTTTTGTGGTGGGTTCTGGTTTTGCCATGGATGATTATATTATTTAAGAGACAATTTATTAAGCTGGAAATTTCGACAAATGGAAGCGAAAGTCATACCCAGCCTCAAAGGATGGAGACACGTTCGGCTTCCTGCCCATAGATGGCTTTAAATTCAGCGTCATCAATTTGCTTTGGCAGCCCCCGGAAAACCACTTCACCATCTTTGAGGGCAATTGCGCTGGTCGCATAGCGATGAACCAGGTCAAGGAAATGTAGACTGCAAATAACAGTAATGCCTCGCTCTTTATTGAGTTGTTCAAGATATTTCATGATGGAATGCGATAAGACCGGGTCTAGCGAAGCGACTGGTTCATCGGCCAGGATCAGCTTTGGATCCTGCATCAGGGCTCGCGCAATGCCTACGCGTTGCTGCTGACCGCCTGAAAGGGAGTCAGCGCGTACGTGGGGTTTATCCGCCAGGCCAACCTGATCGAGGCTGGCGAGCGCTTTGCGGTTGTCCGCTTCAGAAAAAAGGTGCAGGGCGCTTGAAAAAGTGTTGACGTACCCAAGCCGGCCGGTAAGCACATTCGTTATTACGGATGAGCGTTTCACCAGGTTAAATTGCTGGAAAACCATGCCAATCTGGCGTCGGATCTTGCGAATCTCACTGGAAGAAGCCGAAGTGACATCCTGGTCGTTCCAAAAAATTTTTCCTGATGTCGGTTCGATGAGACGATTGATGCAACGCAGCAAAGTTGATTTCCCAGATCCGCTTAATCCGATCACGGCCAGGAAATCGCCATCCTTGACTTCAAAACTGACGTTTTTTAACGCCTGGGTACCATTGGGATAGACTTTGGTGAGGTTTTCGATTTTTAACATGGCGAATTTTAAACATCCCGATCCAAATTATGATAAAGAAAAGCCTGGCAGGTTTCATAAACCTGCCAGGCTGACAAGCAGCTTTATTTAACTAAAGATGCTGGATCGACACCAGCCGCCACGAGTACTTTGTTAAAGTCAGCATACATCGTGAAGGTCGCGTCGATTTTTTGGAAGGCATTGATGGTGTAAAGCTTGGCCAAGACAGCCATGCCACCGGGGTCAGCGGCCATAGCTAAAAGAGCTTCGGTGGTGATCGCCTGAAGTTTGGGGTCAAGAGTCTTCACATATTGGACGCCATCGTTCGGGATGCGATCTGAGTCCGCAAATACTACCAGCTTCGTCTGAATGTCAGGATAGGTGGCATTCAGGGTTTTGTCGGTCAGTACGTTGATGTAAGTGACACCCGCATCGCAGTCACCCTTGTACACAGCGGCGGCGACATTCTGGTGGGAACCGGCGTTCACGGTAGCCGCAAAATCGGTATCCGGATTAATACCTTTCGCCAACAGAATAATCCGCGGAACGATATAACCTGACGTGGAAAGCGGATCAACAAAGCAGAAAGTCTTGCCTTTAAGATCTGCAAAGGTCTTGATACCCGAGGTGGCAGTCGTAATGAATTGAGCTTTGTAGAACGGTTCCAACTTGCCGCCGAGTGCCTTATCGGGATCTAGGTCATTCGTTTGATAGTTTCGGAGATTGATCAGAGCAGGGATGATCTGGTATTTCGCCTGTGCTATAAGAATTGAGAAGGTATTGAGGAAACCAACCTGGGCTTTCCCTGCACCCAACGCTTCAATGGCGGCGGCGTAGCTGGTGCCGGTCTGGACCATATAAGTCAGCCCGGTCATCTGGTTCAAGCAATCGGCAATTGCAGTGCTGGCTGTAGCGATGACCCCGGATTCACCAGATGGGACAAAAGCCATGGTGATCGGCTTATC
>DASVKG010000062.1:0-3148 GCA_036385495.1 Anaerolineales bacterium | reverse complement strand
AATCGTGCTGGGTGCCCGCCCGGAAATCCTGAACCACAACGTCGAGACAGTACCGCGGCTGTTCAAGCAGGTCCAGCCGCAGGATCATTATGAGTGGAGCGCGGCGATCCTCTCCGGTGCCAAAAAACTCGACCCCGAGGTGCTGACCAAGTCGGGCATTATGGTCGGGCTGGGCGAGGAGATGGAGGAAGTCAAAGCTGTGATGCGTGACCAGCGCAGTTGGGGCGTGGATATCCTGACCATCGGTCAATACCTCCAGCCGAGCAAAAAGCACTTGCCGATTGCGCGCTATTACACGTTGGAGGAATTCAAGGAACTGCGCGAGTATGGGCGTGAAATCGGTTTCAAGTGGGTGGAATCTGCGCCTCTGGTAAGGTCATCGTATCACGCCGCCGAGCAGGTGCGGGCGCTGAGCATTGTCCACCGAAAACTATATGGGGAACCGGTTCCCTAGTTATCTCGGGACCCTGCAGCAGTTGGCATGCTCATCCATTTATTTTGCATCCAGAGACCGGCCTTTTCGGCCGGTTTCTGGTTTAGGGCTTCGTCACCTGGTAAGAATCTATCAACTTCCCGACCCGGTTGTAAAACTCGAACATGATCTCCCTCTCGCTGGCGATAACCAGCATTGCTCCATAATTGGCATTGTAGCGGGATTGAGATTCCGGCAGAGGCGCCCCGAAGCCATAAAGTCCTGCGCCGCCCGCGCCATCTGTAAAGTAGGGGATGCCGTTCACCAGCAGGCGCTCGTAAAGATGGTCGTGACCCGCCAGCAGGGCATCTGCGCCCCAGGCGGCAAACGGCCACCGCATCCAGTCGATGGAGCCGTGAAAACTGCCGGACGAGTACGGGGGGTAATGGGTATAGACAATATTCCAGGGTGAAGTAGAGGCAGCCAGACCCTGCTTCAGCCAGGCGGCTTGCACCGAGCCTGCATTAACGCCATCCGGTTCGTGCTCGTCGCTGTCGAGGGCAAAGAAGTGGACCGGACCCCAGACAAAATCGTAGTAGCGCTCGTTGCCAGGCAGGGTGAAATAATCCAGATATGGTTGCGCGTTCGTGGTGTTCCAGTCGTGATTACCCAGTGATGGAAAAAAGCGGTTCAGGTCGGCGCCAGAACCATAGGACCCAAAATAAGGGTAAATGTAATCTTGAAAATATTTCCCAATATTGGCATCAATTGTGTCTGCGGAGCCGGAGGGATAGTTATTATCGCCGGTGGTAATGATAAAATCCGGGGTCCAACCGTGGATAAGAGCGGCTACCTCCGCTTCGGCAGAATTGTTCATGCCGTAATCGCCGATGACGGCAAACTTCGCGGACGTTGGCTGCGGCGTGAGCGGGGGAGATTGTGTTTCGGTCGGCAGAGCCGTGCCAGTGGGCAGAGCCGTAGCGGTGGTCAGCGTTGTGACAGTAGGAGGAAAGGCAGTTGCCAGCGGTGGTATAGGGGTTGGGGAAGAAGCCGGGGCGGCGCAAGCCGTCAGCAAAAGGACCATGCCCACCAGGCAAAAAACATTGCGCTTCATAATAAGCTCCTTTAGAGGTCAGTCTCTTCAAACTCCGGGATGTATTTGACATGCCCACCCGCACCAGCCAGCGCAGCGGGGCGGAGTTCCAGCACCTGGAATTCATCGCCATCGCCGTAATCGCACGAAAGACCGAGGAGACGCCCGGGCCTGAACCCGAAGCGGGAATAGTAGGCCGGATCACCGAGCAGGACGACAAATCCATAGCCCAGGCGGCGGACGTGATCCAGCCCGGCCCTCATCAGCCGGGAGCCGATGCCCGTCCGCTGGTATTTAGGCAGGACGGCAACCGGCCCGATCCCCAGCCCATGCAAGCCAGGTTGCGGCGGGTCAAACGTAATGGGCGTGAACAGCACGTGACCGCGCACGACTCCGTCCTGTGCCGCAACCATAGAAAGTGTGGACTTACCCTGTTCCCGAGCCAGATCCACCAGAATGGCTTCGGCGGGGCGGGCGAAGGCGGCCTCTTCCAAGAGACGGATGCCGGGGAGATCATATAGTGTCTCCGGTTGGAGGGCGAGTGTATCCCCAAAGTGAGCCAGCAGATCCGACAGGGGAAGGTCAGAGAGCGAGGCGAGGGACAGGTCTGCGGGAAGCGGACCCAAGCGGGCGGTAATGGAGTTCGGCACGCCCACCACGCGCAGCCCGGCGGCTTTGGCAGCCTTGATGCCATTGGGTGAGTCTTCAAAAGCGAGCGCCCGGTCAGCATGGATGTGGAGCGCGGACAGGGCGGCAAGGAACAGGTCCGGGTCCGGTTTGAGGCGGGGGGCGTCCTCGCGGCAAATGACCGCGTCGAACAGGTCTAAAAATTCCAGGCGGTGCAGATAGGCGTCCACCCAGGCATGCGGGGAACTGGAAGCCACCGCCAGGCGGAGCCCCAGGCGGCGGGCAGAGTCAAGGTAATCTGCCACGCCGGGCATGGGCGGAAGTACGGCCTGCCAGTCCATGCGGGTACGATGCGCCTGGTCGCGCAGGGCCTGGTGATCGAGCGACAAACCTGTGAGCTTTTCGAGCTGGGCAACCGGGTCGAGGTTGGCAACGGTGGACCCCACCACGGTCCGCACCCATTCATCAAGCGGAAATTCCTGCCCGTAGCGGGTATAAAGGTCCTGCCAAATTTGCACCTCGGGTGTTTCCGTGTCGAGGATGAGACCGTCAAAGTCGAAGATGAGGGCTTGGATCATGAATCTCCAGAAAATTATGCGTGGCGAACTGACCCATTATACTGCTGTGAGGAAAAAATCCTAAATCGAAGAAAATGTTAAAAAAACGATAATGAGCCTGTCAAAATATGTAGAGTGCCCTATAACCAATGATTTGTTGTATACTGGCAAACATGGAAATTACCAAAACCGCGTATGCCACCAACCGGGCCGAGTGGCGGGCCTGGCTCGAAAAACACCATACCACCGAGAAGGAAATCTGGCTGGTCTACTACAAGAAAGGGGCCGGTAAACCGTCGGCAACATACATGGAATCTCTCGAAGAGGCATTGTGCTTTGGGTGGATCGACAGCCTCATCCAGAAGATCGACGAGGAGAAATACGCCCGAAAATTCAACCCACGCCGGGCAGGCAGCAAGTGGTCTGAACTGAACAAACACCTGGTGGCGAAACTGGTCA
>DASVKG010000061.1:0-3962 GCA_036385495.1 Anaerolineales bacterium | reverse complement strand
TTTGGGCGTACCATTCGGTAGCTTTGCGGAAGGTTTGAATGTTTAATGGTTGGTTTCAAGAGTTGCTGGTGGGGATAAGAACGATCAATGATATTCTCACTGCCGGGATCGCCATCACGGCCTTTTCGTTGTTTTTATACGCGCTGTCTTTCAATTTGCGCGATCGGGTCGCACGTTCATTCGCTATTATTCTTTTGTGTGTGGTGGTGGTTTTTACTTCTGAAGCGTTGGAGAGTTCTGCCACTTCTCCTGACATAATTGTCTTGTTTCTGCGCTTGGAATGGTTGGGGGTCATTTTTTTGCCTCCTGCTTATTTGCATCTTTCTGACGCTATTCTTGTTACAACAGGTCGTCCTTCGCGCGGACGCAGGCGTATAGCCGTCCGGGCTATGTACCTCATTTCGACGATTTTCCTGTTGTTGCTGGGATTAGGTTATCTGCTTGGCCCAATGGTGATGACCGGCCAACCCGCACCGCATCTGCAGCGAACAATCTGGACAGAGATATTTACGGCTTATTATGCGGTTACGATGATCCTGGCCTGGGTCAATTTTGGACGGGCTTATCGCCATACATTGACCCGTTCAGGCCGCCGCCGCATGATCTACCTGTTGGCGGGAGCCACTGCTCCAGCGCTTGGGTCGTTCCCATATCTTCTGTATGGATCGATACTGGCGGAAAACCACCCTTATCTCTTCTGGGGAATGGCAATGGTCAGCAACCTGCTGGTGGGTGGATTGATTATCCTTATGGCATATGCCGTGGCTTTCTTCGGCGTTTCTTGGCCTGACCGCGTGGTCAAGAGCCGTCTGTTCAAGTGGATCATGCGCGGACCTGTCACTGCCTCCGTGGCACTGGGTGTGATGACCATAGTTCGCCGGGTGGGAGAAATGTTTGGGACAATTTATTCCGGTGCGGTCCCCGCTGCCATGGTCACTACGGTCCTGCTGATGGAACATACCATTACATTGGTTGCTCCCCTTTGGGAACGTTTGATTTTTTTTGGACGTGACCGGGCAGACTTGACCCTCCTGCAAAACTTTGAAGAACGCCTGATTACGCAAAATGACCTGCGCCAATTTTTGGAATCTGTCTTGGCTGCTGTGCGTGACCATTTGCAGTCCCCGGCCGCTTTTGTCGCTGCGTTGGACGGAGAGCAGCTCTCAATGGTGGTATCAACGAGAAATTTGCCGCTCCTGAAAGAATCCAACCTTTCCGACGCTTTGCAGGTCGTCGCTCATGAAGGCAACGGGAATGGTGACGAATACATTTGGGGTGATTACTGGTTATTCCCACTCCACCAGACGCCAGAGACGGTGGAAGACCAGCCAGTCCTGCTCGGTTTGCTGGGAGCCGTGCGACGCCCGGATCAGGATATTCTTGATGAACAGCGCCAGGCTCTCAAACTTCTGATCCGGCGGGCCTCTTTGGCCTTGCAAGACCGGCGCTTGCAAAAAAGTGTGTTTCGATCACTGGAAGATCTCCGTCCACAGGTTGATATGTTCCAGCGCCTGCGCGCGGTTGGGCGCTATGACAGCAAGGCTAACTTGCTGGAAGAGACTTTACCTCCTGAATCGGATATGGCGGAATGGGTCAGGGATGCCCTGACACATTATTGGGGAGGCCCGAAATTGACCCAAAACCCACTCCTAAATCTTCAGATTGTCCAGCAGGCTCTGGATGATCACAATGACAATTCCGCCAATGCTTTGCGGTCCATCCTGCGCCATGCAATAGACAATGTCCGCCCGGACGGGGAACGGCGGTTTACCGGGGAATGGATCTTATATAATATACTTGAAATGAAGTTCGTTGAAGGTCGAAAGGTTCGTGAAGTAGCAACCCGCCTGGCCATGTCCGAGGCGGACTTATATCGCAAACAAAGGGTTGCGATTGAAGAAGTAGCGCGTGTGATGCTTGATATGGAGCGCCAGACACAGGTAAGGGATATTGGGAAGGAGGTCGGACAATAAATGGTTCATAATCAATTTTCTGAACAAGATGTCCCGATATATGATGATGGATGGTGGGCGGCAGTTTTGTCTGAAGAAGAAAATCGGACCATCCCGGTAATGCCTAAGCCCTCAAAGGTTGAGGAATCTAGCAAGCCATCAATTGACTGGGAGCGGGCGATGTCCCTGTATCGCCAGGATGAAATTATAGAATTAAGTGTAACAGGCTATAACCGGGGAGGCATACTGGTCGAAGGAGAAGGGTTAAATGGTTTTGTCCCATGTTCACATCTCATGGACTTGCCAATCCAAACCAACGAAGACCGCCACGAAGATTACCTTTCTGTCTATGTCGGTCGGAGATTACGGCTGAAAATAATTGAATGTGTTCAGGATGAAGCCCGCATGGTCTTTTCAGAACGCGCCGCGCGCGCCGAAGCAGGCAAACGGCCAGCCCTTTTCAGCACCATTCAGGCAGGTCAGCATATATTTGGTGAGGTGACCAATATTACCGAGTTCGGGGTTTTTGTGGATCTGGGCGGCGTTGAAGGTTTGATTCATATTTCTGAGCTTTCTTGGGGACGCGTCACTCATCCTGCTCAGGTGTGTCAGGTGGGACAACGTGTTGAAGTCCAGGTGATGGAAGTATTGCCGGAACGCTGTCGGATTGCACTGAGCTTAAAACGGCTGTTGCCAAATCCCTGGGAATTTGCCCAGGCACGCTACCCGGTCAATTCCATTTTCCCGGCGGTGGTAACCGCGCTGGCGCCATTTGGCGCGTTTGCCAGACTGGAAGAAGGTCTGGAAGGCTTGATCCACGCTTCGGAAATACCGCTACTTCCCAATACAACGATCAAAGATGTCCTTTCACCTGGGCAGAGTGTGCAAGTGCGGGTTCTTCATGTTGAATCCTCCCGCCAACGTCTTGGTTTAAGTATGAAGATCAACTGATATGTCTACCTCGTCTCGAAAGTCCCAATCAGATTCTAAGGAAGACCAATCCAGAACAACTCACCCCGTTGACTGGATAGATCGCCTAGCCCGGCTTGAAACTCACTTCGGGCGTTTCCTTTGGGATATCCTCGGCGTTTTTCTTTTGGTCGTTGGCTTGATGACGCTTTTGGGTATTTCCGGTTTATCCAAAGGTACGCTTCTTCAAATATGGGTGTCTCTTCTTGGAAACTGGCTCGGCTGGGGCAGCATCTTGCTTATCCTTGCTTCCGGAGCAATGGGCTGGTTGGCTTTTCGGCGCAGCCGCCATGAAATGAAAGTTCAATGGGGGCAGGTAATTGGTGCGGAAATGGCAGCTTTTTTGTCGCTGGCAATCCTCTCGGTGATAAGTGGCAACCGGTTGACTGAAGGGAACATGTGGGGCGGTCAAATCGGCTGGGGACTTTCAATGTTGGTGGTTCGTTTTATTGGACCGGTCTGGGGTGGGGCAGTCATCTTCGTTTCTTGGGGTTTGGCATTGATGGCCGCTTTCCGCCTTTGGCAGCCTGTCGAAGTCTGGTTGTTCAGGCAGTCTGGTGAGTTTCCTTCTCTGGATCCAGGAACCGCTGCGTCAGAAACTCCGGTAGTATCGCCTCTTCCCGTGGATAAACCTGCTGAAGGTATCGTCGATAACAAACGAAAATCCAAACAAAAGCTTCCGCCAGAATTTCGTAAGTCATTCAAAATTCCTGAAAAACAGGACAGCCGCTCCGCCTTGCTTCCCCCGCGCGGCGAACGCCTGCCTCCACTTAATGTATTGCTTGGTGACCAGGTTGCGCGCCCAGATGAGAGGACAATTAATCAGACTGCAGGGCAAATTGAAAAATCCCTTTCAGAGTTTGGCATTCCAGCCAAAGTGGTAGGCTTTCGGATTGGGCCGACGGTCACGCAGTTTGCAGTCCAGCCGGGATTCATCAAGAAGGGCACGGAAGAGGATGCCCAACAAATGAAAGTGCGCGTGGCTCAGATTGCCAGTCTTCAAAAAGATCTGGCACTTTCCCTCTCTGCTGAACGCCTGCG
>DASVKG010000060.1:0-25327 GCA_036385495.1 Anaerolineales bacterium | reverse complement strand
CCGCGAAGCGGTATAATCGCTTCCTATGCCAGACCACATTTATTTGGACTACGCTGCCACTACTCCCGTTGACCCACGCGTTCTGAACGCAATGCTGCCGTACTTTAATGAAACGTTCGGCAACCCGTCCTCTGTCCACCTATATGGGCAGAAGGCTGAGGAGGCAGTCGAATCTGCGCGCGAGGCTGTTGCGGCTGTGCTCCATTGTCGTCCCGGTGAGATCGTTTTTACCTCCTGCGGTTCTGAGTCTGACAACCTCGCCATCCGTGGGACGGCGCTGGCAATGCGTGAAAAAACCGGTGCAAACTGGATCCTTACCAGCCGGGCAGAGCACCCTGCCGTCAGCAAGACTACGGAACAATTGGTCAAACATTACGGCTTCCAGGTTGAATGGCTGGAGACCGATGCTGCCGGTATGGTTTCCCCCGGAACGGTTGAAAAGACGCTTTGTAAGGATACTGCCATCGTCTCGGTGATGTACGCCAATAACGAAATTGGTACGGTAAATCCGGTAGCCGATATTGCACTCGTCTGCCGTGCTCACGGCATTCCCTTCCATTCAGACGCGGTCCAGGCTGCGGCTTATCTGCCACTGGATGTCCAGGCTTTGAATGTTGATTTGATGTCGCTCGGTGCGCACAAATTTTATGGACCGAAAGGTATTGGGGTACTATATATTCGCAAAGGCACGCCCATTTTCCCGATCCAGACAGGCGGCGGGCAGGAGACTGGTCTGCGGGCTGGGACACAGAATGTTCCCTATATCGTTGGTTTTGCTGAGGCGCTCCGGTTGACCTCCAGGGAACGCGAAGGACGAATTGCACATGTTCGCCCATTGCGCGATCGTATCATTGGGACTGTCCTTGAGGAAATACCCGATTCCCGCCTGACTGGTCATATGATTACCCGATTACCCAATCACATTTCATTTGCGTTCAAAAACCTGGATGGCAACTTGCTCTTGACCCTGCTCGATACCGCAGGCTTTGCCTGCTCCTCCGGGTCTGCCTGCAAGACGGGCAATCCCGAACCAAGCGAGGTGATGGCTGCCATCGGTTTATCCCGCGCATGGGGGTTGGGATCGCTGCGGGTCACGCTCGGAGCGGGAACGACGCCTGCTCATGTTGACGCGTTTTTGAAAGCAATTCCCGAACTGATTAAGAAAGCCAGAGCATTGAGTTAGTTATGGGAAACAAAGTGGTGGTTGCCATGTCAGGAGGGGTGGATTCCTCCGTCGCGGCAGCCTTGCTCAAACAGCAAGGCTATGACGTTACCGGCATGATGCTGCGCCTGTGGAGCGAAACCGGCAGGGAAGAATCCAATCGCTGTTGCACGCCCGACTCAATGGCGCTGGCACGCCGGGTGGCTGCCAAACTCGACATCCCTTTCTACGTGGTGGATGCTAAAGAGCTTTTCCATTCGATCGTCGTGCAATCCTTCCTGGATGGGTATGCCCAGGGTGTGACACCCAATCCCTGCGTAATATGCAATCAGCGCATTAAATGGGACTTCCTGTTCAATCATGCACTTGCCCTTGGGGCAGATTATATGGCTACCGGGCATTATGCAAGAAAGCGGGGGACCGGGGATGGCAGGTGGCAACTTTTACGTTCTGTGGACCATTCGAAAGATCAGTCTTATGTATTGCACATCTTGACACAGGAGAAACTTTCGAAAGCGCTCTTCCCGGTGGGGGAGTACCCCAAGCCGGAAATCCGCAAACTTGCCGGGACCTTCGACCTGCCCACCGCAACCCGGTCTGACAGCCAGGATTTGTGTTTCCTGGCAGGTGGAGATTATCGTGAATTCCTGCGCCGCAATGCCCCGGAGATCGGCATCCCCGGACCCATCTTGAACCGCGCAGGAAATATATTGGGTGAGCATCAGGGCCTGGCTTATTATACGATTGGCCAGCGCAAGGGATTGGGCGTTGCATCTCAGACCCCGCTTTATGTGCTGGCAAAAGATGCCTCAGCAAATACACTCTTGATCGGGACAAAGGAAGAGTTGGGGTCGCGCGATTTGATTGTCAAGGATATCAATTGGATTTCCGGGGAGGCGCCAAAGGAATCTTTTCGAGCGGAAGTCAAGACACGCTATACTGCCCGGGAGGCCTGGGCTGAGATCACGCCGCTCAACAGTAATTATTCGGGAGGAAATTCCGGCAGCCTCAGGGTGCGGTTTGACACACCGCAGCGGGATATTACTCCTGGGCAAGCCGCTGTCTGCTACGATGGGGATTTGGTTCTTGGCGGAGGAATGATCGGATAATCTGCGCATAGCCAGTTCGTGATATAATCCCCCGATCGAGAGATTTATGACTTTCCCTGCCCTTGTTTTTGGAATTATCCTTTCTACTATTTACGGCACCGCCTTCCATTTCTGGAAGGGTGGAGGCCTGAGCTGGTTAATTCTTTACGTTATCCTGTCCTGGCTGGGGTTCTGGATCGGACATTTTGTTGGCAGTGAGATTGGCTGGACGTTTGCTTCTGCAGGACCAATAAACGCCGGCATGGCGACTCTCGGAAGTGCCGTTTTTTTGTTAGTTGGAGAATGGTTAAGTCGGGTCGAAATCACAACGAAAAAATAATTCATCTTCATAAAAATAAAATTCCTCCCCGCCGCCGGGAAGGAATTTTTTTGGTTCAATTGAAAGATTACAGGGGTTTGACGTGAGCAGCCTGCAGTCCCTTAGGTCCTTGTTCGACTTCGAACTCGACCGCCTGGCCTTCCTGGAGGGTGCGGAACCCATCAGACTCTATGGCGCTGTAATGGACGAAAACATCCGGGCCGCCTTCGCGTGCGAGGAAACCATATCCCTTCGACGCATTGAACCATTTGACCGTACCGGTCACACGCTCTGCCATTTTATTGCTTCTCCTTACATGAACAAAAGAATAGGATAGTGGTGCTCGGTATTCAGTGCGGTCGAGGTGCTGCGGCGATGTTTTATTAAAAAACACCGACCCTTGTGGATTGCTCTTGGGCCGGCTCCCTGCGATTCCAGCACGAACACTTACCACCTACTCGATACATTTTATCTGGCGGGTTGAAATTCGTCAAGACTTTCGTGATAATATTAAAACATATACTGAAAGGACGTGTTTATGCCTGCTCGAATAGAATCATTCTTGTCAGCGCGTTTGCATCTCTCTCCTCAGCTTGTAGGTGACCGGATATATTTTGTCAGCAACCTTTCAGGGCACCTGAGCCTTTATGCCATGTATTACGGCGGATCGGTGCCTGAACCACTCCTGCCACCACACCTTTCCATGCAGAATCCGGACCTGGTGGGCGGATACTCGTTTTCTGTATTTCCTCTCCTCGATAAGATTCTCATCATGCTGGATCACGATGGGGATGAAAACTACCAGCCAATGCTCATCCCGATTAATGGCGGATTTCCCGAGCCGGCCTTTGATGATTTCCTGGCAAGTTACCGCGTCCATTTGACAGACTTCGATATCGAAAAGAACATCGTCTACTTAAACGCTGAACGACGAGACAAGGGCATCCAGGAAGCCTACCGAGGTGACCTGCGCATGAATATGCTCACCAAACTGGATGAGTCAGAGTGGGGCGCATTTCCATTCAGCCCAAATAAAGACCACACCCGGATCCTGCTGGCGGAGGGTTACTCGGCTGGTGACAATGTTCTATGGATGCTGGAGACGGGGAAGAAGAATCTTTTGTTCGGCAAGCCGATCGCGCAGCGTAAGGATGGGGAAACGGTGCCACCCAATGGTTTGGGAGCATCCGTCTGGACGCCGTCCGGGACCGGTGTGCTGGTTACGAGCGCCCTTTTCGACGATAAATACAGCCTGGGCGTGATTGACCTGTCCAAATCGGGCGAGATTCAGCCTGTCCAACTGACGGGTGTCAAGCATACCGGTGCAGGTGAGATGAATAACTTATCGCACCTGAAAGGGACGCATTACCTCGTTGGCTTCAATATTGACGGTTGTTCGTGGGAGTATGAAGGCACTTACAGCGAAGCCAAGCGCATTATGACACTCAAGGGCACTCTCGTCGGGGAGGGCGATCTCTCGGATGGCAAAATGGAAAGCATCTACTATGACCACAAAGATGATCGTTTCGTGTTGTCGTTTTCCACTGCCTTCAGCCCAACCCAAATTTACACTGTGGAAGGCAAAGACCGTGAAACCCTCGTCATGCATACCGAGGAGCGCATCCTGGGTATCCCTGAAATCCAACTCTCAAAAGGTGAAGACGCCTCCTTTGTTTCCCACGATGGTATGCGCGTCTCTGCTCGCCTTTACCGGCCAGCTGAAAGTCTGGGTTTCAAGGGTCCACGTCCCCTGGTTTACTACATCCACGGCGGGCCGCAGAGCCAGGAGCGCCCCGACTTTGCCTGGTTCTCGATGCCGCTCATTCAATTCCTGACCTTGCGTGGGTTTGCCGTCTTTGTGCCTAATGTACGCGGGTCAAGCGGATATGGGCTGAAATATATGAAACAAGTGGACCGGGACTGGGGCGGGCAGGATCGTCTCGACCACGTGTTCGCAATGACGGAAATTTTGCCAAAGGACAAACGCCTGGACGTCAAGCGTACTGCAGTGGTGGGGCGTTCTTATGGCGGGTACATGGCCCTCACTCTTGCCGGTCGTCACCCTGAGTTATGGTCAGCCGCGTGCGATATGTTCGGGCCTTACGACCTTTTCACCTTCTGCGAGCGTCTCCCGGAGACTTGGAAGCCATTCTTCAAGGTAGTCCTTGGCGACCCGGCGACCAGCGAGGGGCGCATATTCATGAAAGAGCGTTCACCGAAAACTTACCTGGACAATTTGTCCTGTCCTTTGCTGGTCATCCAGGGGCACAACGACCCGCGGGTAGTGGCGAAAGAATCGGAAGAACTGGTGGCGGACCTGAAAAAGAAAAGCAAGGATATCGAAATCCTGCTTTTCGAAGACGAAGGTCACGATGTTTTAAAACATGCCAACCGGATAACTTGCTACAATGCCATCACCGATTTCTTTGTAAAATACCTAAAACCATAAAGGAGAACGGGATCCTGGTAACCGGTTGATTGGGCACCCAAACTTCTGATTACTCGATTCTTGATGTTCGTATCATGACCTGGAATTTGAATACCACCCACGCTGCTGCCGGTGACCTTGCCCTGCTTGTTGGACTGCGTCACAAGCATTTCATCTTCCCGCTCCTCCCCGGTGGGACATATCATACTCACCGCGGCATCTTGAACCACGATGATTTGATCGGCAAGCCCTGGGGCACGCAGGTATTCAGCCACCAGGGTTCGCCATTTTTTATGCTGCAGCCATCGCTGGCCGACCTGCTGGTAGACCTGAAACGCAGCACACAGATCATGTATCCCAAGGACATCGGTTTTATCCTGACCAGTATGTCCATCGGGCCAGGTCAAACCATCCTCGAAACCGGGACCGGTTCTGGGTCCATGACGGTGGCGCTGGCTTATGCCGTTGGTTCGCAAGGGCGAGTTGTTACCTATGAAAAGCGCCCGGAGTTCCAGAATCTGGCGCGCAAGAACCTGGAGCGTTTGGGGCTGGATTCGCGCGTGGAGTTCAAACTGGGCGATATCGCTGATGGCATTGCGGAGACAAACGTGGATGCCTACTTCCTGGACTTGCCCAACCCTTGGGATTACGTCCGGCAGGTGCGCACTGCGCTCAAACCAGGCGGTTTTTTTTGTAACCTGGTGCCGACTTTCAACCAGGTGGAGAGACTGCTTTACGTCATGCGGCGTGAACATTTCGCCTTTGTGGAAGTATGTGAACTTCTGCTGCGCTATTACAAACCGGAGCCGACCCGCTTGCGTCCCACCGACCGTATGGTGGCGCACACTGGCTTCCTGACCTTTGGGAGACGCATCGAACCAAGCGAGGATGAACGCGCAAAGGATTTGTTGGAAGAACAGGCAGTGGGTGGGGAAGAAGAACAATCCGCATCAGCTGATGTTAATAATGAGCCTGGAGATGAATCCCAAACAGAGCCATTTGCATAATATCGGAAATTATGGATCATCTGGAAAGCAGGAAATACTTTCCATAAGAAACTCAGAATACTGGCAATCATGTCCCCCAATCTGACTGAAGCCGCCATTGCGGAGTGCCTGCGTCTTGCTTACCAACCTGGGGAAGTAGCCTCCACCGATGGGTACGCTAAAATGTATGCAGGCGAGCAGATGAACTGCGCTGCCGTGCTAATCCCCCTCATCTGGTGGAAGGACGAATGGCACCTTGTCTTCACCCGTCGGACCGAGGCTGTCGAACATCACAAGGGACAGGTATCCTTCCCCGGTGGGGGTTGCGACGAAGGGGAGTCCACCCCGGAGCAGACTGCCTTGCGCGAGGCCGCTGAGGAGATCGGTGTAAAATCGGGCGATGTCCGCCTGTTGGGAAGATTGAATGAGGTGCTCACCATCACCCGCTACCGGGTTTCGCCGGTGGTCGGGGTTATGCCGTGGCCTTACGAAGTCCACCCTGAGCCTGCTGAAGTGGAACGAATCTTTTCCATCCCGTTGCTTTGGTTGGCCGACTCTGCCAACTGGGGCGAGCAGCTGGTCACGCCAAACGGGTTGTTGCACTCATTCCCGGTAATATCCTATCATCCATACGATGGTGAAATCCTGTGGGGAGCCAGCGCTAGGATAACCCACAATTTTCTAACGGTGTTGGGATTATTAAACGGATAGAGATACAACGAAGCCGTACCTGATGGAAAGTTACGGCTTCCGCATTGGCTGCCGTATGGCGGGGCGAAGTGTCTCCGGTGCAGTGCGGCGTGGGTCGCCCAGATAGATCTCGTGATGTTTACCGAAGCGGACATGCCCGCTTTCTTCGATATATTGGTGCAGGCGGGCAATGGTCGGACCTTCCTCTGCATAAGCGCCGAAATACAAGATTTGCGCTGCCAATCCTTCGTGGAAAGATTCCAGGCGCAGGCGCGACAGAGCCGGCTGCCCCTTTTTCTGCATGGCCTCCTCCACGGCTTGGGAGAACAATCCGGGTGTGACAATTTCCGGTTGCATGATCATCATCGTCCATTTCCAGTCATCCTTGCGCGTCACGCTGAATTCGCGCATATCGTCCATCCACCCAAGTCCCTCAGAGGCCATGACCGGGTAACCCACTGCCATTTCCTTTTTGATCTTGAACTTGAGTGTGTAGGCTGCTGTATACAAAGCTTGCACCGATTCCGCATATTCCACCGAGGTGTTGGGATTGCCGTGCCCGTCAATCATAATAAAGTTCATCGACGGCACATCTACAACCGAGAATGCCTTGGCAGACGGCTCGTAGAGATATTTCAGGCTTTTCTTCAAGTCAAGTTTTTCCATGCTGTCCTCCGCCCAATATGATTCACTCTCGTCAACAAAAAAAGCAGGGGCGCAATGAATTGCGCCCCTGCCATTACTTCCATCCAGGCAGAGATTATTTCTTCTCTTTCTCTTTTCCTTTCTCTTTTCCTTCCTCTTCGCCTTCTTCCTTCTTGCCCTTCTCAATGATTTCAGGTTCGGTGCCCTCTTCAACCACAGCAGCTTCAGGAACAACAACTTCCTCGACCTCTTCCTTGGCTGGAGCAGTAGCAAGGACAATCATCTCATCAGGCATATCCAAAACCTGCACTTTGTCTGAAAGGACGATGTCACGTACATGGATCCCGTCGCCGATGTTGACGAGGGTTGCAATATCCACAATGATGCTTTCAGGCAGGTCCTGTGGGTATGCCTCGACCTCGAGTTCGCTTAACCCGTTGATCAGCATGGCGTTAAAGTCTTTGACTGCGGGGGAGTTGCCGGTCGTTATAATCCCGACCTTGGCGTGGATCTTCTCGGACAACGAAACGACCATGAAGTCCACATGAATGAGATTACGCTTGATATAGTTCAGCTGTTTTTCACGCACCAAAGCCGGATATTCCTTCCCATCCACGTCAATCGTGATCAAGCTGGAGGACGACAACCGCCCCAACACCCGCCCGGCATCGCGGCCTTCCAATGAAATACTGATAGGTTCCACGTTGTGCCCATAAATAACGGCTGGCAGCTGCCCGCTGCGGCGCAGGGCACGTACTTGCCTTCCGGTCGCAGCGCGGGGAGTTGCTTTTAATACGACTTTCTCCATCTTTACCTTCCTTGAGCGCCTCTCACCCCTTGTTTGCAGTTGCGCCGCGGCCATCCCAAAAACAACCGAAGCCGAAACCACATGAAGAGATTACCTTCGCTCTCACATGAATTATTCCAGCGTTGCTGGATATTAACCGGCCTGTGCCGGAAGCGGGCGGAATTATACACGCCCTGTCATGATTTGACAAGCGGACGCCCGCCTTTATCACGGTTATAATTCGTCCATGCGCAAATACATCTACTTTACCGTATTCGTCTCCGGTATGACTACTATGGCGGCGGAGTTTGGCGCATCACGCCTGCTGGGAAATATCTTCGGGACCAGTAATCCGGTTTGGGCTGTGATTATCGGACTGATCCTGGTCTACCTGACCGCAGGTTACTTCATTGGGGGTCGGTGGGCTGACCGGACGCCGCATCCAAAAACGATGTATGCCCTGCTGGCTTGGGGTGCATTTACTCTTGGCATTGTGCCGTATATTGCCAGCCCGGTGTTGAGATTGGCAGCGAACGCCTTTGACAGTCTGCAGATTGGCGTCCTGGCTGGGGCGTTTGCCGGAGTGCTGGTGCTGTTTACGGTCCCGGTCACGTTGTTCGGGATGATTTCTCCGTTTGCTATTCGGCTTTCGATTAACGACTCTGGCAAAGCCGGGAATGTTTCCGGGACAATTTACGGTATTTCGACGATCGGCTCGTTCATCGGGACATTTTTACCAACCCTGCTGCTGATCCCCACGATCGGCACCACCCGCACCTTTCTTGTTTTCAGTGTTGCTTTGCTCTTTGTCGCGCTTACTGGTTTAGGGTTGAGTGCTGGGTGGCGGGCCGTCTTTCCGTATTTTCTCATGGTCATAACTCTGGCTTTGCTGGCATTATTTGGAGGGGGGGGTGGCATCAAGCGCTCCAACGGACAGATTTTCGAGACCGAATCAGCCTATAACTATATCCAGGTTCTTGAATTCGATGGGACCCGCTACTTGCGGTTGAACGAGGGGCAGGGCACCCACTCGGAGTACAACCCGCAGACATTGGAGTATGGCGGACCGTGGCAGCAGTTCCTGGTGGGGCCATTCTTTTACGCGAACCGCCAGCCGGAGGACGTGCGCCGGATTGCCATCGTTGGTCTGGCCGCCGGCACAACCGCCCGGCAGGCTGCGGCTGTTTTCCCGAACGTGGTGATTGATGGGATCGAGATTGACCCGAAGATCGTGGATGTAGGGAGAAAATATTTTGATATGAATATGCCCAACTTGAATGTCATCATTCAGGATGGGCGTTGGGGACTGGCAAGCAGCCTGCAGAAGTACGACTTGATTTGTGTGGACGCTTATCGCCCGCCTTATATCCCGCCACACCTGACCACGCAGGAATTCTTCCAGATTGCCGCCGATCACCTCAACCCCGACGGGGCGCTGGTCATCAATGTGGGCCGCGCTCCCGGCGACAGGCGCCTGATCGACGGACTGGCGACTACGCTCGGGACGATTTTTCCCTCGATATACGTAATGGATATTCCCAATACGTTCAACTCGATGATATATGCTACGCTGCAACCAACTGAGGTGGTTAATCTTGAGCAGAATCTTTCCACTCTTGCTGTGCGGAATAAAACGAATGCGCTTTTGATCGACTCCATGACATTATTATTGGACAATCTCCAGCCTGCGCCGCAGGTTACGGTAGTTTTCACAGACGACCGGTCTCCGATTGAATGGATCACAAATACTATGATTCTGAACTTTATCCTGCGCGGGGAAATGGAGAACATGCAATGAGAACCCTGCAGAAAGTGATTTCGTGGTTTATCACCATACTGCTTCCAGTGGCGTTGACTTTCCTGGGCTTGCGACTTTTATTGACACATGCCTTTCCTGAAATTGAATACCGCCTGCCGGGCTTTCCAGCAGACGGGTATGGTTTTTCCCTCCAGGACCGCCTGCATTGGTCGGGAATTTCTATTGATTATTTGCTTAACAATGCGGATATTTCGTTTCTTGGTAACCTGACTTTCCAGGATGGTACCCCCCTGTTCAACGTACGCGAACTGAGCCATATGCAGGATGTCAAGAATGTTGTCCAACCTGTACTATGGGTTGGGTACGGCGTTTGGTTTTTAATCCTCGGGATCGGATTATGGGCGCGTTTCGGCGGATGGTGGTTGATATATGTACGTGGGATCCAGCGCGGCGGCTGGTCGACGGTCGGGTTGGTGGTGGTTATCGGCGTTTTTGCAGGGATCAGTTTCTGGCAGTTCTTCACGGTTTTCCATGAGCTGTTTTTCACCGGGACTTCCTGGCAATTTCTGTACTCTGATACGCTCATCCGCCTCTTTCCAATGAGATTCTGGCAGGATGCTTTCCTGTTTGCTGGGATACTGGACCTAATTTGCGGGCTGGCGCTTGGATTGAGTCTGCCGCCGAAACAAAATTAAAGTGTTATTACAGGTGATATAATTCCGTCTCTCTTAGGAGGTAAGATGACTAATTACCGTTCTGCAGGAAAAACCACGCTTACCCCGGATGTATTATTGACCATTGCCCGTATGGCGGCCTTGGAAGTAAAAGGTGTAAGGCGCATGGCGCCCATTAAGGGGGGTGTAAATAGTCTGTTACGGCGCGGCAATGATGGTATTCGGATTGTGATTGAAGATAGTAATGCCCTTGTAGACCTTTATCTGGTATTGGATAATGATGTCAACATCCGTGAAGTCAGCCGGTCTGTGCAGCAGACGGTGGCACGCGCCATCGCCGAGATGACCGGGATGGAAGTCGGGCATGTCAACATTCACATTGAGGATATTGATTACAAGACTGAGGCTTAGCCTTTTATGAAAGCACGTACCAGAGCGCGTGGCACTGCTCTGCAAGCACTTTACGAAGTCGATATGGTGGGCCATCCTCCAGTGCAGGTCTTGCAAGACCGCCTGGAGGAGGAACCATTTCCTGACGAACTGGCAGAGTTTATCCGCCAGATTATTTTTGGCGTCCTCCCTCTCCGTGAACAATTAGATCAGGTTATTGCCAGGTATGCCCCTGAATGGCCGCTTGACCAAATCGCTGCCATTGATCGGAATATCCTGCGCATTGCCACCTGGGAGTTTGCTGCCCAGCGCGATACTCCGGTCAAAGTCGCCATTAACGAAGCAGTCGAACTCGCCAAAGCCTTCGGGTCTGATAGCGCCCCGCGTTTCGTTAATGGGGTGCTGGGCAGCCTGGCTGAACACGAAAACGAGGTCGTGCAATTTTTACAACCCAAGAGACAGGAAGCATAAATGGATATTTTTGGCATTGGAATGCCAGAAATAGTTCTCATCTTATTGTTGGTGGTGATTATTTTTGGCCCGAAAGATCTCGAAAAAATGGCAAGGACCATCGGGAGCGGACTCTCCCGTTTTTTCAAATCCGATACTTACCGGGATCTCCGCAAGATTGGGGACCTACCCACCGAGTTCGCCCGTAAAGCCGGTCTGGACGAATTCCGCGCCAGCATCAACTCGACCAAGGTTTCGAGCCCGCAGAACCCGCCTGCAGGACAAACTCTCCCGCCTCCTTCCCCGAATCCGGAAGAAACAGAACCGGAAAACCGGATCGCACCCCCTCCCAGCGGCGGAGACAAACCGGGTTAAATGATGCGTAAATTCCTGCGCCGCATTTGGGGCATTATCAGCTTTCCATTTTTGATTATTTGGCGGTTGTTGACCCTGCCGGTCCGGGGAGTACAAAAGGCCAAGGTTTTTCTATCTGAAGATCCGGGAGACCGGCCGTTAACTGATATTATTGCTGATGTAGCGGCCGAGCCAAGATCATTGCTTGAGCCTATCGATGCCTTGCGCAAACATGTCCTGCGCGCCTTGCTGGGATTGGCTGTTGCGGTGGGGGTGAGTTTTATTTTCACCCGGCAAATAATAAATTTCCTGGCCAGGCCAATTGGCGGACTGGAAAAACTGCAAGCCATCGAAGTGACCGAAACGATCGGCGTATTTATGCGTGTGGCTTTGTTGTGCGGATTTACCTTGGCAATCCCCTACATCGCTTTTGAATTATGGCTTTTCATTGCCCCGGCTTTGCGGCCGCGGGCCAAAGTGATCGGATTGTATTCCATCCCGCTGGTATTGCTATTCTTTGCCGGCGGGATGATTTTTGCATATGCAGAGTTGCTGCCTCCCGCCCTGAAATTTTTAATCAATTTTATGGGTGTTCACGTGGTTCCCAGACCGGCATCCTATATAAGTTTCGTAACCGGGGTGTTGTTCTGGATCGGCATTTCTTTTGAATTCCCACTGGTCATCTACGTGTTGACTGCAATGGGACTGGTCAAGCCGCATAACCTGGTTAAACATTGGCGGATTGCCATTGTGATCATCGCCATCCTTGCGGCAGCCATCACCCCCACGACCGACCCGGTCAACATGGCGCTGGTCATGGGTCCAATGATCATGCTATATTTCATCGGCATTGGATTAAGCTACCTGGCAGTATTCGGTAAAAGAGACCATAAAGAACAGACCTTGAAAAGCGAATAGCGTATTTTTGTATTTCGAGCTCTTCGGGGTTTTACTCGGGTAATTTGCATCTATATCAACTTTCCTGCTGCTTGGTTTATCCGTGAAATTGATGGTTTAATATTCGGGATTTCCATCTTTTTTGATGCACAACATTGTATTTTTCCAGAAAGGAACAACGGGGGAGGGTACATTCTACCCCTATCAATTCCCCCTTTTCCCTTGTAAAATACAGGGGAAATACCTTTTCATTTTCCTTACCCACTGAAGCTGAAAGGAGGGGCATGCTCATTCGACCTGATCATTTATCTCCTCGCAGACTGGCACCGCTGGTGAGTATCCTTGTTCTGCTGCTTAACGGATGTACCTTATCGTTTCTGGACATTCCGGGAGTAAACCCACCGACCGCCACTCCCTCGGTTCCTTCGGGTCCAACTGCAACACCTCAGCCCTCAGCGGCGATGACTTTCCGTGTGGCTTTACCCTCGCCGCTGCTGCCGGGCGAGACTCTTTACCTGTCCGTGGTTGACGAAGTTACCGGCTTGGGATTGAACGCCGTGACCTATGCCATGCAGGGAATGGACACATTGCATTACACAGTCGCCATCCCCTTTGCCTTGAACAGTATTATTAAATACCGATACATTCGGCAGGGTACGATTCCCTTTATGGAGGACGACTCCTTCAATAAACCGGTGCGCTATCGCTTGGTTGATGTCGCCGGGCCAGTGTCGGTGGATGACGTGGTTGCCTCCTGGAGTGACAGCGTTTTCTCCAGCCCCTCTGGACGGTTGACTGGTCAGGCGGTGGATGCAACCAGCAATACTCCCATCCCCAACATCTTGATTGCTGCCGGTGGGCAGCAGACATTAACCGATTCGACTGGCTCGTTCGTTTTGGAAAACCTCCCCGTTGGAACTCATAACCTGGTGGCCTACGCCATTGACGGTGCATACCAGACATTTCAACAGGGTGCCCGCATTGAAGTGGGACAGCGTACTCCCGTTATGCTCTCGTTGGTCCCTGCTCAGATGGTCAACGTCATATTCACTCTATCCGTACCGGATAACACGATTCAAAACGCCCCCATTCGCATGGCCGGGAATCTTTATCAGTTGGGCAACACCTTCAGTGACTTGCAGGGGGGTTTAAGCACAGTGGCGACTAGGATGCCGGCGCTCTCCCCGCAGCAGGATGGCCGTTCCACGCTCTCCATCATGCTACCCGCCGGGGCTGATATTCGCTACAAATATACCCTTGGTGATGGTTTCTGGAATGCCGAGCACGATGCCGATGGGCACTTCGTCGTCCGGCAGTTGATCGTCCCGGCTTCTAGAACTCCGGTCGATGTACAGGATACTGTCCAGACCTGGCAAGCGGGTCCTTCGTCGCCCATCCTGTTCGAGGTCAGCGTTCCAGCCACCACACCGGTCACTGACATCGTCTCGATCCAGTTCAACCCCTACGGCTGGACCGAGCCCATCCCGATGTGGCCGCAGGGCGATAGCAAATGGGTTTACCAGCTATACAGTCCACTCGATATGCTTGGCGATTTTCAATACAGGTATTGCCGCAATGACCAGTGCGGGATAGCCGACGATGTGCAAACATCGAATGGTCAACTCGGACGCCCGGTCGGCACCAGCTTGGTGCCTCAGGATTTGCAGGACACCGTAACCGCCTGGAACTGGATGCAGGCACCCGCACCCTCTTCGCTGATCGGAATAACGGTGGCGCCGAGGCAGGAATTTATGACGGGTGTGGAGTTTCTTGCAGGTTACGATCCCACCTGGCAAGCTTGGAACCAGCTGGCGATACAGGATGTGCAGGGTCGGTACGCCAATTGGCTGGTGATTGACCCCTCCTGGACAATTAGCCAAAATTTACCATTCGTCTTTTCCCCCGTTCCCGGTGTGGACCCGTTGTGGGCTGACACACTCGACACTGTCAGCCGTGCCCGCGCTTCCAATCTGAACGTGGCACTTTTTCCGGCAGTGAATATGCCTTCCGATTTGACAGCCTGGTGGACTTCTGCCTCGCGCGATGAGGCCTGGTGGAACGGCTGGTTCGACCGATATGCTGCTTTCGCTGATTACCATGCCGACTTGGCGACGAAATCCGGTGCCCAGGCCCTCATTCTCGGCGGGGACTGGGTCACTCCAGCGTTGCCCGACGGCCAGATAAACGGGAGCAATTCAGGAGTGCCGGCGGATGCAGAGGTGCGTTGGCGGGCGATCATTTCCGATGTCCGCAGTCGTTTCAATGGCAAGGTTTATTGGGCGTTGTCTTATCCCGGTGGGTCGCAGGAGGCCCCCGGTTTTACCAGTAATCTGGATGGTATTTATCTGCTCTGGTATGCCCCCATTGGCGGGTCCAGCGTGGACGAAATCAAGGCCGCGGCCGGTCAGTTGTTGGACACGGATATCCAACCCTTCAAGGATACACTCCAAAAACCTCTTATCCTGGCGGTGGCCTACTCTTCAGCTGACAACACAGCCAGCGCCTCGTTGCCCATCAGTGCGTTATTCCAACCGGGCAGCATGCAGCAGGGACCGGTCAATTTGCAGGCGCAGGCGGATGTGTACCAGGCATTGTTGATGGCTGTCAATGAGCGCGACTGGGTGAGCGGCTTTGTCAGCCGGGGTTATTACCCGCCGGTTGTGCTTCAGGACGCCTCGGCTTCCATCCATGGCAAGCCTGCGGCAGACGTGTTGTGGTACTGGTATCCGCGCTTCTTGGGAATTACTCCCTGAAATATTGCTGGGTATGGGTAAAAAAAGGTCTCCATTTTTTGGAAGACCTTTTTTTGTCATTACAGTTCGCTCTTTACTTTTTGTTCCTTCATTTCTTTCCTGGCTTTCAATCCTTCCATCACTGCCGGGATGAACGAGATAAATACGATGGCGATGATGACCAGTTCGAAGTTCTTCTGGACGAAGGGGATATTGCCGAAAAAGTAACCCAGCGAAGTGAAGATTGCAACCCAGGTCACGCCGCCAACCAGGTTCCAGGTGATGAAGTGACCATATGACATTTTGCTTACCCCGGCTACAAATGGCGCAAAGGTGCGAATAATGGGTACGAAGCGTGCCAGGAAGATCGTTTTGCCGCCATGCTTTTCAAAGAAGGCATGGGTGCGGTCCATGTATTCCTTCTTGATCCATTTGACCTCTCCTGTATTGGCTTTGGCTCCAACGCTGTGTCCGATCCAATAATTGGCCGTATCCCCACTGATGGCAGCAATAGACAGAATAATGAACATCAGCCAGGGGTTGAGCACTCCACGGGCAGCAAACGTAGCGGCAGCAAAAATAAGCGAATCTCCGGGCAGGAAGGGAGTAACGACGAAACCGGTTTCCATGAAAATGACGAAGAACAGCAGGCCATAGGTCCAGGCTCCATACCGGATAATGATGTCGTTCAGGTATGTATCTACGTGCAGGATGAAATTTACAACTTTAAGAATCCAATCCATTGGTTTCCCTCGGGTTTGAAGTTGCAGGCGGGGCGATTATATCAGATTGGACCTGCGAAATGGAGGCGGGCATTACAGACCGGCGCAGGCTGCGGTTGATCAGTGGCAAAGCGGAGAGCATTAAAGTCAGTTCCAGGAATAACATCCCCAATCCAGCCACCACGTACAAAACACTGGGAAAATCCAGCTGTATGTTGTTTTGTACCATCACCCGCAAAGCTCCATATACAGCTATGATCGCCGAACCGTTCCACAAACCATGAATGCTGACGGAGAGCAGGTAGGTCAAGGCCAGTCGTCCATAACGTTTTTCCAGTTGGGCGGAAGCGATGCCCCACCCCAGTATCCCGCTGCTGGTGATGTGCATCAGGGAGGCTGCGGCACGCCCGGCTAGGCCAAAACCCCACATTTGTGTGGCGCCGCTGGCAGCCATGAGTCCCTCCAGCATAGCGAAACCGGCTCCGCACAACGCACCCAATACGAATCCCTCGGCAGGGGAACGCAGGCGTTTGCCCAGGAACCAGATGATTGCGGGTTTTGCGGCTTCCTCGATCAGGGGGGTAAGAACTGCGGCGAAGATCAGGATGGACAGGATGACTAATGGATTGGTGATGTAGGGAGCCAAAACGGTGAGTAAAGCCTGTACATCCCCGGCTTTTGCGTTTGTAACCTGGACCCTGATCTGGTCAACGACGGAGTGCAATTCCGGGTTGGCCACCGCGAGCAATCCAATTGCCACTATCGCTGCCCCAATCACCAGATATTCCAATAATACCGCTGCAAGCGTGCTCCCTACCATGCCAAAACCGAAGACGGCCCACAGGCGGCGGCGGGATCCTGCGGGCAGGCCACCCAGCCCGATCCAGGAAAGAATGAGGATGGGGAGGCTGATGCCGAGCAGGAAGAACGGCGCGGCCACAGCCCAGCCATATGTGAACGAGCTGGCAAGGACTGATCCAATGATCAAAATCAATACCCAGGCTGCGAGCAGAGTCGACCCCTGCCAGAACTTGACCGGTTTGATGGTGGCTGCAGAGATTTCCTGCCTCTTTAGTCGTTTGATGGTGTAAACCAGCATTGGCAGGAGCAAACCACAGCAGAAGAGCATGGCCAGGGCCTCAAGCGAGCTGGAAGCCAGGCTCGAGACGTCCGCAGGATTAATATATGCAATACCGGTAAAAGCCAAGTAAGTTCCACGTGCCAGGAGTCCAATAATTCCGAGGCTGCTGAAGATGAGGATTAGAATGTCACGGCGACGGTTGAGGTTGTGATTAGGGTGCATGCAATTTCCTATCGTTCTTCGATGCTGACACTGATCAGCTCATCCCCTGGTGGAAGATAAATACCCGGCTGCGGATTGCGGGAGGTCAGCGCTGATAATACGTCCAGTCCGCTCAATACCTTCCCTATGATGGTGTACTGCCCGTTCAATTGCGCATTGGAACCAAGCGTGATAAAGAAGCGGCTGCCGTTCGTACTAGGTCCGTTATTGTCTAGGGCCAGCATACCTGGTTGGTTGAAGTCCAAACCGGCAGCAATTTCAGTCGTGAACAGATACCCAGGGTTACCCAGCCCGGTCTCGCTGGGGTCGCCGGTCATTACCCGATCGTTGGGGAGCACCTGGTAAAAGGTGATGCCATCATACCAACCCCTGCGCGCCAGGAAAACGAAATTATTAACTGCCAATGGAGCTTTGTCAGGATAGAGCTGGAGCACAACGTCCCCTTTGGCTGTGTGCAAGGTAACGATATATTGTTTGAGCGGATCAATGCTTTCAGGAGGGCAGGTGCTGAACTGGCGCGCCACCAATGCATCCATCCGGACCACCGTATCCAGGCTGGCAAAATCAGCGAGAGCAATATAGGGAGAAGCGCTGTTGACGTATAAACGCGGTGGTGTAAATGGTTGGACTCCTACGGAGTGGATGGCCTGCTGAAGACGGTCATCTACTACCGTCCCTTTGAAATCAACCCCAAATCTGATCGGGTCTATACCCAGACCGGCAGCCTGTACGGTTGCCCAGGCTTCGAAATCCGCCGGTGCCATTGCGAACCAATCAGCCTGTTTTTCGAAGAGCAGGTCATGCATCTCCCAAAATTTACCTTGCAAGTCTGCGGCCTCGACAGCTTGTATGGCCAGGTCGTCCTTGTCACGGTCTGTTTGCGGAGCATGCAAATAGATGAGACGCACATCCTTTGGATGGGTCACGCGGATTTGTTTCAGACTGGCTGCCAGGAAGGCGCATTGCAGGCACTGATAATCGCTGAAAACAATGATGGTTACCGGCGCATCTGCAGGCCCACTGACGTGACCGCGGCCTTCAAACGCTGCACCCAGCGCTGCTTCCGGAGTGACCGGGAAGTGGAGCAAAGTGCAAGGGGTGGAAGCTGGAGTAACTGGTGGTTCGTGGCTGGTAGGAGACGCCTGTGAGACCGGGGTGACGGGAGCAGTTGTAGGGGAACAGGATGCCAGGGCAAAGGCGGAAACGAGCAGGATGGTGAGGAGTTTTCGCATTTGGGTTCAATCTCACGGGGATACTGCAGCCTGAAGTTGTTTAAAAGAGTCCATTTGGGAAATCGTTTTCAAGAAGTCGGTCAGGGTCGCACTCTGCGCCCGCAGGGCGCGCACTGCCGGGCCCACCGGGTCTTCGCCAGCCGCGCCGCCGGGAACATCCGCATAAGCTCCGTAGAAAGCAAAGTAAGCCTGGTTGAGTTTACGGATGGCGTATCCATTCTGCCAGAAGAACAGGCGGCGTTGTTCCATGTATGCCTCGGCCTCGGTAATCTTGCCCTGGGCAAGCAGCTCATCAACGTGGACTCGAGTGATGTGCATCTCGGAATTAAAATTGAAATCAGCGGGGGTTGTACTTAACGACAGGCTGATAGCTTGGAGATTGTATTCGGCAGCCAGTTCCGGATAATAACGCTTTAGGACCATCACAGATATCTCGTGACCGGAGATGGAGGCGGTGGTCTCGTTCATCGTGCGGAGTTCGGGGGAAGTCTCGTAATTCAAGCCCAGCGGCCGCAGGGTAAGCCAGTTGTGGGTCCACTCATGAGCGATGGTGTCTGAGAGCCAGTCGAGGGCTGTGGTACGCATGACCATGGTGGGGTAGGAACCAATCCCGCCTACTGGCACCACCAGCGAAGAAACATTTAGGCTGGAATCCACCTGGTTTTCAAGGGTAATCTGTTGGTCCACGCTCAAATCTGGCAACAGGGATATGGCGGCATCCTGTTGTATTTTATCCCGGGGCGAGATGATCAGATCATAGGGCAAGGGTGAAATATGAAATAGGACAGGGGGCAGTGGTTGACCGCCGGTGGTCAGATCCAGGTCTGCAAGGGTGGCGGAAATCTGTTCCTGAAGGACAGATTCTGCCAGGGGAGCAAGGTGACGCTGCTGGTCATAAAGGCTGTTGAGTTCAGTCCTCAGGGCGAGGGAAGCCTCCGCGGGATTGGTGACCCTGGGGTCACTGTACATCAAATTTAGTTTGTCCTCGCTGGATAGGATATTATCCATCAGGTGTAGGTAATCCACCACGATCTGGTGACGGGCGGTTTCGGTGAAATAATAGGGAGTCCCCAGTGCGGCCTGGTCAAGCTTGACGGCGAAAGCATCCAGAGTCCAGGATACGTAATCGAATTCGACCGACCTGGTGTAACGTCGGGCGGCTTCTGACGGTTTGCTGGAGACCAGCAGAGAGCTGCCCCCCAGGAGACCGGAAAAGAAGATGAAGTAAAGACTGATTTCGACCCCGCGCAGAAGGCGGAAATACCAGGGCATAAAGGGATTATAACATTTGCTCCCCCTCCGCATCTAAGAGACACATCCCCCACTAATATTTCATGGTTTCCAGGCTTCGCTTTAAGCGCAGTACGCCTTGTTCCAGGTCGTCCGGTTCGTAAAATACGTAACTTAACCGGATATATTCTTGCATTCCACCCTGGCAGGAGAATAGTGTTCCGGGCCGGAATCCAACCTTGAAATCCTCTGCCCGGTTTTGAAGGTCAGTGCTGTTTATCCTGTTTGGAAGACGGATCCAGAAGAAATATCCACCCTTTGGCAGGACATATTCCCCATCAGGTAAATATTTGTGCAGCATGGCATCCATTACCGCAACGCGGCTGCGGTAGATATCCACCAATTTTGAAATGTTTCGCTCCAACCCGCCGGTCTCCAACACCTGGCAGACGATCGCGGATGTAAAGGGATTCATCCCGCCGCCGCTATCAAGCAGGCCGCAATTAATAAACCGGTGGATGATCTTTTCATCGGCCTGGATCCATCCCAGCCTCAGGCCGGGAGCCAGTATTTTCGAAAATGAGCCCACTGAAATAACCTTCCCGACACCCGTTTCAGCGGCGAATGGCCTCGGCGTTTGGCCGGAGTAACCCAGGAAATGATAGACCTCGTCTGCCACAACCAGGAAATCGTATTGGCTGCTCAGGCTGACCAGACGCTGGCGGCGATCCAGCGGTAAGGTGTGGCCGGTGGGGTTTTGGTAAGTTGGGATGATGTATAGAAATTTCGGTCGGGCTTCTGCCAGTTTTTCTTCCAGGTGTTCGATCACCAACCCATTTTCGTCTGTGCGGATGGGGACCAGGCGCAATTCATGGTCGGCGAAAATCCGCAGCGCCAGGAAATAGGTCGGCTCCTCGACGAAAACTGTATCACCTGGCTTGGTAAAAAGTGTGCAGATGAGATGCAGGCCCATCGAAGCACCGTTGGTGATGAACAGGCTGTCGGGTTCAACCGGATAAAGATATCCGCGGCTCAAGAATTTCGCCAAGGATTGCAGGAAGGTACCATCGCCCCGTTCGGCGCCGTATTGTAGGAAAGCGGAGTCGTTTTGGCCGAGACGTTCTTTGGCAGCCTGGCGCAAAAGATCCTGAGGCAGGAGCGAGAATTGCGGATCGCCGAGGCCCAGGTCAATATAACCCGGGGGTATGGAAAACTGCGTGACCTGTAATGGCGTTTTCAATTTATCCTGCTCTTACACGTTGGGCTTCCAGAACATTGGGAAGGTTTTCGATGCGGGCCAACATGCGGCTCAATTGGTTAATGTCCCGGACTTCAATCACAAGGCGCAGGTCCGCCAGGTTCTTGCTGACGCCCACCTGCACATCCACGATATTAACACTCTCAGAGTTGAGCAGGGTGGTGATATCGCCCATCAGCCCCTGTCGGTCGAAGGCGCGGATTCGGATCGGCACCGGGTAGGTTCGTACATTTTCACCCCACGATACCTTGACCAACCGCTCTCGATCCTTGATCCGCAATATGTTGGGACAATCCTGACGGTGGATGGTGGCTCCATGTCCGCGGGTGATATAACCGATGATCTCATCGCCAGGGGTCGGGTTGCAGCACCTCGCCATGGCGGTCAGCAGGCCTTTCAGTCCAAGGACCGTGACGGCCTCAGTGAGAACCGACTCACTGGATGCGGGGACAACGACCAGGATATCGTCACTCTCTTTGGCCTCCAGAAGCTTATTGACCACCCGGCCGATGGTCAGATCCCCGCACCCAATGGCATCGTAGAGTTCTTCAGGAGTGCGCCCGTAATTAAGGGCAAGATCTTTCAGGCCATTCTCATCCAATTCGGCCAGACCGAGACGCTGGATTTCGTGCTCCAATATTTCCTTGCCCTGGGTGACGTTTTGCTCGCGGTTCTGTTTTTTGAACCAGGCCTTGATCTTTGAGCGGGCACGTTGGGTGCGCACCAATCCCAGGTTTGGGTTAAGCCAGTCGCGGCTGGGACCACCCTGTTTGGCGGTCAGGATCTCGACCTGCTCGCCGGTCTTAAGCGTGTAGTCCAGCGGGACGAGTTTGTTGTTTACCTTCGCACCCCGGCAGCGATCACCGACGGTGGTGTGAACGTGGTAGGCGAAATCTATCGGAGTGGAACCGGCGGGGAGATCAATGATATCGCCGTGTGGGGTGAAGATATAGACACGGTCTTTGAAGACATCCGTCTTCATGCTGTCCACAAATTCCGCGGCATCGTCCACATCCTGCTTCCACTCCATCACCCGCCGCAGCCAGTTGATGCGTTCGTCGTATTTGCCCCTTCCTCCGCCTTCCTTATACCGCCAATGAGCAGCGATGCCTATTTCTGCATTCTCATCCATCTCGTGAGTGCGGATCTGCACTTCCACCGGTTTACCATCATCGTAAATGATGACAGTATGCAGGGATTGATAGAAATTGTCCTTGGGAGCTGCGATGTAATCATCAAATTCGCCCGGGATGGGCCGCCAGTGCGTGTGGATCAAGCCAAGGACGGTATAACAGGCCGCTACATCCGGGACGATGAGCCGGATGCCGCGCACGTCGCGGACCAGATCGAACGATTTACCCTTTTCGATCATCTTATGATAAATGGAATAGATATGTTTTGACCGGCCTGAAATCTCGATGTTAATCCCCGAAGTAGCCACCAGTTTGGAAATGGCTTTGGATATCTCCTGGATTTCGGCCTCGCGTGACTCGCGGCGTTCAGCCAGCTGCTCGGCGATTTCCTTGTATTTCTCGGGTTTCGTATAGCGGAAGCTCAGGTCCTCAAGTTCCCATTTGATCTGCCAGATACCAAGCCGGTTGGCGAGCGGCGCGAAAATATCGAGCGTTTCCTGGGCAATGCGGCGGCGCTTGGGCTCCGGGAATGCACCCAGCGTGCGCATGTTGTGTAGACGGTCGGCCAGTTTTATCAGCACCACGCGTACATCACTATCCATGGCCAGGAAAGTTTTTCGCAGGGTTTCGGTGGCAAGATCACGCTTGCGGTTGCGCCTGGCTGCATCAGCCTCGATCTGGACGCTGGCCTCATCCGATTTACGCAGGGCCTCTTCCTGGTGTTCTCCGCGCGAGACGCGCGGCAGCTGGGTCAGTTTGGTTACCCCCTGGACAAGGTTGGCCACTCCTTCGCCGAAATCCCTCCGCAATTCATCATATTTAATGGAAGTATCTTCGACTGTATCGTGGAGCAATCCTGCCGCAATGATATCCGCAGGCATGGAATACTCAGCCAGGATGGCAGCCACTGCCAGACAATGGTTAACATAAGGCTCCCCGGATGCGCGTTTCTGACCTTCGTGGGCCTTTTCTGCCAGCCGGTAGGCGTGCTGGATTAACTCCCGGTCGGCAATGGTGTAATAATCAGGGAGCTGGTTTAAGAGGTCCTGCAGGCTGAGTGGCGAAGACGTTTTCATTTGCTATGTATTTTACTTCAACCTACTTGAACCATAGTGGACCTCGACCTCGAAGCCACGCCTGGGAAATCACATGGCATCGCGAGCAACATTTGGAAAAGGCAACAGTACCAGCAAGAAATAAACCGGAGCGGTGCTGGGCAGGAGCAGGTGCGAGACTGCGGAAAAATGATTGCATTTTCGTGTAAAATCTGAGGCAAGTATAGCATGTTCACCTGACCCGGGAAAAACTATATGCTGATTGTGAATAACATTACCCGTTTATTGGACTCAAAGAAAATTCCTTTTAAAGCCTATGAAATCCCACCAGAAAAACTCGGCGCAGACGAGGTCGCCCGGCTGCTCGGTCTGGACCCGGAATTGGTCTATAAAACCATCGTCGTTACCCGCCCGAAAGGCAAACCCATCCTGGCGGTCATTCCCGGCCCTCATCGTGTGGACCTCAAAATGCTTGCCGCTGCGCTGGGGGAGAAAAAAGTTAGCTTGCCAAGCGAGCGTGAGGCCGAAGAGTTGACCGGGTTGCAGGCGGGGGGCATCTCGCCGCTGGCGTTGGTGAATAAAGGCTTTCAGGTGGTGATCGACGCGGAAGCCCGCACCCGGTCTCACGTGCACGTGAGCGGCGGGCAGCGCGGACTGAATATCCAATTGCCGGTCGAGTCACTGGCAGAACTGACACATGCCCGGTTTGCCGTGATCAGTATCCCTGACCATGGGAACTCCTAGGCATCCTTGTTGCGGTTTATCGGTTTTGACCTATAATATGCAAAGTGCGGTTTTCTGGGAATCCCTGCGAAGAAAACATAAATTGGGAGCAGATAATGAGTGAAGCGACAACAAACGATCCGATCATAATCGCCCGCGACGTACAGAAGTGGTATGGCCATTTCCAGGCTTTAAGGGGAGTCAGCATGGAAGTAAATAAAGGAGAAGTAATTGTCATTTTTGGGCCTTCTGGTTCTGGAAAGTCCACCTTTATTCGCTGTATCAACCACCTGGAAGATCACCAAAAGGGAACGATCATTGTAGATGGGATCGAACTTATCAGGGATATGCACAATATTGAAAAGATCCGCATGGAAACGGGCATGGTCTTTCAGCAATTCAACCTTTTCCCGCACTTGAGTGTGCTGCATAATATTACCCTGGCTCCCATACAGGTGCGCAAATGGTCGAAAGAAAAGGCCGAAGATAAAGCGAAAGAAATACTCGAGCGTGTAGGCATCCCGGAGCAGATCGATAAGTTTCCCGGGCAACTTTCCGGAGGACAGCAACAGCGTGTGGCGATTGCGCGTGCCCTGTCAATGGAACCAAAGATCATGCTCTTCGACGAGCCGACTTCTGCACTCGACCCGGAAATGATCAAAGAAGTACTGGATGTGATGGTCGGATTGGCAAAATCTGGCATGACCATGCTGGTGGTAACGCACGAAATGGGCTTTGCCAAGGCCGTCGCTGACCGGATGTATTTCTTCGATAACGGTCTGATCGTGGAGACCGGCACGCCGAAAGAGATTTTTACTGAGCCAAAAGAGGACCGGACCAAGTTGTTCTTGTCGCAGATTTTGGAAAAGTGATCATATATGAAAGCTACTTTAGAGCCGGAGAAAAACCTCCGGCTCTATTTTTTATTTTGATATATACAACTGATTCGGGTTTATTGTGCACTGAATTCACCTACTTGAATGCCGGTGATCCATACTGTGTACTGTCCTGCGGGGTAACTACCCAGGCTGATCCTTGCCTCCAAAGGAGTGGATAGCGCCATAAGGGTGCAGGGCTTGTCTTTGGGTGCAACGCCGTAGATATACAGTTGGATGCGGTTCTGGCTATCGGGTTGGCTGGTGCACACACGCAGTTGGTAACAGGGAGTGGTGACACTCTGCTGCCGCTAAAGCGGCGCAGCTTCTTGGGTTGTCCCAAGCCATTTCCGCCGTGTCCAAGCGACTACGCATGACTCGCGCAAGCGTGAGCTACGATACTTTTCGATTGCACCACAGTTGGAGGATATCCAA
>DASVKG010000059.1:0-3084 GCA_036385495.1 Anaerolineales bacterium | reverse complement strand
AATACGTGCACCCAATTGAATGAACTTCTGTGGTTCCTTCAGGAACTCAACCACTTCTTTCAGTTCTTCCTTGGATTCATCCACCCCGGCCACATCCTCGAAAGTCACCGTGGGATGTTCACCGCTGAACATGCGCGCTTTAGATTTTCCGAAAGCCATTGCCGCGTTGTTGCTGCCCTGCGCCTGGCGAAAAATAAACCAGAAAAACACACCAATCAGGATGATGGGCAGGATGTATCCGGCCAGGGTCAGTAACCCAGCCCAGGGACTGGGCGGGTTGACCTCGATGGTCATGCCGGCAAGCTGAGTGGGTGTAATCCCAAACGCCAGTAATTGCGAAACGAGGGTTGTCTCGGGTTCTTTGCGGGCTGTCTGTTCGATCGGACCGCTGGCGCTGGAAGAAATCACTTGTAAACTGTTGTCATCGTTGACAACAATGCGAGTGATGGTGCCTGCCTGGATCTTCTGGGCGATCTCGCTGATGGTCAACGGCCCTTGTGTATTCGGCTGTTGACGGACGTTAAAGTAGACCATCGCCACGATCGCTATGAACAGCAGGAGATAAATAATATAGGACTGATTGCGTGAATTCACATGGACCTCCTGTCCGTGCAAATCAGATTATACCAACCAATATACGTCCCAACCAGATTCGAGGAATATGTTATACAAAGTTCTAATAAATTCATCATCTTTTTCCGAATAAAACCCCAATAGTGCAAAAAAAACTGATGTTTTTGGTCTCTCAGTTAATAGTTCAGAGATGCCTGTTTGTTGGGCGGGTAGCACCCGCCCAACACGGCCACAATCCGCCTCACAATACTGGATTCAAAATAACCGTCACAGATGGAAAGATGAGAGTGTATTATTTGTGGTAAACTTAATCCAACCAGGTGGCATAAAATGAGCGAAAATAACACAAAGGTGATCCTCTGTATTGAAGACGAGCAAGAAATGATAGACCTGATTCGCCTGATCCTCGGCCGCCGGGGGTTTGAAATCCTTGGCGCCAATGGGGGTAAAGAGGGTCTCGAAATTATCCGCAGAGATCATCCCGACCTGGTCCTGCTTGACTTGATGATGCCCGAAATGGATGGATGGGAAGTTTATCAACAAATGAAAGCAGACGAGGCCAGCAAGGATATCCCGGTGATCGTTGTCACCGCCAAGGCCCAGAGCATAGACAAGGTGCTCGGCCTGCACATTGCCAAAGTGGATGATTACATTGCCAAGCCTTTCAGCCCGCAGGAATTATTGACCGCCGTCGATACCGTGCTTGGACGAAAGCAAATCGCCTAAGCCAATCCGATCAAAACGGGGCGTATCCAACGCCCCGTTTTCATATTCCTATGAATACAATCCGCCTCATAAATATAAATCAGCCGCTTCCCACTCCGTTACAAGCCCAGTACTGTGAAAGTTTCCTTTGTCGTTTGCGCGGGTTGATGTTCCGTTCGAGCCTCCCACCAGATAAGGGTCTGCTGCTCGTCGAGTCGCGCGAGAGCCGGCTCGAAACGGCCATCCACATGCTGTTCGTTTTCATGGACCTGGCTGTTATTTGGATCAATTCCGAAAAGGTTGTGGTGGATACTGTCCTGGCGCGCGCCTGGCGGCCTGCCTACGCGCCGCGCAGTCCAGCCAGGTATATCCTGGAGATCCACCCGGCCCGGCTTAACGAATTCAAAATCGGGGACCATGTAGAGTTCCAAAATGCATAAAAGAATTGCTGCCTGCATCCTGGCCTTCATCTTAATAATTTCAGCAACCCCCGCATCTGCCCAAACTGCCACACCTCCCTCTGGTCCGGTTTATATCGTTGTGTCAGGTGATACGCTATATGAAATAGCCATTCGCTTCAACGTTAGCGTGGCCGATATCATGACTGCCAACAACATGGTCAGTCAGGATATTTTTGTTGGTGACCAGCTCATCATTCCCGGCCTATCCGGACTGAGCGGCATACTGATCACACAGCCGGTCCCGTTTGGGGAAAGTCTGCGCAGCCTGAGCCGCCAATACCGGGTTGATCCGGCTCTGCTCATCAAACTCAATCACATTGTCAGCCCTGCCGAACTGTACGCTGGGTACAACCTTGTCCTGCTGCAACAGAGTGAGACACCCGCATTATCAGCTCGAATCGCACTTTCTGATGGTGACACATTATTGGAATTGGCTGTCAGGCAAAACACCGACCCCTGGACGATCACTCAACTCAATGGTCTCACCGAACCCCAGGCCAGTTTGCCCGGCGATCTGCTCTACCTTTCCTCGGGTACATCCACCGCAGTTCAAACCGGTATTCCCACCGCACTTACTTCCGCAGAAGTGGACCCGCTGCCGATCATTCAAGGAGCAACCGTCCAGGTCAAAGTGAAGGCATCTCAGCCGGTCACTTTGAGCGGCTTACTGGTGGATCATCCTCTGCACTTCTTCCCGCAGGAAGATGGTTCCCAGGTGGCGCTGCAAGGCGTCCATGTCATGACGGAACCGGGCCTTTACCCGCTTCGAATTGACGTCACCCTAGCAGATGGCTCGCTGCAGTCCTTCGAGCAGATGGTGCTGGTCAATTCCGGGAACTACCTGACCGAACCCATTAACGGAGTTGATCCAGCCACCATAGACCCGGCTGTCACCGGACCGGAAGACGCCTGGCTGCTCTCTATGATCGCACCTGTCACGCCCGAAAAATACTGGCAGGGGATGTTCCAGTTGCCAGTTGCCGATGACCCATCCTGTGTAAAATCTTTATATGGCAATCGCCGCACCTATAATGGCGGTGCGCTTTCCGGCTTCCACAGCGGGATTGACTATGGTGTATGTTCCCAGGCGCATCCGTTTGATGTCTACGCTCCAGCCGACGGCGTGGTGGTGTTTACCGGCCTCAAGACCGTGCGCGGCAACGCCACCATCATTGACCACGGCGATGGAGTCTACAGCGGGCTCTACCACCAGGCTGAAATTTATGTTTCTGTCGGCGACCCCGTCACGGCGGGACAATTGATCGGAAAAATCGGCAAGACCGGGCGCGTCACCGGCGCGCATCTGCATTGGGATTTATGGGTCAATGGCATACAGGTCAACCCG
>DASVKG010000058.1:0-9357 GCA_036385495.1 Anaerolineales bacterium | reverse complement strand
TCAGGGTACAAACAAGCGAACCCACCACCTATCAAAATTTCCTGACAAAATTCGACACACTGCGGATGTTCTACCGCTCGCCGGAGGTCATCCACCGGGTCACACGCGAAGCCGTGGAAGATGCCGCGAATGATCACGTGGGCCATCTAGAATTACGCTTTGCACCGGTAGCTTTAAGCCGTGCCGAGCGTTTCCCGATGGGCCAGGTGATGGACTGGGTCTGCGAGAGCGCCAACAAGGCAGGCATGGAATTCGGAGTGCGAGTCATCCTGATCGCCTCGGTCAACCGCCACGAGAGCGTGGAACTGGCCGAACAGGTTGCATGGCTGGCGGCTGCCCGGATGGGAAGCGGCATCCTGGGACTGGACCTGGCCGGGAACGAAGCCAATTATTCAGCGCTGCCTTTCCTGGGGATTTTCAAAGAGGCCCAGCAAGCCGGACTAAAACTGACCGTGCATGCCGGAGAATGGGCGGAAGCGGCCAACGTACACGAGGCCCTGGAGACGTTCAATGCCGACCGCATCGGCCACGGAGTGCGTATAATGGAAAACCCGAACACGGTGGCAATGGCACGTGAGCGCGGCACCGCTTTCGAAGTATGCGTGACAAGCAATTGTCAGACCGGAGCGGTCCAATCTGTGCGGGAACACCCGATCATAAAAATGCTGAGTGCCGGGCTTAATGTAACTCTTTGCAGCGACGACCCCTCCATTTCGCAAATAACCCTTTCCGACGAATACAAGCTTGCCAGCGAAGACCTGGGGATGGGGCAAAATACCCTGAAACAACGCATCCTGGCTGCAGCACGAGCCAGTTTTCTGCCGGAGGCAGAACGCGAACTACTGGTTGCGCAACTTCGAAAAGAGATGAATATCTAAAAGTTTGAACCCGCCAAAGGAGATTGATATGGCAAAAGATTTCTTCAAATCCCGTGATGTTCTGAAAGTGGGAAATAAAAATTACAGCATTTATCGTCTCGACGCACTGGAAAAAGCCGGGTTGGCGAAACTCAACCGCCTGCCTTTCTCCATCCGCATCATGCTCGAGGCAGCGCTGCGCCAATGCAACGACCGCGAGATCACCCAAGAAGACGTCAGGAACATCGCCGCCTGGACGCCAGCCCCACCACAGAAGGGGGGAAACCGCCCCGGGATCCCCTTCCTGCCAGCCCGCGTGATCATGCAGGACTTCACAGGCGTTCCGGCAATTGTGGACCTGGCAGCCATGCGCGCCGCAGTATCCCGCCTGGACGGTGACCCGAAGAAAATCAACCCGCTGGTGCAGGTGGACCTGGTCATTGACCATTCGGTGCAGGTGGATTTCTTCGCCACTGCCGACTCCCTGAAGCGCAATGCTGAGATGGAGTTCCAGCGCAACCGCGAACGCTACGAGTTCCTCAAGTGGGGCCAGAAAGCCTTCAGTAATTTCCGGGTTGTGCCACCTGCCACCGGCATCGTCCACCAGGTTAACCTGGAATACCTGGCACAAGTTGTATTGAGTAAAAAAGAGGGCTTGGGGCCTGCAGAGGTCTTGTTCCCCGACACACTTATCGGCACCGATTCGCACACCACGATGATCAATGGCCTGGGGGTGGTGGGCTGGGGCGTGGGCGGCATCGAGGCAGAAGCCGTCATGCTCGGCCAACCGATGGACATGCTTCTACCGGATGTGGTCGGCTTCAAACTCCACGGCAAACTCCTGGAAGGCATCACAGCCACCGACCTGGTGCTCACCGTCACCCAGATGCTGCGCAAGAAGGGCGTTGTAGACAAGATCGTCGAATTCTTCGGTCCCGGACTGGACAGCATGTCGCTGCCAGACCGCGCCACCATCGCCAACATGGCCCCCGAATACGGCGCGACAATGGGCTTTTTCCCGGTGGATAGTGAAACGCTGCGCTACATGAAGTTGACCGGTCGTCCGGCGGAGGTGATCGAACGGACTGAAGCCTACTGCCGGGCACAGGGCTTGTTCCGCGAAACCAATTCACCGGAGGCGGAATATACAGACACCCTGGAGCTGGACCTGGGCAGCGTGGTGCCCTCCCTGGCCGGACCAAAACGCCCGCAGGACCGTGTGGATCTTACCGACATGAAGTCTGTGTTCCAGAAGGCGCTGACCGCGCCAGTGAAGGAGCGCGGCTACGAACTTAATGCTGCAGCCGTAAACCGCAAAGGGAAAGTAGGCACCAACGGCGGATCATACGAAATCGGACACGGCGCGGTCGTCATCGCGGCCATTACCTCCTGCACCAATACCAGCAACCCTTCCGTAATGGTTGCGGCAGGATTGGTCGCCAAAAAGGCCCTTGAAAAGGGGCTGACCGTAAAACCGTACGTTAAGACGAGCCTGGCACCTGGCAGCCGCGTCGTCACCGATTATCTCAAGCAAGCCAACCTGCTGGAGCCTTTATCCAAACTGGGTTTCAACGTGGTGGCCTACGGCTGCACCACCTGCATCGGCAACAGCGGGCCGCTGCCCGGGGAAGTTGCCAAAGCTGTGACCGGGTCCGACCTAGTGGCAGCGGCGGTCATCTCAGGCAACCGCAACTTCGAAGGGCGCGTCCACCCGCTGGTGAAGGCGAACTACCTGGCCTCCCCTCCGCTGGTGGTGGCATTCGCACTGGCAGGTACGGTGGATATCGACCTGTCCAGCGAACCGATCGGGGAGGGCAAGGATGGGCCGGTCTATCTCAAGGACATCTGGCCGACTTCGCAGGAAGTAGCCGAAGCGGTGCTTTCTAGTGTCAGGAGCGACATGTTCTCAGACAAGTATGCCAACGTGTTCGAAGGATCGGACATGTGGAAAAAAATCAAGGTGGCCGAAGGCGATCTGTATCAATGGGACGAGGCTTCCACCTATATCCAGCATCCCCCGTTCTTCCAGTCACTAACCCTGGACGTGCCGCATATCAACAATATCCGGGAGGCACGCGTGCTGGTCCTGCTGGGTGACTCGATCACCACCGACCACATATCCCCCGCCGGCAACATTGCCACAGACAGCCCGGCCGGCAAGTACCTACAGGAACGCGGTGTACAGGTGCGGGATTTTAACTCATACGGTTCACGGCGCGGCAATGACCGGGTGATGGCGCGCGGGACGTTTGCCAATATCCGCTTAAAGAACTTGATGGTGTCCCCCAAGGAAGGTAACTTGACCAAATTCCAACCTTCCGGCGAAGTGATGAGCATCTTCGATGCGGCCATGAAATACAAGGCCGAAGGAATCCCGGCTATCGTGCTGGCTGGCAAGGAGTACGGCACCGGCTCCAGCCGTGACTGGGCTGCCAAGGGCCCCATGCTGCAAGGGGTGAAGGCTGTGATCGCCGAGTCATTCGAGCGTATCCATCGTTCCAACCTGGTTGGGATGGGCGTGCTCCCACTGCGCTTTGTGGACGGGCAAAATGCCGAGAAACTTGGTTTGAATGGCGATGAGGTTTATAACATCGAGGGCTTGAACGATAAAATAACGCCAAGGTGCACCGTCACCGTGAAAGCAATAAAGGCAGACGGCAAAGAAATTATTTTCCAGGTGGAAGCCCTGCTAAATACCGCTGTGGAAGTCAATTATTACCGCAACGGCGGGATTTTACACACGGTACTACGCAACCTGGTGAAGTAAACGAGAAGTTAGAAGATCCGGTAATTGGGAGAAAAAAAAGGAGAGTTGGGCGGGTGAACCCGTCCAACTCTCCTTTTTTTTCTCCTTTCCCACAGCGATTCTGACAGATCCGTAACCGACAACATTGTTAAATCCAAGAGCCGGCATAGGCTGCCGGCTCTTTTTGGTTCCTGTTGTGTTATATCCATAGGTGGTTGTTAGTGCCCGGATAGGTGAGAACCCGGTTTTACTGGTATGTTACTTATGTACTCAAAATAGGAGAACTACAGCGATGCTTTCGGAAGCTCTTTACATTGTCAGTCGCATTATGATCCGGAGTTATGCCAAACTCCTGCTCAAAATGGATATTAATTGGCACAGCTCTCTGCCAGCCGGACCGGTTTTGTTTGCCGCGAACCACCCAAGTACCACCGACCCGATCCTAATCCACCTGATCTCCAAAGAGCCGATGAGTGTGATGATCAACTCGAAGGTTTTCACGATCCCGGTCCTGGGCGCCTACATGCGGAAAATGAAGCAGATCTGCGTAAACCCGGGGCAGGGAGAAAACGTGCTGGAACAAGCATGCCAAACCTTAAAAACAGGCCGGTCCGTGACGATTTTCCCGGAGGGATTGATCAGCCCGGCTGGCGGAGGTTTCAACCACCTGCGCAGCGGTGTGGCACGACTGGCACTCAGCAGCGGGGTCCCGGTGATCCCGATCGGGATCTACCTGTCAGACAAAGGCTGCCGTCGAATCCCTGCAACTTTCGAAGGGGAGCCGGATATCGTAACCTGGTACCTGCACGGGCCATACGCGATCACCATCGGAAAGGCGATGCACTTCCGCGGGGATGCAAACGACAAGGATTTCGTCAAGAAGGTATCCGAGAATATCATGCATAGGATCCGTGCTTTGGCAATGGACAGCCAAAAAAGGGTTTGCCCAGTCTCTTTGTAAAAAGAATTTAAATCATTCGCTCATCCATCGTATTGATTATAAAAATAATCTGTTGGTGAAAGAAGTAAATAGGAGACTGACCTTGATCCAGGTAATCCTTTATGTGACCAGTCTGGCCTTTGTGCGCCTATTCGCCCTGGTGATGTTACGCTTTGACATTCACCGGAAAAGCAATTTGCCTTCCGGCCCGATGATCTTCGTTGCCAATCATCCCAGCGCCACGGACCCATTTTTAATTCACATGATTTCACAGAAGCAATTAAATGTTCTTATTACCGCGAAAGCCTTCAGCGTGCCCATCTTTGGCTGGTTCCTGCGCAATGTCCAGGAAATCCCCGTGCCGCTCAAACAGGGAAGCGCCGCATTGGAGCAGGCCCGCCAGCATATAGACAAGGGACGGTCGGTTGCCATCTTTATTGAAGGGCATATCAGTCCGCTGGAGGGCGGGTTCCTGCCACCACGCAGCGGGGCGGCGCGACTGGCACTCAGCACCGGCGTCCCGGTGGTCCCGGTGGGGATATTCCTGCACAGGGAGCGCTGTCATAACATCCGCTCGCGGATCACCGGAGGGGAACCGTCAGAGGCGCGCTGGTACCTGCACGGGCCATATGCCGTCACAGTAGGACAGCCTGCACACTATGAGGGGGATGCGGAAGACCATGAACATGTCGACCGAATAACTGAAAGAATCATGGAGAGAATCTGCGACCTGGCCCATGAGAGCGAGCGGCGCATTCACAGTGGGAAGCTGACGGGTTCACCGATATAACTTAATAACGTCGGTTATTATAGGCAAATTTACATTCCAAATTTGCCCTGGTGAAGGATTCAGCTCCGCTTCTCCTGGGAAAAAAGCGACCCCGCCTGCCCTAGCGGGCGATGCCAGGGAAGTGGCACCTACAAGCTTTATCCATTATTCACGTTGAATAATTAAAAAACAACGAGACCGGCAAAGATTTGCCGGTCTCGTTTTATTATTAATACGATCTAGCCCACTTTGCCAAAGAACTCGTCCTGCAAGCGCTTGGACTCGTCATCCTCCTTGATCGTCCGGACGGCCTTTGCCAGAGCATGGGAGCGGTCGGCAAACCAAAGTTCGCCTTTTTCCGCCGTGGCAGGACGGCCGTCACCGCAGTAATGGGTAGGATGGTCGGCATACCACCAGATGCCGGTGTAGGTGCCCTGGTCGCTCAGCTTTTTAAGCCGACCAAGCGGCATGCCTTCGCCATCGGAGGGCAACCTCTCAGACCTGACCAGTTCGGGCCGGATAGCAAGGGTCATGCTTGTCTCGCGCTCCCCGGCGTGACCGTCCACGACTGTTTCCCACTGAGCCGCAGCGGCGGATCCCTCCGCCATGTAGGCTGGCTGGGGGATGTAGACCACATAGTCGCGCCGGCTGGCAAGCTGGATCTGGGCAAAGTAATTGATCAAGTGGTCATTACCGCCGTGGGCATTGATTATGACAATCTTGGTCAACCCGTTGCGGGCAATCTCGCGGCAGGTATTTTCCATCAGGCGGATGATCAACTCCGGTTGGATGCCAAATGTGCCAGGAGCGTGACGCGCTTCGAGAATCTGGGTGAAGAAAAAGTCCGGGAAAATCACCGCCGGTTCAAGTTCGGCAACGCGACGACAGAGCTCGCGGCCGATGAACATATCGGTGCCGAGCGGCAGGTGATGCCCGTGGCGTTCGATACACGAAAACGGCAGCAGGCAGACGCTTTCGGCTTTTATGATGGCCTCAGGAAACTGGTCTCCGGTCAAATCTTCCCAACGCATAGTTTATCCTTTCGATTCTCCGGGAATTCCGGGATAATCATTCTTTCTCGAAAAATGATATGCTTTCGATGTGATAAGTTTGGGGGAACAGGTCGAAGGGCGTGACCTGAACAAGCCGGAAGCCCCCGGCAATGAGACGGGCGGCGTCACGCGCCAACGTGGACGGGTCACACGACACATAAGCGATCTTCGCCGGGCCAAGCACAAGGAGCGCCTGCAGAGCAATTTTATCCAACCCGCTGCGCGGCGGGTCCACTATGACAACGTCGGGTTTCACATCCAGCGCGGGCAACACATCTTCGGCGGGAGCCTCGTACAGCTCGACGTTGTCGAATTCGTCCAGGTTGACAGCGAAATCCGCACATGCCGGGGGGGACGACTCAACCCCAATCAAGCGCCCAACGTGTGGGGCGAAAAAGGCGCTGAATAATCCGACGCCACAGTAGACATCCAGCAGGGTAGTGGAAGGCAAAACCGGCAAATGGGCTTGCAGGTGCGCCACCATTTTTCCGGCCATTTCAGTGTTGACCTGGAAAAACGAAGGGGCAGAGACCTGAAACAGCCGGTCGTTACCCATTATGTTCAAGCAGTCATTGCCAGCCATAACGACGACATCGTTCCCAGCCAGGTGTACCACCGAAAGATCCGCTTCCAGTTCAAGTTCGGGTGCTTCCGGGGATTCGGATTCCAGCACCAACATGGTCTCCTCATCGGCACCCAGTCGCAGGGAGACGCGTTCCACCCCAAGGCCGGGATCAAATTCAAGCCTGGGCCAGAGGGCATTCAGCGGCGGTTCGGGCAGGTGGCATTCGGTGATGGGAATGACGCTCCGGCTGTGAGCGTCAACATAGCCCAATTTCCCATCGCGCGTTAAATGGAACTGCACGTGGTTGCGGTAATTCCATTCGGGCGAGGATGGGACAGCCTGCTTCACCGGAGGATCCTCGATCTTACCGATGCGCGTCAACTGGTCATGCAGGATTTCTCTTTTGGAGATCAACTGGGATGGATAGGATAGATGCTGGTAATGACAGCCCCCGCAAACTCCAAAATGCCTGCACTTTGGAGCAATCCTCTCCGGAGATGATTCCAATATGTTGACCAGCCCGGCGCGGATATGGCTGCGCTTATCGTCCAAGCCAAGGATGGAGACGGTTTCACCAGGCAAGGCAAAGGGAACGAAAACGGCACGCCCATCGGATAGTCGCCCGAGGGCATCGCCGCCATATGTCAGCTTTTCCAGTTTAACGGTCAGCAGGTTTGAGGTCATGGAGGCTGCGGGTTAGATATTATCAGTATTAACCACCCTGGCACCAAGAACGCAACAATTGCGCGTGCTGCACACCTGACCTGGACGCAGGTGTTGGGGAGTAGAGGCGAGCAATCCCATATTCAGACAGGAGATTGCTTCCCGGAAGGGGACCCCCCAGGGGGGTTCCCTGGCGGGGATGATATGCATCGCGAGGGAGGAGGCCGCCGGACACAGAACGCCCTGCTCGCAATAACAACTATCTTTTTATCCCGACTTTATTTTACGAACAGGCCGATGAGCTGGTTCTGGAATATTGCCAGAACAATCAGTATGCCAAAGAACGTCCCAGCCAGGAGGCCGATGCGTTTCAGGTCGCGCTTGATGATGCTGTAATCCGGATTAAACTCGACAGCTTTGGCCGATATCGAAGAAAGCTGGCGGGGAGCCTGACGTTTGTTTTTCTTGCTCATATAATCTCCTAAGGATTTTGCAGGTTCGCAAATACAACGATGCGTTTGTTATCAACCATGTACGGGTAACAACTGATGAGCGTTACAGTCGGGTCGTTGGTGGTATTCATCACTTCCACCTGACTTGGTTCGACGATGCGGGTTTCAGTCACAATATAAATATACTGCTGCTGCATTGTATAAAGGATGACCTGGTCGCCGGGCTGGAGTTTATCCAAGTCGCGGAAGACCTCACCGAAAACATCGTCATGCCCGGCCAGGACCACATTGCCATTCTCGCCGGGGTTGGCCGAACCAATATGCTGGCCAACACCTTTTTTTAACTGTTCCCAGCCATCGCCCTGGACAACCGGCCAATTATGGATGTCGATGGCTGGAATGTCCATCTGGATGGCTTGCTGTGGTCCGGGTGTGGGCGCCGGCAGGTTTGCCAGAGACTGCACCAGCGGGCGAAGGTGCTCCGGGATTTCAGCCTCGTTGAACTGGGCTCCACCGGCTGCGGAAGGGGGAGTATGACCGCTGGGCAGAACAACCGCGGTGATGAGCGGGGTGGAGGTAGGCGTGTCCTGTTCCTGGCGCAGGGCAGCGACGACTTCCTGATTTAAGGTACGCAACATGCCAAAGCCGTTGAAGAGGATACCAGCCAGCCCAAGAACCGCAAGGACTTCCACACCCAGAAGAAGACGGTCAAACCAGCGTCTCCTGGATGGAGGCGAGGAAAAGTTTTCGGAACCGGCCTCCTGCCCCTCGTCTGGAAGCTGTGTGCGCCATTCGTCGAAGGCTGCAGGCGGCAGGTCAGGAGCCAGGCTGACAGCCCGCCCCGTACGGCGAAAGCGTTCCAACCGTCTCTGACGGGAGTCGTGGCGCTTGTCCAAAAGCAGACGGCGCAGTTCCTGTTCCGAAAGGTCTTCTGGTCGCTTCGGATTTGTCACGGGCGTGATTATACCGCACCTGCTGAGCCGTTTTCCGGCGGGAAAACTGGAGGCGCCAACCCGTCAAATTGCGTTTATAATTCAATTATCCCGTTCACCTGTGCTGGAAATACTGTCACAGGCTATTTGCCAAATGGAGGTTCCTATGGCTTTCAGTTTTAAGAACAAACGCGGTGTCACCTATTTCTTGCATGCCAGGAGTACTATTACCAAGACTGGGAAAACCCAAACACTCTACTTCTTCTCGAAGGAAAAGAAGGCGGGTGTTCAGGAGGTGGTCCCCCCCGGTTACAAAGTGTCCGAGACGGCCAATGGACTGCCGGTGCTGAAGAAAGTCTGATCCTGGAATAAAATCAAAGG
>DASVKG010000057.1:0-5372 GCA_036385495.1 Anaerolineales bacterium | reverse complement strand
ACCGACGAGGATATCCGCCAGGACACTCTGCCCGATGATCTCGCGCAGGGCGGTCTGAGCAGCCCAGGCGATGGCGGCGCGGTAATCGGCAACTTCGAGAGCTGCTTTTTCGGCATCCCAGACCACCCAGAACAGGACCGCATCCACGTCTACGGGGACGGTATCTTTGGTCAGCGTTTTCTCGGCGGAGAAGGGCGTGACCATAACGCGGTGGTCGATCCAGTTGGCGAGCGTGTCAACGATCGGGAATACCCAGAAAGCGCCCGGCCCGGCCAATTTATGGAACTTGCCCAGGCGCAGGACGACCGCTTTCTCCCACTGCGAGGCGATCTTGAGGGAGAACAAAAGAAATGTGCCCAGCAGTATCCAGGCGACGGTCCAGATGCCTGCCCAGGCATCGTTAAAAACACCATTTGTGGTCAGCAGGATCGCTCCAAGGAAATTGGCCAGCAGGCAGATGGCGAACAGCGCTGCGGCCACGCCGGGAATATGCAGATCGGGCTTCAGGCGGCCCTGGGGGCGCAGGCTCAGGTCTTTAATAACAGGTATGGGGCTCATGGTATTCTCCTTCAATTTAAGTATCGGGTTCAGGCGGTATCAGTTTCAGGGTCAGACAAGTGACCGGTTTGCTTCCAAAACGTCACCTGATCTTTAAGGATTGGGTCCAGGTCTTCCGGCGAGGCGCCCAGCCGGCTTGCGTCCGCCAGATAGCGCAGGGTGAGGGCTTTTAATGCTTTCTGGCGGATCTTTTCGGAGACCTCGGGCGGGGAAATCTGCATTACATAGGTGCCGCGTCCCTGCTGGGTGGAAATGATGCCGACCTCATCCAGGATGCGATAGGCACGCGCGATCGTGTTGAAATTTACGCGCAGCTCCAGGGCCAGCGAGCGGACGGTGGGGAGCTGGGTGCCGGGGGAGAGGAACCCGCTGGCGATGCGCTCCTTGATGCGCTCCACCACCTGGAGGTAAATCGGGATACCGGAACGAAAGTCAATTTCGAGGTTCATGAATAAGATTGTATCATTGTCTCATTGTATAATTGTATCATTGTACTAATTGTATACCGTTTTATAATTTTGTCAAGGGTTTTCTGACAAAAATACCCGATCCATCTCACGAAGCAGAAAGGTTATTTTTAACCCGGGCTGCTACATAGGCAGTGTTTCACAGGAGTTGGGTGGGGGGTGAGATAGCGCTCCCCTTCTCCCAATTCCATTCAATCCGTCAACTCGAGGCCAGCCAGGGTCTGTATGAATCAGAAGCAGTGGTAGAATCTGAACGCTTATCATTTTAAAGGAGTTTTATTATGGAACAACAAACTGGTACTTTCACCGTAAAAAAAGGTTTGGCCCAAATGCTCAAGGGCGGCGTCATCATGGACGTGGTTACCCCGGAACATGCCAAGATCGCAGAAGATGCAGGCGCATGCGCGGTCATGGCGCTGGAACGTGTGCCGGCGGACATCCGCGCCGAGGGCGGCGTGGCGCGCATGTCGGACCCTGACCTGATCCTCAAGATCATCGATACGGTCACCATCCCGGTGATGGCCAAATGCCGCATCGGGCATTTCGTGGAAGCGCAGATCCTTGAAGCCCTCGGAGTGGACTACATAGACGAGTCAGAAGTGTTGACCCCGGCGGATGAGGAGAACCACATCCTGAAGCACAACTTCAAGGTGCCATTCATATGCGGCTGCCGCAACCTGGGCGAGGCCCTGCGGCGGGTGGGCGAAGGCGCGGCCATGATCCGCACCAAGGGGGAAGCCGGGACCGGCGACGTGGTGGAGGCCGTGCGGCATGCACGCGCCGTGCTGGGCGAAATCCGACGACTAAGCACCATGGCCGATGAAGAATTAATGGCCTACGCCAAGAGCCTGGGTGCACCCTACGAACTGGTCAAAGAGACCAAGGCACTGGGACGCATGCCGGTGGTCAATTTCGCGGCGGGCGGCGTGGCAACTCCCGCAGACGCGGCGTTGATGATGCAACTGGGCGTGGACGGTGTATTTGTTGGATCGGGTATCTTCAAGTCGGGTGACCCGGCCCGACGCGCGGCGGCCATCGTCAAGGCCGTAACGCACTACACCGACGCCTCCATCCTGGCGGAAGTCAGCAAGAATCTCGGCGAGGCGATGGTGGGGCGCAACGTATCCCAGATGCCGGAAGGCGAGAAGATGGCCGGGCGAGGCTGGTAGGAAGGGTATAAAATATCACCCCCTTACGGGGTATCATCTTCGATAGCGGAACTCATCCTTAATCAGGGACACGTGCCCAAAAGGGTGCGCGCGCCCCGCCAAGCGCAATTATGAAAATTGGTGTTTTAGCCATCCAGGGCGATTTCGCCGAACATATCAGCGTGCTCAAACGCCTGGGCGTGGAGACCGCAGAAGTCCGCTTGCCGGCACAACTCAACGGGCTGGATGGACTGATCCTGCCGGGCGGTGAATCCACCACCATTGGCAAACTATCCGAAGATTTCGGTTTGCTGGAGCCGCTGCGCGAGTTTGGCAAAACTCAGGCCATGTGGGGCACCTGTGCGGGGGCCATTTTCCTCTCGAAGGATGCCCTCCGCAGGCAACCCCTGCTGGGCATCATGGACATCACCGTGGTGCGCAACGCCTTTGGCCGCCAGGTCGATTCGTTCGAAGCCGACCTGGACATCCCCGAACTGGGCGAAGGCGGACCCTACCACGCCATCTTCATCCGCGCCCCGATCATCGAGTCGGTGCAGGGCGATGCAAGCATCATTGCCTCCCTGCCAAGCGGGCGGATCATCGCCGCAAGGCAGGGAAAATTGCTGGCAACCTCGTTCCATCCGGAACTGACACAGGATACCCGCTTCCACCAGTATTTTCTATCCTTAGCGAAATGACCGTCCGCTCGCTCGACTTCCTGGATTTACCGTTCCTATCCCGCTCAAGCCGCGATGTCCTGCCGCTCTACAGTGCGCGCATGCTGACGCGCGGCAGCCCGCTCGGCGCGAGGGCCATGCTCTCGTACTTGAACCCGCGCCGCCATCTTTACACCGCGGTCGCGACTGAAAACGGCGAATCACTGATGGGGCAGGTTATTTTGAAAGCAGATGAAACCTCCGCCAGGCTGACCTTCCTGGCTCCAACGGAAAACATCAACGGTTTAACCCTACCTCTGCTGGATCACCTGACTACACAAGCCGGGGAATGGGGTGCCTTTCACTTGCTGGCTGAAGTGGATGAAAATTCTCCGTTCTTCAAGTCACTGCGGCTGGCAGGTTTCGCCATATATGCCTGGCAGCGCGTCTGGAAAATGCCGGATCGTGAACCGCCCGGTGAAGATAGTACCTGGCGCGAGGTCGAAGAGACCGACTGGCCTGCCGTCCAATCACTGCATGGACAGATCGTCCCGGCACTGATCCAACCAGTGGATTCTTTGCCCAAGCAGGTTGCAGGGCTGGTCTGCCGTCCGGAGGGATTCCTGCAGGCGTATGCAGCGATCGACAGCGGACCTGCAGGCGTGTGGGTCCAGCCGCTTGTCCCGCCCGATTCCGGGTGCGGGCCCGAACGCATGGCGGGACTTTGCAGCTGGGGGGGCCGCCCTGTATATGTGTGCGTGCGCTCCTACCAGACCTGGCTTGAAACCGTGCTCGAAGACCTGGGCGGCAAAGCCGGTCCGCGGCAGGCTGTCATGGTCAGGCGCCTGGCGAAAACCCAGAAGGTCGAAGAAAAAGTATCTGCCATGGACAAGGTGCTGGTCAAGCCGGTCGCGCCAGCTGCACGGGTTGTGACAGTCGAGGACAATCCTTTACAGACCAATGCGAAAGTCATTGAACCATAACCCCATAAACTGCGAACAAACCAATTCCGCCTGAACCAGGGACGGGTGCAAGAAGCTGCAGAAAAGAGATATAAAGAGAATATGACCCAACTCAGAATCACCGACGACCTCGACGCCCTGCTCGGCATCCTGCCTGGCAACATCGTCGAGGCCGTCCATAAAGCCAATGATTACGATAACCTGATCGAGATCATCCTGGACCTGGGGCGGGTTCCCACCGCGCGTTATGTGCAGGGGGAGACAGTTTTAATCAACAAGGAAATCACGCGTACCGAACTTGACCACGTGGTTGAGCGAATCGGCGAGTTCGACGCGGACAACCGCGCCGGGCTCGAGCGCACACTGCACCGCATTTCCTGCCTGCGCAACCGGCGCGGGCATATTGTCGGTCTCACCTGCCGCGTGGGCCGCGCCGTTTACGGGACGGTGGACATTATCCAGGATATTGTCGAGTCAGGCAAGAGCCTGCTCATTTTGGGCCGCCCGGGCGTGGGCAAGACCACACTCCTGCGCGAGGCTGCCCGAATATTGGCCGATTTAAAACGGGTGATCGTGGTGGACACCAGCAACGAAATCGGCGGGGACGGCGACGTGCCGCACCCGGCAGTTGGCAAAGCCCGCCGCATGCAGGTGCGCGAGCCCATGCTCCAGCATGAGGTGATGATCGAAGCTGTGGAAAACCACAACCCGGAAGTGATCGTGATCGACGAAATCGGACGAGAACTGGAAGCTGCCGCTGCCCGTACGATTGCAGAGCGCGGCGTCCAGCTCATCGGCACGGCCCACGGGCGGACCATTGACAACCTGCTGCTCAACCCAACGCTTTCAGACCTGATCGGCGGGATTGAAGCTGTCACTCTATCCGATGAAGAAGCCCGGCGGCGCGGCACCCAGAAGACCGTGCTCGAACGACGCGCCCCGCCCACCTTCGATGTGCTGGTCGAGATCCAGCAGCGCGACCGTTTCGCGGTGCACATGGATATCGCTGCCGCGGTAGATGCGCTGCTGCGCGGTTATCCGCTCCCGCCGGAAATCCGGAGCCGTGACGCCGAGGGCAAGATCCACGTCGAGAAAACCAAACCCAATCCAAAGTCCAAACCCGCTTCGGAATTCCGCATCGAGAACGGGAATACCAGCGGACCGCGCCGGAATTCAATCCGCCCGGATCCGTCCAGCGTCGTGAGCCTGTCCGCTGAGCCGGTGAGTGTATCCAGCCCCGCGGTGGAATCCCACCGCACCCCGCTCCAGTCGGTGCGGGTCTACCCGTTTGGCGTGGCGCGCGACCGTTTGATCCAGTTGGCCAAACGCATGGGCGTCCCGGCGGTTTTCGTCAAGGACGCCGGCGAGGCGGATGTGCTGGTAACGCTGCGCTCCTATTACCGGGACCGCCAGCAGGCGGTGATACAGGCCGAGCAACGCGGCATGCCAATTTTTGTACTGCGAGCCAACACGGTCAGCCAGATGGAACAGTTCCTGAGCGACCTGTTCAACCTGTCTGAAGTAGTCCCCGCAGAAGGCGAGTTGGACGATGTCAAGCTGCAGGCCCAGGCCGCCATTTCC
>DASVKG010000056.1:0-3716 GCA_036385495.1 Anaerolineales bacterium | reverse complement strand
GAAATGGGAGCCACCGAATAAACCGGCACATCATTATCCTTGGCTGCCAGCGCCAGCATATAAGTACCAATCTTGTTTGCCACATCGCCATTTGCTGCGATCCTGTCAGCACCAATAAACACTTTCTGGACCTGACCGGATTGGAGGAAATACCCGGCCATATTATCCGTAATTATTTCGTAAGGAATACCATATTGCCCCAATTCCCAGGCTGTCAGCCTGGACCCCTGCAGACGCGGACGCGTCTCATCCACCAGCACCTGGATCCGCTTGCCCTGCTCGTGCGCTGTGCGGATGACACCCAGCGCTGTGCCCCAATCTACCGCAGCCAGTGCACCGGTGTTGCAGTGATGGAGAATTGTATCGCCGTCGTCGATCAACCCTGCTCCTTGTTCACCCATACGTTTATTGATAGCGACGTCTTCGTCGGCAATGCGCTGGGCCTCAGTCAAAACAACCTGGCGTAAATCATCCAGTGTCGTTTTCTCTTCCGAGGTTGAGTGATTCCTGAGAACCTTCATTACTCTTTCCACTGCCCACGCCAGATTGACCGCCGTCGGGCGGGTGGCTTTCAGAGTTACAGCCGCAACCTCAAGGTCCTCTATGAAGGCTATAGCGGAGTGTGCATGCGCTTCTTTGGCTGCCAGCGCCAACCCGAATGCAGCCGCTGCACCAATTGCGGGTGCACCCCGCACTGTCATATTTCGGATTGCGTTGACCACATCCAGATGGGTATGCAAAGCAACAACTTCCAGCGCAGCTGGCAGCCGGCGTTGATCGATCATTCTAAGCGAGTTGGATTCCCAATAAACGGTTCGCATGAACACACAGGAAAAGACGCCCAAACAGGGGCGTCATCGGTCTCTGCCTCAGTTTATCATGCCGTACTCTTATTGACAAGCATTGACACGTCATCTTTTCTCAATTATAAAGTTACTATGATTATCAAACGCTTTTTTCTGGGAATGTGTCTAGTCGTCTTTGTGGTTGGTTGTACTCCAGGAGCAACCTCATTGCCACCCATTACGCCCAGCCCTACACTCGCCCCAGGGATCACGCCCGCAGATACATCACCGTCAACCTTCACGCCCTCGCCCACTCCAACACCTGAAGTCCGCGTCGAAACCGGAGAGCAAGCACTATTTAATGGCAACTATGACCAGGCGATTTACGAGTACCAGGCTGCTTTCGATACCTCCACCAATAAGGATGTGCGGGCAGCCGCCTTGTGGGGATTGGGACGTGTTAAATATGCCATTAAAAATATTAGCGCCGCTTTGGAAACACTCTGGCAGTTGACCGGACAGTATCCTGCTTCTCAAAATGCAGTCCGTGCCTATTTTCTAATGGGTGAAATTTACACGGCCCTCGGAAGAAATATTGAGGCTGCCCAGGCTTATACAGTATATCTGGCTCTTCGCCCCGGTGTAATTGATGCTTATGCACAGGAACAGCGTGGTGACTCTTATGTGGCGGCTGGAAATGATACGGATGCCATTGCTGCTTACCAGGCTGCATTGGCGGCTCCCCACCTTGAGGATAATATATCTTTACAGATTAAAATTGCCCAGGCATACGCCCGACTGGGGGATTCGACCACAGCCCTTGGTATGTATGACTCAATTTTTACACAAAGCTCGAATGATTTTGTGAAAGCTCAGATGGATTTGCTCTCTGGACAAATCTACCTGGCTCTTGGTCAACCAGACCAGGCGTATCAGCGTTTCCTCCATACCGTGGATAATTTCCCCCTTGCCTATGATTCTTACTCGGCATTGGTGGCTTTGGTGAATGCTGGAATTCCTGTAGATGATATGAATCGCGGTTTGGTGGATTATTTCGCCGGTCAATATGGCTATGCCCACGATGCCTTCCAGCGTTATTTGGACACCAACTCCCAAAATGACGGCACAGCAGCATATTATATGGCCCTGACGTTGTTTGGTTTAGGTCAATATGAAGAAGCTGTCCAGGCTTGGAATGTATTTATCCAGAACTATCCGGATAACCCACATTGGGCGGCCGCCTGGAATGGAAGCAGTTCTCTTCCGGGGCGTGCCTATACGCAGTGGTATTTCCTCGGCCAGTTTGATGCCGCAGCACAGACCCTGCTTGCTTTTGTCCAACAAGCTCCTGCAGATGCAAACGCCCCAATCTACCTACAGGAGGCTGGTCGTATCCAGGAACGCGCCGGGAAATTGGATGTGGCAGCTCAGACCTGGGATCGGGTTGCGGATGAATATCCTGCCAGTTCCCAGGTCCCTCAGACACTATTCTTAGCGGGGATAGCCCGTTACCGTCTTGGAAAATATAATGATGCACTGGTATCCTTCCAGCGCGAGTTCATCCTTTCCACGAATCTTGAAGATCAGACGAGCTCCCATTTTTGGATCGGCAAGGCTCAACTAGCGCTAGGGGATACTTCTTCCGCGCAGGCAGCCTGGCAGCAAACAGCAGCCTTGGACCCTACTGATTATTACAGCTTGCGTGCTCAAGATATGCTTTCTAATCGTTCTCCGTTTGAACTCTTACCATCCGTCAACTTTACTATAAACCTAACAACTGAACGAACCGAAGCCGAATCCTGGTTGCGTGTCACATTTAATCTTGCACCGGACACTGACCTTTCTGGTCTTGGATCCCTTACTGCAGACCCACGTCTTACCCGAGGCACCGAATTCTTGACACTCAGCCTGGATGCTCAGGCCCGTCTGGAATTAGACGCTCTGCGAATCGCTGTTGAACAGAATCCTGCCGATTGTTATCGCTTGGCAAATTATCTTCTCGATCAGCGACTATATTACCCAGCCATATTTGCCTTTCGCCAGGTGCTTACTCTGGCTGGGATGATTACCCAGTCCCAAACACTGGCCGCGCCTGCCTACTTCAACCATGTCCGTTATGGTTTATATTATCAGAACCTCATCCGTCCTGCTGCTCAACAGAACGGATTCGATCCAATATTCCTGCAGTCCGTCATGCGGCAGGAGAGTCTTTTTGATAAATTTGCCAACTCCACATATGCACAGGGCCTGATGCAAATTACCCCCGGTACCGGACAATTCATCGTTGACAACCTGGGTTGGCCCCCTAATTACACCTCTGAGGATCTGTATCGGCCATTGGTCAGTATTGGCTTGGGTGCCACTTATCTTAAGGACCAGAGACTCCGTTTTAATGGAGACCTTTCTACAGCCCTGGCTGCCTATAATGCCGGTCCAGATGCTGCCGCAATTTGGCGCGATCTTTCCGGCCCAGACACGGATCTGTTTGTAGAAGTAATTCGTTTTGAAGAGACCCGGACTTATATTCGCAGTATCTACGAAATATACGCGATGTACCGTTCGCTTTACTCTACAGCTCCGTAAAAAAATAAAAATGAAATCTCCCGCAGAAATTCTGCGGGAGATGGTTATTAACCGATGTGGTCCAAAATCTTTTTATGGACCATATTCGCATCCATGTCGATCACCGAAATTAATTTATCACGTCCGTTGGCACCAGCAACGATTTCCAATTGTCTTAGCGGCACCTCGAGAACCTTTGCCAGGAACTTGAGAAGCGCCTCATTGGCCTTCCCTTCTACCGGTGGTGCTGTCAAATGAACTTTTACCGTCCCATCGCTCAAGATATCAACAATCTCGTTCTTTTTGGCACGTGGAGTCACCCGCACTGCCAGTGCTGCACCCTTCTTGCCATCATGCAAATTAAAAGTC
>DASVKG010000055.1:0-4310 GCA_036385495.1 Anaerolineales bacterium | reverse complement strand
GACTATGAACGAAACCGAATGATTTGTGACTTGGTTGGGTTAATAGTGACCGACATGATCCAAGCTTCTGATATTTATTTATAAGTAAGCAAGGAAACTTTAACAATCGAGAGTCAAAAGCAAATGAATAACATTATTTGTTATAACGAAGACAGGCCCTTTGCAACCGCGAATTGAAGGATTTCTTGATTAACAAACTTTACCGACACTATCGAGTGGTGCAGATTCAGGTTAAAGCTGAACATACCATTACTGACCTGTTCAATAATTACTTCTCTGAACCGCTCATCCTGCCCGTTCACGTGCAGCAATCGATTCCTGTGAGAGGTCTGGAACGAATCATTTGCGATTATATCGCCGGGATGTCTGACCGATATGCTATTGAAGAATATCCCCGGCTCCACGACCCTTACATTAAACCTTAGCTGGAGAGAAAGAGTTATATGCCTAAAACACCTCCCACGTATCTAACTGCCGAAGGAGCTTCCAAACTTGAAGCAGAACTCAAAGATTTAAAGGGACCTGAGCGCGAGGCCCTGGCACACCGCTTACGCGATGCAATCCAGATGGGTGACCTTTCAGAAAATGCCGACTATCACAAAGCTAAAGAGGACCAAGGTTTTCTCGAAGGCCGAATCCAGGAACTGGAATTCGCTTTACAAAATGTTGTTATTATCAATGCTTCAAGCACGCCAAAAAATGTAGTCGCGGTCGGCGTTTGGGTTACTGTAAAGGAGAGTAGTTTCGAACCGGAGGTATATTATATGGTCGGCTCACAAGAAGCAGACCCCCGCTCCGGGAAGATATCCTATGAATCCCCCATCGGGCGCGCCTTAATGGATCACCGCGTTGGCGATATAGTTGAAGCAGAGACCCCAGGAGGAAGTATTAAATTAACAATATTGAAAATCGAATAAATAAACGGGCGACCCATGGGTCGCCCGTAAAATTCTAGGCCGGGGTTACAACTTTCGGCCAGACAGCTATCTCCAGCGTGAGGCGCTCGAAGTAACTGTCTTCAGGCAGAGCTCCCTGACCATAGGCCATATCCGAAGCGGTAGCAACCAGTTGCAACGCAGCTGTCTCAAGCACGATTTGTTTGCCGCGTTCCACCAAGAACGGTTCACCTTTAGCTTGGAGCCGTTGGAAAGTGGGTGCATCGTTGAAGGCGTGCGCACTCATGAGTACCTTTGTCACTGTCTGGATATCATTCTTATCAAAAAGCCAGACTTCAAACGCTGTCACTTTTTTAGGTTCACCGACTCCGATGGTTTCTGAGATGCCAATGCCGCACTCACCTAAAAATTCTCCAGATGGCGAGTCAACGCTGAAAGAGTCATCAAATAGGTCATCGCCCAAGACATAAGTGGTCATAAATTGAGCAATGGGTTGTTCGTCACCCAGGGCGGAATAATCAGTCAATTCGGACTGGTTGGATATGTCTCGAGCTTTATTAGCCGGGCTGTCGGATGTGGTATGCCTGAACAGCGGGATCAAGTATTTATAAACAGCGAATCCCAAAATGGCAAACAGTATGACCGCAAATCCGATAATTAGAATACTGGAAAACACTCCCGATTTTGCTGGCGTCTGCCCCTTTTCTGGAGTAGCGGTGGGTGTGGTTGTAGTGACTTTAACCACTCCAGTAAAATTCTTGATTCCATTCTGGTCTGGATACGCAGCACTGATTTTTTCGAGAACGGCTGGTCCATCTAAACCCAGCGCTTGAAAGCGTTGAATTGCAAGCTCATTTACGGGATTATTAACAAATGAATCAACCGTCATGCGCAAATAATCTTCCTGCAAATCGGAGCGTAATGAAGACGGGGTGGCGTTCGTCCACTGAACTGGCCATAAGCCCCACCCCAACACCACCAATCCAATGAACAGGCCCACAACCAACCCAATCGCAGCTGCCACGACTGGTTTTTTCAGGTAGTCAAGGATTTTCATCATGAAAAGCTCCTTCGATAGCTTCGACTCATATGCTGATTATACAGAATCTTTTCAAATAAGCCAACACCTATTTCTATGGTGTTCTTATTATATAAACCTTCAACCTTTTTCCTGTCCCCTTCCTTGATTTATGGAGTGGAAAATGAAATAAAAAATGCGGCTGGAGAGAATCTCATCCTTTGTTAATTCATTTCCTTGGAAATATAGGATGAATAATTAGAATTCCGGAAACACAAAAGCTATTTCATTCCATTTTTATCTAAATTTTGTTTCATCAAGTACAACTACCGTACCGAATCTAAAATTGGGCAAGAAGACTGGACAGAATACCACGGCTAAATGCAGACGTGAATCCTGTGCGTGTATATTCGCTGAATTTATCCAAGCTGCTACGCAGCAATTTCTGAACCTGGATCTAGATATCCCCAAATCATATCATTCTCCTAAGCGGTTTCCGGAACTATATCATCAAGCAGGAAGGTTGATTCACAAGCCAGACACTGCGCCTCGCGTTTGTTGGCTACAACCAGCATCCCCTTGCAATTAGGGCAAGGTTGAGTCAACGGACGTTTCCAAGAGGTAAAATCGCAGGTCGGATAATTGGCGCAACCAAAGAAAATGCGGCCTTTGCGCGTTTTACGAGAAACGATATTCCCGCCGTCCTTCGGGCAAATCACACCAATTTTTTCCAGCCAAGGTTCGGTATGGCGGCATTCCGGGAAGCCTGAGCAAGAGATAAATTTGCCATATCGCCCATAGCGGATAACCAATTCCTTGCCGCATTCCGGGCATAATCGCCCAATAGGCTCCGGACCGGTCTTGACAACAGGCATATCGGCTTGGGCCTTTGCCACCGTGACAGCAAAGGGCTTATAGAAGGCATCCATAACTTTGACCCAGTCCGCCTGTCCCTCAGATATTTTATCAAGGTCTTCTTCCATGCGAGCCGTGAAGGTCAAGTCAATAATTTCGGGAAAATACTGTCCCATCAGATCATTTACAAGGATGCCGGTTTCTGTGGGAATTAAACGCCGATCAACACGTTCCACGTAACCGCGAGCTTGAATCGTTGAAAGCGTGGGGGCGTAAGTGGATGGGCGCCCGATGCCATAATCCTCCAGAATCTGCACAAGAGAGGCTTCTGAAAAGCGCGGTGGTGGCTGGGTAAAGTGCTTCTCCGGTATTAGTCTCACCAACTCCTGCTTCTGACCTTCAGCAATCGAGATTGGGATTCGTATATTCATCTCGTCTTCTTCCTCAGATTTCTTATCCTCATCTTTCGCTTCCTCATACACTGTCAGGAATCCAGGGAACTTAATTGCTGAACCAGCGGCTCTAAATGTGTAAATGTGGTCGGAACCCTGACCGGTAACGTCCACGGAGAGAGTGTCGTATACTGCAGTTTCCATCTGGGAAGCCACGAACCGCTGCCAGATAAGTTGATAGAGTTTGAACATGGCAGGATCCAGGAAGGGTTTGACTTTTTCCGGGTCGTGAAAAACAGAGGTCGGACGGATGGCTTCGTGAGCCTCCTGAGCGCCCGCAACTTTTTTAATGTATACCGGGGGCTTTTCAGGAAGAAAATCTTTACCGTAGCGTTGGGCAATAAACGACCGCACTTCATCGCGCGCCATGTCTGCTATATTCGTCGAGTCAGTACGCATGTAAGTGATAAGACCGGTCGTCCCGCTTTCGCCTATGTCCTGGCCTTCATAAAGACCCTGTGCAAGACCCATTGTTCGCTTGGCAGTGAAACCTAATTTGCGGGAGGCTTCCTGCTGGAGAGTTGAGGTAATGAAAGGCGCAGACGGTTTGCGCCGTCTTTCTCCTTTTTTTACTCGAGTTACAAAATAAGGAGCCCTTCCCATATCAACCAAGAGGGGCTTGACAATTTCTTCGTTACCCAGTTCGGGGTCTTTTTCATCAATCTTTGCCAGTTTAGCAACGAAGGTTTGTTTTTGGCCTTGCGGACGCAATTCCGCCCTGATAGACCAGTATTCAACTGGATTAAATGCATCTATCTCGCGCTCGCGATCCACAATCAACCGCAAAGCTACGGATTGCACTCGTCCCGCTGAAAGCCGGCTGCGCACTTTTTCCCACAAGATCGGGCTGATGCTATATCCAACCAACCGATCCAATACCCGTCTGGCTTGTTGGGCGTTGACCAGTTCCATGTTAATTTCACGAGGATTTGAGAATGCCTTACTAATAGCATTCTCCGTAATTTCGTGGAAGACTACGCGCTTGGCAAGTTTCGGGTTAATTGCAGCAGCTTCCATCAAATGCCAGGAGATGGCTTCGCCTTCCCGATCAGGGTCTGTAGCCAAGTAGATTTCAGCAGCTTCTTTTGC
>DASVKG010000054.1:0-9260 GCA_036385495.1 Anaerolineales bacterium | reverse complement strand
GGCTGATTTACGGGTGGAATGGTTTTATCCTGGAAATCAGGTGCTGAGGCGCTGACGGCGGGGAATGCTACCAATCCGATTGCGAGGATGGTAAATACCAACACGAATTTCTTGATCAACGGGAAGAAGGTTTGCATTATTAGTCTGTCAAGTTACCGGAATATGGCGTGGGTGTAAAGGCGTTGTAAAACGTCTTTTTACCCTTGCTTGACAATCTCCCTCTCTACGTGTAAAATCTCACCCGCTCAATTGAAAAACCATTTCCAGGCCGAGATAGCTCAGTTGGTAGAGCACACGACTGAAAATTGTGGTGTCGCCAGTTCGATCCTGGCTCTCGGCACTCTCGGCCAGATGGTGAGGCCATCTGCGGGCGTAGTACAGTGGTAGTACGTCTCCTTGCCAAGGAGAAGGTCGTGGGTTCGAATCCCATCGCCCGCTTTCAAGATTGAGGATTGCAGATTATCAATCAGCAATCCTCAATTAATAATCAACCAACGACCGGCGTCGTGGCCAAGCGGCAAGGCAAGGGTCTGCAAAACCCTCATCACGGGTTCAAATCCCGTCGACGCCTCAATTATATACGAGCCCTCTTGGGCTCGTTATCGTTTGGGACAGATTAGGAGCAATGAGGTCCAAAACTCGTGCATAATATAACTGATTGACCTATAATCATTTTTATGAGCACAAAACCTTTACCGGATTCCCGTTTAGAAAAGAAGCCTGTTGGTAAAAGTCCCAAGAAAGGAAATCCTAGATCGAAGAAGCGGGGAGAGAGTCTGCAAGGATCCAGTGATATTTATCGCGCAATGATAGTAAATTTGCACGAAGTTATTTTTACCACAGACCTTCAAGGCCACTTTACTTACATAAACCCTGTTATCGAGCAATTAACAGGTTATAAAGTGGACCAACTCGTTGGCAGTTCTTTTGAGAGATTCATATATCCAGATGATTTACCTGGATTTATATCCAGTTTCAAGCGGTCTCAGGGCGGTCACACAGAACCTTATGAGTTTCGAATATTTGATAAAGATGGCAAAATCCTAAATGTGCATACTTCCAGCCGTTTGACCAGGAAAAATGGAAAAGCTGTTGGTATTACCGGTGTTATGGTGGAAATTACAGAACTTAGGCACACAGAACAAGCGTTGCTGGAGGCCGAAGCAAAATACCATATACTTATCGAGCAAATTCCAGCGGCAGTATATACCGATTCAATTGATGAACTGAGAAGCACGCTTTACATCAGCCCTCAGATCGAGAAGGTTTCAGGGTATCCTCCCGCAGAGTGGATTGCCGACCCTGCGCTATGGGGTAAAATTATTCATCCAGAAGATCGGGACATGGTCTTGGCCGAAATTCAACGGACAGACCGAACTGGTAATCAATTCCTTATCGAATACCGGTTGATTAACCGGGAGGGACATGTCGTTTGGGTACGAGACGAAGCGGTTGTTCTGCAAGATTCGCAGGGTAAACCGCTCTGCTGGCAGGGGGTGATGCTAGATATTACCGAACAGAAGGTTGCGGAGGTGACACTGCGCCAGCGTGTCGAAGAGTTAGATGCTTTCCAGGCTACCGTGCTCGATCTTGCGATACAGCAGGATTTGTTCTCGCTGCTACGCACGATTGTTGAACGTTCGATTACATTACTCAAAGCACCAAGCGGGTTCATTTATTTATATGATGAAACAACGAATGATCTTGAACTAATTGTCGAAAAGGGATTCGCCGTTACTATTGGTGTGCGCTTAAAGTTAGGAGAGGGGATGGCGGGTCGGGTGGCGCAAACCCGGCAGACACTTATTGTTGACAATTACAGTACTTGGGAAGGGCGCTCGCCCATTTTTAAGTATATACCTTATCATGCAGTAATGGAAGTACCGATGCTTTTTGGCGGTCAGTTGATCGGGGTTTTGGGAGTCAACGATTCCAGCGAAATCCAGTGTAAGTTCACCGAACCAGATGCGCATCTCTTATTACTATTCGCGGGTCAAGCCGCGAGCGTTGTTCATGACGCACGGCTTGTCCAAGGACTCCAATCGGAGCTGAGCGAGCGTAAGCGGATAGAGCATTCACTTCGTGAGGCCGAGGCACGTTACCGTGCCCTGGTGGAACAAATTCCCGCCATTGTTTATACGGACTCAGCTGAGCAAATTGGACGGACCCAATACATCAGTCCACAAATAAAATCAATTATGGGTTATGACCCAGATGAATGGTCGAAAAACAACGACTTATGGACCAAGGTAATTCACCCGGATGATCGTGAGCGGGTTTTGGCGGAATATCACCGAACATATGAAACCGGCGATCCATTCACATCCGAATATCGAATGACCTCAAATTCCGGGCAAACCGTATGGGTCCGGGATGAAGCCGTCTTGGTATGTGACCAAGCTGGACATCCATTATTCTGGCAGGGGATCTTAAAAGATATTACTGACCGCAAACAAGCCGAGGTGGCCCTCGAGGAAAGCGAAGAACGTTATCGCCGGTTATTTGATCTCTCTCCCGATGCGATTGCCGTCCACAGCGGTGGAAAGATCCTGCTGGCCAACACAGCTGCGATGAATCTCGTGGGTGCGGCAACACCGGAAGAAATCATCGGTAAGCCGATGTTAGCTTATGTCCACCCCGATTATCGAAATCTGGTAATTGAACGCACGCGCCAACAAATTGCCGAGGGGAAAGTTGTTCCTGTCACAGAAGAGAAATTTGTTCGTGTTGATGGGACTGTAATTGATGTCGAGGTGACGGCCGCGCCGGTTCATTATCGAGACAGTCTTGTCTCCCTGGTTATCTTTCGCGATATTTCCGAGCGCAAGATGGCAGAAGCAGCCCTAAAAGAGAGTGAAGCAAAATATCGGAACGTGGTTGAGCTGGCAAACGACGGTATTGCCATCGTAAAGGAGGGCACTGTTAAATATGCCAACCCTCGGCTGGCACAATTGGCTGGGTTGTCGTTAGATGAGATAATTGGCAGCCCTTTGACTGATCATGTTTACCCTGATGAATTGCCTAATGTACTGGACCGGTATACCCGGCGAATGGCCGGTGAAAAAATCCCTTCATCATATGAGACTATCTTCCTTCATAAAGACAAAAGCAAGTTGCATGTTGAAGTAAACGCAGGCGCCATCCAATATGAGGGAGGAATAGCCGACCTCGTCATGGTTCGTGATATTTCAGAGCGAAAGCGGGCACAAGCCCTTCAGGAAGCAATATACCAGATTGCCATCGCGACCGAGACAACCAAGTCTTTGAAAGATCTGTTTCCGCAGATCCATAGAATCATATCGTCAGTGATGCCTTCCGAAAACTTCTATATCACACTTTATGACGAAGAACATAATATACTGCGGTTTCCTTATTTCAAGGATAAATTGGATGAACCGTATCTGAATGAGATTCAACCTGGACAAGGATTAACTGCCTATGTCTTGAGGACCGGCAAATCCTTGCTTTGTACACAAGCGGTTCATGATGAATTGGAGCGAAAAGGTGCAGTAAAACTGCTTGGAGTGCCATCTGCAATTTGGCTGGGTGTGCCGTTGGTAATTGAGGGGAAAACAATCGGTGTTATGGTGGTTCAGCATTATTCCGATCCAAATGCATACGGCGATCGTGATCAGCACATGCTCGAATATGTGTCTACCCAGGTAGCGATTGCTATCAGCCGCAAACAGGCTGACGACGCTATGCAAAGGCAAGTAAAGGAATTAACCGTCATACATAATGTTTCAATTACCGCGGCGCAGGCTTCCAGTATTGATCAATTGATTGAGCAGGTTACAAAGATCATTGGAAATGCAATTTATGTGGATGATTTTGGTGTGGCTTTATTTGATCAGGAACTTAAAGTGTTACGGCCTCACCCTTCATATCACGGTGAATCTTTTGAAGCGCTGGCGATTATTCCTCTTTCAGAAGGTATTATGGGTTATGTTGCCACCACAGGTGAGCCCTATTGTGCGGCAGATGTGCGGAATGATCCACATTACCGGAACACGGTTCCTGAAACTCTTTCTGAATTATGTGTGCCAATAAAAGTGGGAGAAAACCTGATTGGCGTCATTAATGCTGAAAGTCGTCGACTTAACTTCTTCAGCGAAGATGACGAACGTTTACTCAATACAATCGCCGGTACGCTCGCAACCGTTATTGAAAAACTAAATTTGTTTGATTCAGAACATACCCGTCGGCAGGAGGCTGAGACCCTTCGCCAGGTGGCTCAGGTGGTAACTGCGAGTTTGGATATTAATGAAGTGATCAGGCTGATGTTAGATCAGCTCAAACACTTATTTGCCTTCGATACGGCTTCTGTGCTGCTGCTTGATGAATCTGGACAGCCAGACCTCATTGCTGCGATGGATTATACAAATGAAAAATTGACGAGTCAGGTACCTAATGAACACCTCAAAGCCAGCATCACTCTACGGCAAATGGCGCAGGATCTAAACCCTTTGACCATCTCCGATACACTAGAGCATCCAGAGTGGAATTGGATCCCAGGTGCCGAACATGTGCGCTCGATCCTGGCAGTGCCACTAGTTACTCACCAGCGCATGATCGGTGTGCTGGTGGCTGACAGCGTCACCCCCAACTTCTTTTCCGTCGACGGAGTGCGCGTAGCTCAGTTACTTGGGCAACAGATGGCAATTGCGCTTGAGAATGCCCGCTTATACCAGGACGCTTTGCAAGCAGCAGAACGGCGTGCCATTTTGCACCGTGCCAGCCAGGAGATTGCTCATGCCAGCCAGGATCCGGAACAGGTGTATACAGCAGTCCACCGGGCGGCTGTGCAATTGATGCCGGCAGAAGCATTTGTTATCACCTTGTTGGATGAACAAAACCAAGAGACAGTAGGGGTCTATCTTGTGGATAAGGGCGGAAGATCGCAGCCGGATCGCGCTCCGGTTGGGGTCGGGCTATCCGGGCTCGTCATCTCTACAGGCAAGCCAGTCATTACCCACGATTTGACCCTGGAACCAATTCCTGGAAGTGTTCATTTTGGGGAAGAGGAAGAAGTCCGATCAATCCTGGCAGTTCCTTTGCGGTTGGGTGAAAAAGTGACAGGCATGTTGTCTGTCCAAAGCTATCAGCCCTATGCATACACTGACGATGATAAGACCTTGTTGGAACAATTGGCAGCACACGCCGCAGTCGCGATCGAAAATGCCCGGCTTTACGGTGAAACCGTCCATCGTTTGAAGGAGCTGGAAGCAGTAAACCACATTTCGACAGCTTTGCGTTCTGCACAAACTGTCGACGATATGCTGCCCAGTCTCCTGGACGAAACCCTGCAAGTATTGGGAACCGAATCGGGGGTGATCTGGCTCTTTGACCCCGCCAACGGTTTATTAAAAGAAAAAGTTACACGCGGCTGGTTCACATCAATCCAGGAAATGCCTGTCAAACCTGGTGAAGGGATTGCCGGCACGGTCTTCAAGACCGGACAGGTAATAGTCTCCAAGGAATTTGCCACCGATCCCCTTACCCTCAATAGCACACGCGACCAGATCCCGAGTGGTTGGGGTGGGGCTTGTGTTCCCATCCGGACAGTACATGAGACCATTGGGGTTTTGTTTGTCTCTGTAGAGTTACCTCGCCAGCTTCAAGCAGACGCGATCCACCTACTTGTCACGTTGAGTGAAATGGCCGGAAATGCCATCCGTGGTGCTGACCTTCACCAGCAGACGGAGCGCCAGTTACAGCGTCTGGCATCTCTACGCGCTGTTGATATGGCAATCAATACGATCCTGGACTTGCGGGTGACGCTGGGAATCCTTATCGACCACATTGTCTCCCAATTAAAAGTGGATGCGGTCAACATTCTACTCATCAACCCCAAGACCCAGACACTTTATCATGCAGCAAGTTCCGGGTTTCGATCAGACACATTCAAGAATACACGCTTGTATATTGGCGACAGTCTTGCAGGTCAGGCGATCCGTACGCGCGCAACGATCCATATCCCTGACCTGCGGAACAGTAAAACACTCCAACGTGCACAATTACTAACCGAGGAAGGCTTCGTGACTTACTTTGGTGTTCCTCTCATTGCCAAGGGCCAGATCAAGGGAGTCCTTGAAACATTTCATCGCAGTTCGATAGAACCGGATCCGGATTGGCGGAATTTCCTGGAGACACTTGCAGGGCAGGCAGCGATCGCAATTGATAACTCAGTATTATTCGAAGAACTTCAACAGACGAACCTAAATCTCTCACTGGCTTATGATGCGACCATTGAAGGCTGGTCAAAAGCGCTGGACTTGCGTGACCGGGAAACTGAAGGTCATACCCTGCGCGTTACTGAAACGACCGTACAACTGGCTGATCTCTTGGGCATTAGTACAACCGACCTGGTTCAAATCCGACGGGGTGCACTCCTGCACGATATTGGCAAAATGGGAGTTCCCGATAGCATTCTTTATAAACCCGGGCCCCTAACCGAGGAAGAATGGGTTGTTATGCACCGTCATCCGGAATTTGCTTTAGATATGCTTTCACCCATTTCTTATCTGCGCCAAGCACTTGATATTCCGTATGGTCATCATGAGCGCTGGGATGGTTCAGGATACCCGCGCCATTTGCCCGGCGAACAAATCCCCATTGCGGCACGGATATTTGCAGTTGTAGATGTGTGGGATGCATTGATATCCGACCGCCCTTATCGGAAAGGCTTTACCAAGGATGCAGCAGCAGAATTTATCCGGAAAAACAGCGGGGTTCTCTTTGACCCCCGGGTAGTTGAGGCATTTTTACGGATGCTTGCGAACGACCACACCCACCCCGTCCCGTAAGAGATTCAGGATGTCATGCTGGAACCGGGACTGCCACGCTAAATTTTTCGGGTAACAGTATAGCGAGCGAGATCATGCAACGCCTGGCGCTCGATCCGGTCCGGCATCCCAGCCAACGGTTGGAGCGCTTTTTTGATATATTCCTGCGCTTCTTCCAGCGATTTCTTTACCCCGGTACTCTTACCCACTGCAATAACCAATCGTTCCATGCGTTCATGTTCGTTGTAACATCCGTTGGTAAGGCAGATGACATCCGGGTCGTCGGGATGGGCTTCAGCGTAATAAATTGCCGGAAGGGTTACCAACCCCTGTAACAGATCCGAACCGACCGGTTTACCAACTTCCGCCTGCTCCCCGGTAAAATCGAGCACATCGTCCACAATCTGGAAAGCCATGCCCAAATTGTAACCATACACCCGCATTGACTCGACCACTGATTCGTCTACGGGGCTGATCATAGCGGCAGTGCGCGTGGTCATCTCGATGAGCGAAGCGGTCTTTGCGTAGATACGTTTATAGTAGTTTTCGCGGCTGGTCAACCCGCGAGCGGTGAACAACTGCGTCAACTCGCCATTGACGATAACTGCCAGCGTCTCAGCAAAGAGTTTCATCAGCGGCAGGTGGTCGGTGTCGGCTGCCAGTTTGGCTGCCCGGGCGAAGATGAAATCTCCGGTCAGAACGGTGGCAGGGGGCGACCAGCGGGCATTCAGGGTGGCGTTGCCACGTCGTAGAAGAGCGCCATCTATCAGGTCGTCGTGGACGAGGGTGGCGTTGTGCAGTAATTCCACGGCTGCGGCCAGGGTGATAATTTTATCGTGGGGTGCGCCCAGCATTTGCCCGGTGAGAAGACCAAGCGCCGGGCGGATGCGTTTGCCCCCTGAGGATAGCAAATGCTCCAGTGCTGCGCCCAAGTCTGGATGAGCGCCGTCGGATTGGGAGCGCAGGAGCGCTTCGGCTTCATTGAGTCCTGTCTGAACAGGTGTGAAAAATGAGGCGGTCTTCAAACGATTATTCCCATGCAAAAAGTCGCTGCGCATTCCTGCCAGTTGCTGACACTACCAGTTCAGTTGTGTCAGCGCGCACGAAAGCAATTTTATCAGCAATCAGACGCACATAGGCCGGTTCATTGCGTTTTCCTCGATGAGGATGAGGGGTCTGGAAGGGCGCATCAGTTTCGATCAAAAGATAATCCAACGGTAATGCGGCGACGAGTTCCTGCCGCGATCGACCGTTTTTATATGTGACAGGGCCGCTCACACCCACAAAAAAACCGAGTCTCATAGCTGCCTGCGCTGTTTCAAGAGTGCCGGAAAAAGAATGCAGCACCCCCGGTCTTTCTGCCAGGGGGCTGTTTTCGCGTTTCAAACCCGAGCCCCATTTCTCCAGTATTGTAATCATGTCTGAGGCGCAGTCTCCCGTGGAGGTATCCCCCTCTTCCCGAAAGTGGATGACAACCGGGAGTTGGAGTTCGGCAGCCAAAGCCAATTGATCTATCAGCACTTTCTGCTGCCGGTCACGGGGAGAAGCGGCCCAGTAATAATCCAAGCCGATTTCGCCGATGGCTTTAACCTTGGGTTGTTGCGCCAGTTTCCTTAAATCGTTCAATATTGAAGGTTCAAAACCGGACGCCTCGGTGGGATGGACACCAATAGCAGCAAACAGAATCGAGTGGCTGTGCGCGAGTTTGACGGCGGACAGGCTCGAGGTCAAGGAGAGACCCGGAATTAAAATCCGCCCGACTCCAGCCTGTATGGCGCGTTCCAGCACAGCCTGCCTATCAGAGTCGAATTTGTTAAAATCCAAATGGCAATGAGTGTCGGTCAGAGTCATGTGTTCGATTATTTTAAGTTCACGTGATTCCGTATCACGTGACAGCGGGCACCATGAAAAAAGAATACCCGGTTATTTTAATCCGGCCACTTTCAGCCCATCCTGTAAAATTGCCTGGACCTTATCCTTGTGTGTGGTCTCGCAGTAAACACGCATAATCGGCTCTGTGCCGGAGAAGCGGATGAGCATCCAACCGCCGTCTTCCAGCTTAAACTGGAACCCATCAATTGTTACCAACCCAGTCACTTTCAGACCGCCGATGGTCTTTGGGTTTGCCTTCAGGATGGCGGCTTCGCGGTCCTTGCGATTACCTGTGAAGGGCGTGTCGATCCGGTCGTAGAAATGCTCGCCGACTTTGGCGAACAGCATCTCGAGCAATTGGGTGGGCTTTTTGCCGGTGCGAACCATAAAATCGAGCATATACAGGCCTGCCAGGATCCCGTCCCGTTCGGGGACGTTGCCGCGAAAGGCGTATCCACCGCTTTCTTCACCGCCGATAAGAGCGTTGGTCTCGATCATCTTGGGGGCTACATATTTGAAGCCAACACCGGTCTCAACGACCGGGACGCCGTAAAGCGCGCCCAGTTTATTGAGCATGGTGGTGGTGGAAAGCGTTTTGACGAT
>DASVKG010000053.1:0-3607 GCA_036385495.1 Anaerolineales bacterium | reverse complement strand
CCCCCATCCACCACCGCCAGCTCACGCGCCGACGAAACTGCCAAGATAGCTGCTTCAGGCGGGTTGATAATGGCGGCAAAGTTCTCCACATCGTACATGCCCAGATTAGAGATCGAGAAAGTGGAGCCCTCGATATCTTCGGGTTTTACCTTGCCCGCCCGCACGCGAGCCGCCATGGCTTTGACTTCGCTGGCAATCTGGCGCAGGGGTTTCCGGTCTGCATCCCGGCAAACAATCGTCAGCAACCCGCCTTCCACAGAGACCGCCACACCGACGTTAATCTGTCTGTGGAGAAAAACCGCATTCCCATTCAACGAAGCGTTCAGATTGGGAAACTGGCGCAGAGTTAGCCCAACAGCTTTGATCATGTAATCGTTAATGCTGAGTTTTTCATTTTCCGGAACGATGTTGTTGAACTGCACCCGCAAGTTCATCAACGCATCCATTTTATATTCGTGAGTCACGTAGAAGTGCGGGATAGTCGTCTTTGCTTCCGCCATTCGGCGACCAATAGCTTGCCGTAATTTTGTCAAAGGAACTGTTTCATCTTTAGCGGAAGATGGAGGAATCACGATGTTCTGTGGTCCCTGGCCAGCGGTCAAAGATCCTTGCGCAAGCGCGGCTTCGATATCCCGGCGCACGATCCGTCCTCCCGGCCCGGTACCTTTAACAGTGGATAAATCCACCTTTTTATCCTCTGCCATGCGCCGAGCAAGCGGGGAGACTGAATGAACCAAATCTGCCTGAGCAATTGTTGCCGGCTTCAGGTCCGGGGCTGGAAGGGCTGCCGGCAGGGCAACTTCCGGTTTGTGTTGATTAATTTCCACTTTCTGCGCCACCGGCTCTTCGATCTTTTCGTCTGCCGTTCCGACCATTGCGATCGGCATATTTACAGGAACAACTGCCCCTTCTTCCACCAGCAGTTTTCTGACCACACCTGAGGCCGACGATTCCACTTCCACCGTCGCCTTATCAGTCTCAATTTCAGCCAGCACCTCGCCCTTGTTAACGGTCTCGCCTTCTTTCTTCACCCAGCGGACGAGGGTGCCCTCGGCCATGTCGAAGCCCAATTTGGGCATGTTGATGGTCTCGGCCATTACAGCACCTCCCTGACAGCCGCAACCACGTCTGCTGGCTGCGGCAGGGCAGACTGCTCCAATGCGCGGTTATAAGGAAGGGGGACTTCCTTCTGCGCCACGCGCACCACCGGAGCATCGACATAATCGAATGCCTGCTCATAGATCCGGCTGGAAACTTCCGCCCCCACGCCGTACGATCTCCAGCCTTCCTCGACGATGACAGCCCGGTTGGTCTTCTTGAACGACTCGATCACCGGGTCCATATCGAGGGGACGAAGGGAACGCAGATCCACGATTTCAACTTCGATGCCATCCCTGGCAAGATCCTCAGCAGCCTTCATGGAAATTTCCAGGCCCTTGGAATAGGTCACAATAGTGACATCCTTCCCGGGACGCTGGACGATGGATTTGCCGATAGGGACCACGTAATCCCCGTCCGGGACTTCGCCCCGCACCTGGTAAAGTGTGGCATTTTCGATAAACAGAACCGGGTCATCGGAGCGGATGGCGGCTTTCAACAGGCCCTTGGCATCCGCGGGCGTCCCGGGGGAGACGACCTTCAGACCGGGGAAATGAGCAAAGACCGCATCCGGGGTTTGCGAATGGGTGGCACCTAACTGGCGTCCACCCCCGCCCACGGCGCGGATCACCAGCGGCAGGACAAATTGGCCGCCAAACATATAGTGCAGTTTTGCGGCTTCGTTGACAATGTGCTCCATGGCTGAGAAGGCAAAGTTGATGGTCATCAGTTCAGCAATCGGCCGCAGGCCGGTGAGAGCTGACCCGATCGCGGCGCCGATGATGGCGGCCTCTGATATGGGTGTATCCCGGACCCGTTCTGCACCAAAGTGATCGTAAAAACCCTTCGTGACAGCGTAGGAACCACCCCAGACTCCGACTTCCTCACCCAGGATGAAGATGTTCGGATCCCTTTCCATTTCCTCCCACATGGCCTGGGAGATGGCTTCGCGCATGGTAAGGCGGGCCATGTTACACCTCCTCCACATACACATTGTTGAAAAGTGTATCCAGGCCCGGCTCCGGACTGGCTTCAGCAAACTCGACTGCTTTCTGGACTTCTTCAGCGGCACGCACTTCAAGCTCCTCGAGCGCTTTGGCTGTTGCCTTTTTATTCCCGATCAAATAAGCATGGAAAGCACCGATCGGGTCGTGTTCCTCCCACTTTTTGACTTCCGCCTGCTTGCGGTAGCGTTCAGGGTCGCCCATCGAGTGACCGCGGAATCGGTAGGTCAGTATTTCCATCATCCTGGGTCCGGACCCACTGCGAACCTTAGCAATGGCCTTTTTAGCCGACTCATATACTGCCATTACATCCATCCCGTCGACGCGCTCATGCTCCATCCCATACCCTTCGGCCTTCTGCTGGATTTCCGAGACAGCAGAAGCGCGCTCAACTGCAGTCCCCATCCCGTAAATGTTGTTTTCGCATACCCACAGGACGGGCAGCGTCCAGACCTTGGACAAATTCAAGGCTTCATGGAAGTAGCCAATATTGGTGGCTCCTTCGCCAAACATGCAGATCGTCACACCATCCCGGCCAGCGTATTTATCGCCCAGGGCCAGCCCGGCAGCCACCGGCAATTGCGCACCCACAATGGCATGTCCGCCCCAGAAATTCCTGGTCACGTCTGCCATATGCATCGAACCGCCGCGGCCTTTCGAGATGCCGGTAGTTTTTCCCATCAGTTCCGCCATCACCTGGTTGGCAGGGATACCACAGCTGATCGCCACGCCATGGTCACGATAAGCAGTGATGACTCGATCCTGCGGCTGGCGGGCAGCAATCAAGCCAGTGCTGACGGCTTCCTGCCCGATGTACAGGTGCATGAATCCACCGATCTTCCCGGCTTGATACAATTCGGCCCCGCGCTCTTCCAGCTTGCGGATGAGCACCATCTGGTAATACATATCAAGAACTCTTTGCTTTTCCATTCCAAATTCCTTGCTGGGAATTAATTTAGAAAATATATCGGCCTAATTATATACAATAATTATCAAATTTATGTTGGAAATTCAAAGCATTTTCGGTGTACGATCATTATTACAGAAAAAAAGTCCCTCCGGTTTGAAGGGATTTTCCAATCGAATCTTTTATTTACATGCCGGGACACTGGTTGAGATGCTGGCTGCCACCAGACAATCTGGTTCTAAGGCACTGATGTGGTATATTCTTTGACATGCCGATTTCCACCGCAGCTACAAGGACCCTAGATCTGCATTCCATTCCATACCGCGTTTTCGAGCACCAACACCAGCCAGAGTCGCTCGAGGAAGCGGCTGCAGAACGAGGAGAAGTCCCCGGGCAGATTGTCCGCAGTATCCTGTTTCGAAGCAAGAAGGATAATTTCTTCCTGACCCTGGCAGCAGGACCGGGGCAGGTCTCCTGGCGCAAGCTGCGAGCCTACCTGGATGTATCGCGCATCTCGATGGCTACCGAAGACGAGGTGCTGAGTGTTACCGGTTATGCGGTTGGGGCGGTTTCCCCGCTGGGCCTGGCTCATCCCATT
>DASVKG010000052.1:0-13347 GCA_036385495.1 Anaerolineales bacterium | reverse complement strand
GTTGTAAAATGCGGTTTCACTCCACCACAAAGCGCGCCAGCCTGCCACCGATCAGGTGCAGGTGCAGGTGAAAGACGCTCTGCCCGGCATGGGCGCCGGTGTTTATGATCAGCCGGTAGCCGCGTTCAGCAAGTCCTTCTTTGTCCGCCAGTTGTTTCGCCACCATCACCATGTGACCCATCAGGGCATCATCCTCCGGTTCCAATTCGTTTACCGAGTCAATATGCCGGTTGGTAACGATCAGGATGTGCGTGGAAGCAATGGGGTGAGTATCACGGAAAGCCGTAACCTGGTGGTCGCGGTGGAGTATTTGGGCGTGAGATTCGCCGGCGATGATTTTGCAAAAGATACAGTCCATCTCGTTTTTAGTGGGCAGTCTTTCGTCGGTCATGCTTTTTCTGCTGATACTCTTAGGCACTGTGCTATCACAGGTTATGGGATTGGCCCGTATTGCGCGGCGCAAACAATATCGTAATATTCCAGTTCAATTGCTTTGTTTTGTTCGGCGTATGCTGAGGCTTCCTGTCCGACCTGCGTCACGTCGCTAATGTGGATGATGGCGTCAGAGTCCCAGTAGCGCGGCAGTACCATCAACGGGTCGTTGACCGGGCCTTCAGGGATCCAGGTGGGACGTTCCGCTTCCTGCTTATCCACCAAGGGCACCCAGTTGAACATCACCGGTCCACGCGGGTTGGTGGTAAATCCCAGCCGGTAACCCAATTGACGGGCAACTTGCACGGCATGGGGAGTGAATCCACCTCCCGGCCAGATATAGGCAATCGGTGCCTTCCCAAAGTATTTCTGTATATTGTCCATCGAGCCTTGAAGATCATGGCGAACAAATTCATCTGTCGAATTCGGATCTATAGCGATGTGAGGTGAACTATCCCCGTGTGCTTGGTAATCCACCCACTCTTCCTCCGATAGGGCTACGTTCCCCGCTAAAGCCGGATCAGTTCCACCAAATGCACTTATCCAGGCATTGACAACCGGCCAGCCATATTCAGTCCAATACTTTCGAAAAAACAGATCGAAATATTGAGCGTTGTGACGGTCGTCCACCACCAGGAGCACGGAACGATCCGGGATTTTGCCGTTATGTTCCATAAAAGCGGCCATTTGCGTGGTATTGATCGCCGTAAACCCTTCGTCATGGAGTTTATTCATTAAAGTGCGTAATTCAAATTCAGATATCTGGTTGGGATTGGATGTGTTGCCGCCAACAATGGAATGGAACATGATGACCATCACCACAGTACCCGCTGCGCTGTTTGTTGAAGACCACTTGTCTTGCAGATATTGACATTGATCCTGAACATATGTGTGCGGCGATCCGAACGGGGTCAGGTCGTTATTCTGGTATGGGATCGGCAAGGCTGGGGGCGTGCGCGATGTGGGAGTCGCTGAAGGGGCTGACGTGGGGGTGTGCGTTGCGGTTGGGACCAGGGAGCTCGTCATCGTTTCACTGGGGGTGGAGGGGAACGCCGAGGTTGGTACACACGCAGCCAGGCTGACAGCCAGCAGGCACATGCCCCAGAGTAGGCGCCCAGTGAAATCCCGGGTTGAAGACATGGGTCGAATTTTACTCTAAAAGGAGAAACAAATCCGGCGAGGGTCTGGGACCCCCGCCGGGAGGAATTACTCGTTACTCTCGCCTTTGATAAAGGCTTCGGTCTTTTCGCGGCAGACGTCATCTCTGAATTGCTTGGGCGGAGTTTTGAAGAAATAGGACGAAGGCCCGATGATCGGGCCAGAAAGGCCGCGGTCAAGCGCCAATTTGGCGCAGCGGACTGCATCAATGACCACGCCGGCCGAGTTGGGGCTATCCCACACTTCAAGCTTCACTTCCACGTTGAGGGGCACGTCACCAAAGGTGGTTCCTTCCATGCGGATATAGCACCACTTGCGGTCGGTCAACCACGGTACATGGTCCGAGGGACCAACGTGGATGTTGTCGGGGTCCAACTTGTAAGGGATCATGCTGGTGACCGCGCCGGTCTTTGAAATTTTCTTGGACTCAAGACGCTCACGCTCCAGCATATTCAGGAAGTCCGTGTTGCCGCCAAAGTTGAGCTGGTAGGTGCGGTCGATGCGCACGCCGCGGTCTACGAACAGGCTGGTGAGCACGCGGTGCAAAATGGTGGCGCCGACCTGGGACTTGATATCGTCACCCAGAATGGGCAGGCCGGCATCCTTGAAGCGTTTTCCCCAGTACTCGGACGAGGATATGAAGACCGGGATGCAGTTCACGAAGGCGCAGCCCGCCTCGAGGATTTGCTCCGCATACCACTTGGTTGCCATCTCAGAGCCCACCGGCAGGTACGAGATTACCACATCGGTTTTCGTCTCTTTAAGCAATTTGACGATATCGGCGGTCGGGCCTGGAGCTTTGGTGATAACTTGCGAGAGATACTTGCCCAGGCCGTCGTGGGTCATTCCGCGCACCACCGGGACGTCCAGCTTGGGCACTTCACAGAACTTATACGTGTTGTTCGGTTCGGCAAAGATCGCTTCGGAGAGGTCCTTGCCCACTTTGGTCACATTAATGTCAATTCCAAGCGTGAATTCTATGTCACGGATGTGGTACCCGCCCAGGTTCACGTGCATCAAGCCGGGCACGGTCGCATCTGCGGGTGTGTTTTTATAAAACTCGATACCCTGAACGAGCGAAGAGGCGCAATTTCCTACGCCGATGATCGCCACACGAACTTTCTTTTTGCTCATATTTTCTCCTTGGAACTGATGTAAAATTTTGCGATTGACGCTATAATCCGATTACTTATGGACTCACAAACCGGCTCGTCTGTCAGCGAACCCAAACATCACATCGATCGTCTCCTCGAGGTCACCCGCTCCCTCAGTGCCTCGTTGAATCTGGAAACGTACCTGGATGCGCTCATCTCTGCTGCGGCCGAATTGACCGGGTGCGAGGTGGCCTCCATCCTCGAATTGGATGAAGGCGGTGAGTATTTGCATTTCGCCGCGCTGCCTTGGTTCCACCGGGATCTTTTGAAGATGGTCAAAGTTCCACTGCAGACCAGCCTGGCTGGATGGGTTTTCCAGAACGGCCAACCGGCCATTATCCCTGATGTGGCGGCAGACCCTCGTCATTTCAAGGGTGCCGACCAAGCCGCGAAATTCGTCACCCATTCGCTCATGGCGGTTCCCATCATTTATGCCGGAGAGACGCTCGGCGTGCTCGAAGTGGTCAATAAGACCGAACTGCCCAATTATACCGAAGAAGACCAAATAATTCTAGAAACATTTGCCTCCCAGGCAGCAATGGCCATTCAGAATCTGCATCTGATGAAGAAGGTCAAGCTCTCTCAGGACCAAATTACCCAACTCGATCGCATGAAGAGCACCTTCATTGGCATCGCCTCCCATGAACTTCGTACCCCTCTCGGTCTTATCCTGGGATATGCCACTTTCCTGCGCGAGGTCATCCAACCCGAATACCGCCCGCAATTGGATATCATCCATCGCAACGCAATGCGATTGAAAGAGATCATTGACAATCTCGCCAATATGGACAATCTCCAACGCGGCGTCGCCAGCGTCCGCGCCCAGACAATCTCCATCAAGCGCCTCATTGAAGAAGTAGTGGCTACTTTTCACCTGGAGGCGAACCATAAGCATCTCACCATGCGCTGCGATATCCCCCAGGACGACTTGCTTGTGGAAGGCGATTCGCCCAAGATCGCCATCGCTCTCAGCAACGTGATTAATAACGCTATTACCTTCACGAATCCGGGCGGACAAATTGTCATCGTTGCCGGATCAATTCCCGGGTATGTCAAAGTCTCTGTTATTGACAACGGCATTGGCATCCCGTCCAAAGACCTATCGCACATTTTCGAGCGTTTCTATCAGGTGGAATCGCATCTCACCCGCAAATACGGCGGGATGGGGCTGGGTTTATCCATTTCCAAGGTGATGGTTGAAATGCACGGTGGTCGCATCTGGGCCGAAAGTGTGGAAGGCAAGGGGAGTAATTTCACCTTCCTCCTGCCTACCAATCCCACCCAAGGCGACATTGGCGGGGAGTCTCCATCGCCCGGGTAGATATGAATCCCACATTCATCATTGCCGGGCATCTGCACCGCGACTACCTGCTATCCCCGCGGGGCAATTCCCAGATTGATGTGCCGGGCGGGAACCTGCTATATGCCGCTGCCGGGCTGGGAGTCTGGAAAAGCGGCGTTGGATTGCTGGCGCGGGTCGGTGAAGATTATCCACGCGATTGGTTGCGTTCCTTTAAAAAACGCGGTTGGGATACACGCGGCGTTCATATTACAGCCGATGCCCTCGACCTACGCTATTTCCAGGACATTCAGGAAAACCAGACCGTACAGCACAGCGACCCGGTGGCCTGCTTCGCCCGCCTTGGGATGCCTTTCCCAAAGTCCCTGCTCGGCTACCAGCCTCCCAACGATAACAATGATGATCTCAAGACCTCCAACCCCGCATCGCCGCGTCCTGATGACATCCCGTCTGACTACCTGAACGCACACATCGTGCATCTCTGCCCACTGGACTACGTGGCCAGCACCCGCCTGACCTCTGCATTTCGTCAGGCTTCCGTCACCACTCTGACCCTGGACCCGTCGGGTGCTTACATGACAGGCAAAACTCATTATGATGTACGCATCCTCCTGGGAGGGTTGACAGCGTTCCTGCCCTCCGAGGAAGAACTGCGTGCCTTGTTTTGGGGACACACCGACGACTTGTGGCAGATGGCCGAAGCCCTGGGGGAATATGGCTGCGAGTTCATCGTCGTTAAACGCGGCGCCCGCGGCCAGATGCTCTATGATTCAGTTTCCAAAAAAAAATGGGAGATCCCGGCATACCCTGCCCGCCTGATGGACATCTCCGGTGCAGGTGATTCCTTTTGCGGTGGGTTCCTCGCCGGTTACCAAGAAACATATGACCCTTTACGCGCGGTGTTGTATGGCAGTGTTTCGGCTTCGTTGACCATCGAAGGCAGCGGTGCATTGCATGCCCTGGATAGTCTGCCTGGCCTGGCCCAGGCGCGCCTGGATTCCCTGGCCGGGATCGTGCGGCAAATATAGCTGTATGACCGATTTATCTGACCGTCTCCTGAACCTGGCAATCGCCATCCAGCAGATCCCCGCCCCCACCTTCCACGAGGCAAAGCGGGCCGAGTTTGTGCGCCTCAGCTTTGTTGATGAAGGACTGGCAGATGTTGAAGTGGATGAAGCCGGCAATGTTTACGCCCGGCTGTCAGGCCGCGACTCGGGCAGGGCGCTGGTCGTCAGTGCTCATCTCGATACCGTATTCCTGCCCAACATTGACCTGCACATTGAACGCGAGGCCGGGCGCATCCTTGCTCCCGGCATTGGCGATAATTCCCTGGGAGTGGCTGGTCTGTTTGGCCTGGTTTGGGCTCTGCGTGAACGCAGCTTGACCCTGCCCGGTGACCTTTGGCTGGTGGCCAATACCTGTGAGGAGGGCTTGGGGGACTTGCGCGGCATCCGGGCAGTGGTGGATCATTTCGGGTCGACTCCCTTGGCCTACATTGTTCTCGAAGGAATGGCGTTAGGCCAAGTTTATCACCGTGGGTTGGGTGTGTGTCGCTATCGCGTAACTGTCCGCACATCGGGCGGCCACTCGTGGATCGATTATGGCCAACCATCCGCCATTCATGAGCTTACAGCCCTCTCCACCCGCATTGCAGCGCTGAATCCACCGAAAGTGCCGCGTACCACATTCAACATCGGCGTCATCTCCGGCGGGTCGTCTGTCAACACCATCGCCGCTGAAGCCATGCTGGAACTTGATCTGCGTTCCGAAGACACTGGGATGCTGGAGCACCTTTCCGGGCAAGTGGAGCAAATTGTGCGACTCGCGCAGAAGCCGGGGGTGACCATCGAGGTCGAAATTATCGGCCAGCGACCTTGGGGCGAACTCCCGGGGGAGCACCCATTGGTAAAACTCGCCCAGGATTGCCTGCGCCTCGCCGGCGTAGAACCGCATCTGAATACTGGGTCAACCGACGCCAACCTGCCCCTCAGCCTCGGTCTGCCTGCTATAACCATTGGCCTGACAACCGGGGGGCGAGCACACACCGTGCAGGAATTCATCAACCTTGCACCACTGGGAAAAGGGATGGACCAGATGCTCCGGCTGGTGAGCAGGGTATGGGATACATTGTAGAATAATCGGGGTGGGTGGTATTTCCCGGGCATGGTTGGTACTGACTACAACGATGCCGGTGGCGGAATCTCCATATTTTGCAGGACAGCTTTCTCCCTTCATGCTCCTTGTGTCCGACCTGTTGCATGAATTCCGTATTTCTTCAGTTGACTTTCCCGCAAGTTTCGTTTAGGATAAAACCTTCACACGGGAAAACGGCGAATAATGCATAACCATCACCCTCCGCAGTTGTTTAGAATTACCGCCCTTTTAGTTTTCCTGTGCCTGATCGCCCTGGATCTTGGGAATGGAAATTTTCCCTTTGCGGCCAGCCAAAATATGGAGACGGCACCTGCTCGTTTTGGAAATACCGGAAATTCCAATCCGGGGGGATTTACCCTGGAGACCAGGAACGCCACCCAGCCCACATTATCACCCACAAGATCGCAGCCTGCTTTTCGGGCGGGAACATCTCAACGATCAACAGATGCAACACCAACGACTGCTCCGGCAACAATCCCAATTCTGAATGGTGAATTTGCCCCTGATGTTGTATTGGTCAGGGTTGACCCGGCAATTACGGGGAATGAAACGAAGCAATGTCTACAATCAGCCAATGCCACGCTCGAGTCGCGGATAACCGAGATCGATGTGTTGCAAGTGATCGTTCCATCTGGCAAAGTTGCTGAAGCTATCGCTTCCCTTTCCGTTTGTCCTGGAGTTGCTTACGCAGAACCTGATTATATTGCCCGGATGACAGATACATTCCCCAATGATCCTTTTTGGGGAAACCAATATGGTTTGTTGGCGATCCACGCGCCACAAGGTTGGGATGTGAACACCGGTTCCCCCGTAGTGACAATCGCCATCGTGGATACTGGTGTTGATCTGGGACATATCGATCTGGCCGGCAAGATCGTCCCCGGCTATGATTTTGTAAATAATGACGCTATCCCGCAAGATGACTCTAACAATAGCCACGGCACCCATGTGGCTGGGATTGCCGCCGCGATCACCAACAACGGTGTAGGCATAGCGGGCGTCTCCTGGGGAGCCCGCATCATGCCTATCAAAGTATTGAATTTTAACGGTGACGGGTCGATTTCCAATGTGGCCGCGGGGATCATCTGGGCTGCAGACCATAATGCCAATGTGATCAATCTAAGCTTGGGGTGTGGAATCTTATCGTGCCCAAACCCACCACAGGTGCTCGAAGATGCAGTTAATTATGCGTATGGGAAAGGTGCCACCCTGGTTGCATCTGTTGGGAACGGAGCGAGCAATTTCGTGTTTTATCCAGCACGCTTCCCCCATGTGATCGCCGTGGCTGCGACCAATAGCTCGAACAACCATGCTGCCTTTTCAAATTTCGGTCCCGAGGTGGATATTTCTGCCCCCGGGAATTCGATCTACTCGACCACCAGAAATAACAGCTACGCTTATCTAAGTGGAACATCCATGTCCACAGCTTTCGTGTCGGGTCTGGCTGCCATCCTGGCTGGCCTGCCAGCGTATACCTCGCCTGACCAGATCGCAGAAAAAATTGAAACCACCGCGTTGGACCTGGGAGCTCCCGGGAAAGATAATCTATTCGGGTTTGGTTTAATCCAAATGGATGGCGCCCTCCAACCAACCGAGCCGACTCTTACCCCCACCTTCACACCTTCTGCAACTGCCACTCCCACCTTCACACCTACTTCGACTGCTACTGCCACCTTCACTCCTACTGCGACTGCTACTGCCACCTACACGCTCATTGCCACCTCCCCAGCGAATACACCGCAGGCTGCTCTGGTTTTACCGGCCACGGGCTTCATCCCCAACCGGGGGATAATCCTGCCCGAACAGCCAGCCAATATTGCTTATTCCGACCTGGGCGATCTGTGGTTGGAGATCCCTCGTCTCGAGGTGGAGCTCCCAATTGTGGGCGTGCCGCTGATCGGAAATGGTTGGGATGTATCCTGGCTGGGGGACCAAGCCGGTTGGTTAAACGGGACGGCTTTCCCAACCCTTGCGGGTAACTCTGTGATTTCTGCACATGTTTACGATGCTTCCGGCAATCCCGGACCGTTCGTTCACCTGAGCACGCTGCAGTGGGGGGACCAGATCATTGTCCACGATTTTTCGCAGGAGTATGTGTACGCTGTCCGGGAATCGATACTAGTTGCGCCAGGGGCAATCTCATCGGTGATCAGGCATGAGGATTACCCCTGGCTGACATTGATCACCTGCCAGGGTTATGATTCGACCAGCAACTCATACCTCTTCCGTGTCGTTGTCAGGGCGGTTCAGGTGGCGATCAAATAGATGGAAATAATAAATAACAGCCCTCGCAAGTTTTTTTCCTCCCTTTTGGATTAACGTCTTTAATCTTCTGTCTGGATTATTTTTAGAAACGCCTCAACCACTTTTGGGTCGTACATTTTGTTTGAATTTTCTTTCAATTCAAAAATGATCCTGTCTTTGCTATATGGTTCTTTATACGGACGTTTATCAAGCATGGCCGAATAGGAATCAACCACACTGATAATCCGGGCGCCAAGAGGGATTTCCTCGCCTTTCTTCCCATGGGGGTACCCCAAACCATCATATCGTTCATGGCTGCTCTCAATCATTGGAGAAACTCCGGTCAGTTTTTTTATGGGGGAAATTAGCTCAGCTCCGAGTGTGGGGTGCGTATGAACAATTTTCCATTCCGCCTGATCTAATTTGGCTGGTTTTTGCAGGATGGCGTCCGGGATCCCAATTTTTCCGATGTCATGCAGCAAACCACCTAAATATATTTCATTAACTTCTTCAGATGTACAACCAAGCTGGCGGGCAGCTTTTGCAGCCCAGTTGGCAATCTGCTGGCTGTGAGTGTTGGTGTACGCATCGCGAATATCGATTGCATTCGCCAGGGCGGTAACAGATTGTACGAACGACCCTTTGAGTTCTTCATACAAGCGGGCATTTTCAATCGCGACGGCAGTCTGGTTGGCGAGAGTTGAAAAAATCATTTGCTCGTCTTGTGTATATGGTTGGAAAGAAAGTTTTTTACCTAAAGCAATTATTCCAATTAATTCCCCTTTGGAATTTAACGGCAGGAATATTTCTGCATTAAACTTTTCCAGTTCCTCCTTCTCTTCCTTCCATATTGATTTAAATATGGGAAATAGGGATAAATCGCGATTCAGAAGCGGTTGATTGTGACTGGACAGCCAAGTAACGATCGGGTGATCAGCACGGAATCCTAAAGGAAAGTGTTTTTTTTCCTCATCTTCTGCAATGACCTGAAAATCCCCTCTTTCTATATATTTAATAAGGATTGCGCCATGCTCTATATGCAATGTAGTACTGATCTCAGACAGGATCAAATGTGTAATTCTCTCAATGTCCAGGAGTGAAGTGGTCGTCTGGCTGAGCCGCTGGAGCATCAACTCGGCATTATATTTCTCCCTGTAAAAAATGCGGTCGATCCAGGCTTGAGCCAGATTGCGGAGAGGATTAAGCAGGATTGCAGTCGCGGCTCCTACGAGAATCGATACGAAAAAGACACCTTTTCCAGTAAATATCTGGAAGATATTTAATAACAGGGAAATACTCAAATAATAAATCCCACCGAAGATTGCCGTGGTGATTGAATACACCAACCCGGCACGGATAATAACTTGAATATCCAATAATCTGTGGCGCAAAATTGCATAGGCGATCAAGATTGCAGACACGCAATTTGCGGCGATATCAATGGGGTATTGCCCTAATTTTGTTAAATTTGTTAATGTTGCCAATATGGTGATGGAGAACGCGATCAAAAGATATCGTATCAGGTTGCGTTGATGGGCGTCATGAGTTCTGTTGTGCCCCTGAATCAGATCAATCGCACAAACAACGGACCAGGTATACCCGGGAACAGCCACCAGGAGAAAGTATGGTCCTGCACCGTAATGAAGCGCCCCTGCTGGATCCAGGGAAGCAGATTGAAATACAAAACTCGTAAAGAGCATGATAGGGATAGCCAGAATTCCATAAACAATTGCCAATGTCGACCACTTGCGTCGAAAACCGAATAAGTTTTGTATAAAGAAGAAGAAGGCCAGCAGCATCGACACATTCGCTGCGCTCATCACCTTGAACCAGGGGTATACAATCACCAAGCCGGAAAGTACCAAGAAAGCGCTTACTGACCATACAATCATGGCCAATAAATATAAACTGAAGATTTGCTTTAACCTGGTTCGCGGCTTGGAAACCAGCACCAATGTAAAAATAACCCCGTAGTTTATCGACGCGAAGATTGGTATCAACGTGCTGACGGACCAGAGCATCTTTCTATTTTATTCTTTCGAAACGCTAGCCAATTCCATAAAAACATCATCGGATGGTTTCATGTGTTGAGGTTTAAGGTGACCAAGATCCGCCCCGGCCTCCATTTTTAATTTCATATAGGCAGCAAAAGAACTTCCCGGCAGCAGGGTGACAACAACAGGTTCAACATGCAGCATTTCCTTCATATCGTTATAATCTGAAAAACGAGCGGAAAAAGATTGTCGGATCATCTCCTGCACTTTTTCTTCAGGAATACTTCCTGTCTTGGTAAGTTCAATGTAAAGATGAAGGGTGGAATATGCCTTGGTGGTTTCTTTTCGGGCCACCCAGTCAACGTACTCCAATCCGGTTGCCTCGATCGTTTTCCATACGTCTCTTTCCGTGAGCCTGAGAAAAGTTCCCAGATCGATAATTTCGTCCGAACGTGAGTAAAATTTCATTTGAGGAAGATCTGAACCGGTCTCCTCGTCTCCGTTGGCAATCACTTCAAATAAATCACCCAGCCGATACCGCACCAGCACTCCACCATAGAAGCTGGATATTACTAATTCATAGATGCCCAGATCCAACTCATTGTATAGCAGGGTTTTTGGTTGATAACCAGGATCTTCCTGGTTTTTTCTGACCTCTTCAAACGGGATGAATTCCAGGAGGGAAGTATCGGGAAAAAATACCATCCCTTTGAAATTCCATGCCTGTACTGCCAAATTACCCGCTTCAGTACATGCAAAACCTTCCAGTGGTTGCTTCCCCCAAAAGTGTTCTATCCGATCCTTATATATCTCAATATCTGTGCCGCCCGACATGATCCCTTTGAGATGCCAAATGTCTTTGGGTAAAATATTGCGTTTATGGATCTTTGAGACGATTACAGCCTTCAGCAGCCTCCACAAGGTCGCTGGGTTGAGCAGTTCCTTGGATGGTTTTGAATTACTGGATTGTTGTTCGAACTGCTCCCCCATCCTCGCCAGGACAACTGATATACCCATAAAATAATCCAGACCATCCCGCATGGCGAGTTTAAAGCCTGCAGCAACCCGCTCACCATAAGCCATCTTTTCTCCTTCTTCAAGACTCGGAAGGAATCTCACCTCCATATTTTCTTTTGCTGAACGACTTACGTAGCCTGATATATAAGGCGGGGGGGCTGTCGCCATTAAGAACTTATCACCCCGCTCAAGTCTTACATCTCCTGGCTGGGAACAAGAGCTCAGTAACATCGATCCAATTACTGCATCGCTCAGATGGTCATACATGGCTTTCGTATAGGGTATCCATTTGGGTCCCATGCCAGAGCTATGACCCGAAGTCCGAGCCCAGACATACGGTTTTGCTGGGAGGCCTTCTTCTTTCTTTTCCTCTAAAATCCCTGAATAATCAGCGTATGTAGTAAGTGGCGTTATCTGGCGATATTCCTCGAGGCTGGCTGGTGTCCCCCCCCCCATGAGACTTCTACCAATCTTTGAAGGACCGAGCAGGGTGATCTGTTCCAGCATGAGTCTCTTCTGGATATCCCTGAATTCATTTCGGCTCAGGCCAAGAAAACCGCAATGTTTGCTCCATAATTCATTTTTCCTGCCCTCTTCGATCAATTTATACGATTTATCCATGCTGCTCCTCCACTATTTTTCGGCTTTTATCAACAGAGGTGCTGGAACCCAAAAATATCTGGATCTGAGTTTCTGAATCACAATATTCCGGAATCCAGAATTCATGAGAACCAGGCTCCAATCATCCTTGGAAAGAACATTGGCTATTGCGGTGGTTTCCGCCCAAGCCCGGGATTTATTTTCGACCAGGAAAAAATAAATAAAGGCTGCGACCCGCAGGAGGAATTTCACTCCTGGCAATTTCCATAAGCTTGAACCCCCCGCATCTGCTATGGTGAGTTTTCCTCCACTTCGCAGAACCCGATAAGATTCAAGGATCAGTTCTTTAACGACCATATGATGGGTTGCCAAGCCGCACGTAAGTTGCGTGAAACCAGAGTTTGCATAAGGCATGTTCATCGCTGAAGCGCAAACGAGGTTCTGGTTTGTTTGGCCCTCCTGTGCCTCCAAGCGACGCTTGGCATGCATGAGCATGGACATGGTGATATCCAAGCCATGGATCTGGTTGCAAGGATGTCCGGCTTTTTCAAGCAGAGCCGGAATGACCCCCGTACCCGTCGCGATATCCAAAATGATGTCTTGGGGCTGTATGGATATTGAGGCAAGTAATAGATTTACAAATCCTTGATAGCTCCATCCCCAGAACCGGCTTAATTCCGAATCAACCACCTGCTCATACCTGGGGGCCATTTCGGAAAAGGCTTCGATAATGTTCGCTTTATCTTCCATGTTTTTCTTGGGTACTATCTCTGCAAATTATTTCCACACCAATCATACCTTGAATTTCTGAAATGTGAAATGGCTGCCGCATCCCTATGGATTGGGAGCTGGTTTTGGGTAAGTTATATCGATTAGACATGTATAAATTATATCCTCCCCCTTCAACGTAATGCAATAAGTGCGGGATCGTCAGGTTTTTTTAATTGCAAAACGACCGTTCTTTTTAAATGTCAAAGAGAACGGTCACAATGCTGACGTTGATTGTAAAAGAATAGGATTCGTTATCTACTTGAGCAAAAGAACCACAGCAATCAAAACGCCGATTGTCCCTATAAGGAGACTTACTTTGGGAAAGAGCATCTTGTCTAAAAAGACTGTGTTCCTTTTCAGTTCGCTCACGAGTGAATCAATGGGATCATAAATTTCTGACATAATAATTCTCCTTTCCTTGATTCACAGTATAAGGGAAAGGAAGTATTTCAACATTTACAGATTTGTAAGAAGCAAATTTCCCATGACGAGCACCCCCCATATATGGGGGGGTTATTCATGC
>DASVKG010000051.1:0-2395 GCA_036385495.1 Anaerolineales bacterium | reverse complement strand
CAGTGTAGAAAAAACGCTGTTGATAACAGAAACCAGTGGATGGTCCGCGGAGAGGTCGGAAAGATCAGCGGAAAGGTTGACATTTGGAGCTTCGATCATGATGCCGCCGCGCGAATTCTCGCTTACCGTCGCTGTTGCCTGGACCTGGGTCACCGGCACAGCCAGGGCCGGACGCCCATAGACGACCGCGTGTTCGCCAAACAGAATGATTTTGCCGGGAGCAGAAGATGTTATCACAGGTTTGAATGCGGGCAGAGTCCGCCCTAAGTAATATAGAACACTGCCAGAACCGCCAATCCCCACAGGAAAATGGAAATTTGGAAAGGCCGGTCGGAAAGCAGGATCTCTTCCGGTTCGCCGCCAATCTGCCTGACCTGGATGAGGTAGAGATAGCGGAAGATGGCGTAAATCACGAACGGGATGGTCAGCATGAGGGTATGGTTGTCGGGCAGCCGGAAAAAGGTGTAGAGCGAATATGCCAGGATGGTGGTGCCGGAGACGATGGTGATGAACTGGTCGAGCAGAGGAATGGTGTAACCGTCGAGCACTCTACGCTGGTTATTAGAATCGCCGGTAAGCAGGGCTAATTCCGCACGCCTTTTGCCAAAGCCAAGATAGAGGGCAAGGAGTGTCATCAGCACATACAGCCAGGGGGAGAATCGCTCGACCACGATGAGAGTCGTCCCCGCATGGACCCGCAGGACAAAACCGGCAGCCAGGATAAGCACATCCAGGATGGGCACGTGCTTGAGCCACTTCGAGTAGAGCAGGATCATGGAGAAGTAGATCAGGATGGTCAGGGCGAACTGCCAGGCCAGCAGATAGCCGAGCCCAATGGCAACCAGGCTCAAGATGGAACCAGCAGCCAGGGCAACTGGGACAGGCAGCCTGCCGGAAGCGATGGGACGGTCTTTCTTCACCGGGTGCAGGCGGTCAGCTTCCACGTCCAGCAGGTCGTTGAAAATGTAGACCGCGCTGGAAATGCTGCAAAACAGTCCAAACCCGGCCAGGGTACGCAGGAAATCAGGCAGGTGGAATAGTTTGCCATCGAAAACCAGCGCAGCGAAGACGAAGGCGTTCTTCGTCCATTGGCGGGGGCGCATGGTTTTCAGGAGGGCTCGCAGCATGCTTATATTTTACATGATTATTCGCTGCTTGGACGGGGGTTTTACCCGCGTCGGAGGGATTTTATCAAGCCACATCAAAAGTGTGTTTGGACCTCCTGCTGATCGCACGCGGGCTGGCCGAAAGCCGTACCAAAGCGCAAGCCCTGGCGAATTTTGCAATTGACGTGACCGGCTGTACCTGCGCGGACGTGGGTTCGTCCACAGGCGGGTTCACGGATTGCTTGCTGCAGCAAGGGGCGGTGAAAGTCTATGCCATTGACGTGGGGAAGGGGATATTGCATTGGAAGGTAAGGTCCGATCCGCGCCTGGTGGTCATGGAAGAAACCAATGCCCGGCATGTAGTGATTCTGCCTGAACCGGACTCCCTGGCGATAATCGCATTGTCAGGGCCCATCATAAAATTAGACCTGCGGAATATTTTCCAGCAGGTCTTTATATGGAAAATCTGGTGCAATTTCCAGGCGGGTTGAAAGGGAGCGGTCGCTCAGCAAGTTATGAAAACAGTCGCGATCAGAGTGGCAGCTCGGCGGTGTCGAACCAAAAATGTGTCAGGTTGTACATAATCTGAACCAGGGCAGAATAGGTTACCGGTTTAAGAATCACGCTGTTGGCTCCCAGGTTGTAAGTGTGGAAGATATCCTGCCTGGCTTTTGACGTTGTTAAAATAATGATCGGGATGTGCCGGAGCCGCACGTCGGTCTTGATCGCCTTGAGGGCCTCGCGTCCGTCCATCCTGGGCATGTTCAAATCGAGCAGGATCAGCCCGGGATAGGACAGCGATGGCATGGCAGTGTATTTTCCGCTGTGATGAAGGAAATCCAAAAGGTCTTCGCCGTCCTCTACAAAGGATACATTACCCACCATGCGTGTTTCATTCAGGGCTTCATTGATCCACTGGCGATCATCCGCATCGTCATCGGCGACCAAAATAGTTGGGGCGTGAATATCTTTATTCATTGGATCGTTTCGCTTTTAGTCTGTTTGATCGGGAGAGTCACGATGAAGGTTGCTCCATGTCCCGGTTGGCTTTTTGCCGTAATTTCTCCTCCATGACGCTCTGTAATCCGCCGGCACAAACTCAAACCGATCCCAGTCCCCTCATACTCCTGGCTGGAATGCAAACGTTGGAACGGCTGGAAGATACGGTCAAGGTATTTTTCGTCGAAGCCAATGCCATTATCCTTCACTAATATCTGACACAGGTTGCTGGAACCAGCTGTCAACCGACGGCGCTTGTCATCAAAGGTCCGGCTGTAAACCTTGATGCG
>DASVKG010000050.1:0-8799 GCA_036385495.1 Anaerolineales bacterium | reverse complement strand
TCCGAGGAACGAAGAGGAACGAATCCCCCTGGAGAACAATGTTTTCCGCAATATTCAAGTGCCCGGGTCGTCCAATCCGGGAACTCCGATGGGACTTTTTTCAGACCCAATGGGTTTGGAATTCAAGATGGCGTGCGTACGAACCAGGCGCTTGAAGCATTCGATGGCAAGGCTGAAGGTATGCAATGCCTGCTGACGAGAGTCGTGATCCATGTGAGCGAGTGCGATGGTCTCAGCTTCGAAGTAACGACGAAGCTGTACTCGAAAAAGCTCGATCTCATTGCTGAGATCTGCCTGTTCAATCTGAGTGAGGCTCATTTTTTCAGCAAGTTTAAACTGGTCGGAGTAAAAACCATGTTTGATGGCATTCCGATTGCCGGGTTGAGCGCCACGTTTACGGATCAATGCTAATCCCTCCCATTTTCTGACACGATATGATCCTTTTCATCAGCTTCAGCATTCATGCGCTTGCGAAAATCTTCCCACTGCATTTCATCCCATTTCTCCTCCCCGAATACCAGCGGGCCGATTTGTTCAATCAATCCTTTCACCTCGTCGAAGTATTCCCTGTATTGATTTTTCACTTCCTGATACGGCTTGAATAACTCCTCGCGAATTTGCAGCAAACTGGCGATACGACCCGTAGCATAAGTTACTGCGCGCAAGGCATCCAAATGGTCGCGGAAGGTAAGTTGTGCTCTCATCGCATTCATTTTATTAACCGTACGGAGAAGCATGACTCGATTTATCCAAATTTCATCATAGAAACTTTCGGTATCATGTTCTCTCAGGAGTTTACTCTCTTCCTTTGTAAACGCAGATTTATAGCCGGGGGTATTTTGTTCAGGTTCCGTTTTCCAGACATAGACTTCCTCGTTGCATAATCGTCGACCCGATCATTGAAATTAGTACAAGCAATGCAAACCTTAACCATGTAAACGGCGACAAATGGCAGTCAATCTTCCGCGGTGCGCCCAAGACTACAATAGAACACATGTTCTTATTTGTCAAGAGGGAAATTTGGGGTAAAGATTGGAGAATTAGGATTGGGGAAAGTATTCGTTAAATCCAATTGAGACCCATGTTGAGGAGAATTAAACAAAAAGTGAAACTGCCAAAAGGCAGCCTCACAAGACTGATTTTCAAACCCGCCAAGAATAATCTACCTGGCGTTGGCGTGCTTACGACGAGGCAAGCGGGCAGCAACCAAGGCCAGACGGCGCGCTTCAAATTTCCGCAGTCCCAGCAACGCCAGCCAGAAAACGGTCAGAAAAATGACCACCAGTCCAGTCCCTTTATAAAGCAACTGCACTGCAGGGAGGGGAGAGTCAGTGCCGGCATAGATGCCATGCAATGTAGCACCCAAGTACCCGACCAAACTCAGGATATGGATGATCCGAAAGGCACGCATCCCGATCCGTTTGCGAAGGTAAAATGTCACAGTAACCAGGAGAGTGATGTAAAAAGCTATTACGCCCACCCCCACCCAGATAGGACGATAAGGAGATATGAACGGGACCAGGATTTGCCAGACTGAATAGGGAAGATACCGGTCGAGCAACAAGACCACGACATGCAAGACCACAAATGCAATCGAAAGCAGCGAAATAAATTGGTGGAAATCGTAAGTGAACACGCGATCAAGCAAGTGATCGAAGAATTTGCTCGATACCCCCAGCCCCAACACCATGGAAAACCATAACAGCAAAAAGGCCACGATCCCGCTGGCACGAGTGACATACCACCAGAGCTGGACACTATCGAGGGCAAAGAGCCAGCTAAACCACTTGCCCGCCGCCTGCCCGGAGGGAGTCAGTGAAAAGAGAGCACCAAAAAGAATCAGCACCAACACGATCAGGGTAGCAAATACGCTGATAATTACCCGCCATGAGGACGGAGGTTCCGGACTATCAGGCTTGTTTGAGCGTTCAATGGACATAAATATACTCCAGACTTTTTTGATTTCCCCAGATTTTCCGATCATGATCGACTGCCAGATAAGAAAATTGGGTGCTGCACTTTCGGGCAATCTCTTCAGATTCATGCGGGCCGCCGATGAGCAGAGCTTTGGCGAAAACTTCGGCCTCATAAGCGTGAGAAGCTATGACTGTCACACTGAGCCAATCGGTCAGCGCTGGTTCGCCGGTACGAGGATCAATCAGATGATGGCGTTGTAAATCGCCCTGTTTCCAGACACGTTTGGTGACGGCAGAGGTGGCTACTGCACCCGGACCGACCTTGAGTACGGTCAGATCAATTTCGGGTTGGAGCGGGTCCTCGATGGCAACCGGCCACTGATCCTCACCGTTTGGAAGCCCAACCATGAACATATCCCCCCCGGCGTTAACGGCACAGGCGGAAACGAAATCGGAAAGCAGGATGGCTGCCTGTTCGGCGATCCAACCTTTGGCAATCCCGCCCAGATCCAGGGACATCCCGGGAGGAAGAAGAATTATGCCGCGCGCCTCGTCGAGATCCATCTCGCTGAAGGACGGACGCTCTCCTAAAAGCAGGGATTCAAAAAGTGGAGCAGCTCCCTGCTGTCGGACGAGGTCCATGCTCCGGTCATAGCCGATCCGGCGCAGGTCCGGCAGGATGGACGGGTCGAACAGGCCGCGGGTCTGGTGGAAAAAGCGCTGCGCCAGGGAGACAACCGAGAACAGGTCGGGTGAGGCCTGAAATGACGTCCCAGCAGAACGATTTAGTTCGGAGAGTTCGCTTTCCTCGGAGAACCGGGTGAAACGACCTTCACTGGCTTGAATAAACCGCTGCGCCTCTTCAAATCCTTCAGCAATACGGGCAGGGGTTCCCTGTCCAGCCAGCAATATATCCGAGTTCATGGCGCGAAAACGAAAGGTTTCCATTTTCTAAGAACCGCCCGACCTGAGGATCGGAAATCCTAAACTTGACTGGTTATTGGGGGCAGAAAAATTCAACCCGCCCCCCCCATTATTCCTGGTGCCCCCCCCAAAAGCCTGGATGGGCGGCAGTGCGGGTAAGGAGACAGTATTGCGTGTGGAAGTCTGGGAGGGCTGGACCGGCTTGAGAGAATGAGCCAGCATCCCCCATCCAACCAGGAAACTTAATACACTGACAAGGGCAATCCAATAATGGAGTGCAATTTTGATAATTTTCATCGGAAGCTCCTAACGACCGTTAATGTAGATATTCCCCTGGCTGTCAATGGAGATCAACCCACGGCTTTGGAGATATGTGAGCAGTTGCTGGATCGACTGTATCTCAGAAGTGGCTTGAGTCAATTGCGTATTGTCGCTATTCAGCGCGGCCTGATACTGCTGCTCGCGGGCCTGGTATTGGACAATCTGAGCCTGCAATTGGGCAATCTGCGCCTGATCTGACGAGGAAGAGGTTGAGGCAGCCGTTGAGGCTGCCGCGGCTGCTGAGGCAGGAGAATTCGAGACAGCAGTTCCTTTCTGGTTGGTCATCGCATTTGCGCCAACCACAAACATGGACAAGACAATCGCACCGGTAATCAGTATAGCTGCCAACAAAGCACCAAATTGTTTTCTCATATATTTCTCCTCAATAAGCGTTGAGCGAGTATAAAGAACCAAGATGAATAGAAGATGAATTGTCTAATTACTATCTTCAGACAAACTCAGCAGGGGATTTTTACCAATACGCCGCCACCCACTTCAGTGCCTTTCCTGCAGGTACGATGCGGGAGAATATCCTCTTTCGCCCCCCAAGGGCGTGCTTCCCCTCCGTATCGTTCGGGGACAACGTCGCGATGGAGGATATCCCCATCCCCCAAACTACGGGGGGCAGGCGAGCGAGGACAGCATGCTGCGTGAATGGCAACTCGCCCCAAAGGAGTGCACCCCCCTCGAAGACAATGGTGTGCCTCCCGGCTCGGCCAAGGCAAGGAACAAAACTTTTCCGAGTTTTTAAGTCTGTAGTTCTCCCAAATAGACTTCATCCCGCAGTCATGTTTGCGTGCTACAATTTACCCAGTAAAAGACCTCACGGAGGAATTAAGGTGCACATTCTATTGGTTGAAGATAACCGCCGCCTGAGTGAGTCCCTTCGGATTACCCTTGAAGAGGATGGGTATGCCGTTGACACGGCATATGACGGTCTAGATGGAGAAGAAATGGGGCTCATATCCAACTATGACGTCATCATCCTGGACATTATGCTGCCCGGAAAAGATGGACTTGAAGTGTGCCGGGAACTGCGCAACCGGCGCGTCAGCACACCCATTTTGATGCTTACGGCAAGAGATGCGCTGGATGACCGCGTGCGCGGGTTGGACAGCGGTGCCGACGATTATCTCGTCAAGCCATTTGAAGTGGACGAACTACGCGCCCGCATCCGCGCCTTACTACGGCGTGAATCACCAAGCAAATCGGGCTCGCTAAAGGTCGCGGACCTGATCCTTGACCCGGCCACGCACACCGTCCAGCGCGACGGCCAACCGGTCGAACTGACTGCCAAAGAATTCTCCCTGCTCGAATACCTTATGCGCCACCCCAACCATCTCATCACGCGCGAAATGGCTGAAGAACATTTATGGAGTTACGACCACGTGATCGCCTCCAACGTGGTGGACGTATACATCCGGCGTTTGCGCGCCAAGATCGACGATGCCAGCGAGGTCAAATTGCTCGAAACCATGCGCGGGGCGGGGTACCGCCTGCGTGTGCCGGAGGAGAAATGAAGTTCAAAAAGGCCCGGGCTTTTAGAGAACGGCTCGGGATACTGTCCCACAGCATTCGCTTCCGGCTGGTATTGTGGTTCACGGTCATATTAGCTGTTATTCTATGTTCCTTCAGCGTCTTCCTCTTTTATACCCAATCCAGCAACCTGCAGGCGGAGGCCATTCGCGAATTGAATCGCAGAATAACCGGGGTGGTGGAGAATGTCCAAACTTCAGTATACCAAGGCAGTGGAGAAATTGCGCTCCCTAACGGGCTTTTACGCGATACAGACGTTTTTATCCTGCTTACCCCCAGCGGAGAGGTGCTCACCAGCCAGGGACCCATCCCAGCGCAAGAAGCCATCCAAATCGTATCCGCGGGGCTGCAAAACACGCCCCGTACCAGCGAGTCGCCTGCCTTCTATTGGACAAGCCCAACTTCCCAGAATTACGTTTTCATCATCACCCCCGTTCAGGGCCAAACGGGAATAAGATTCCTGATGATCTTTGGAGGCATCCTCGACCCGGGTGCCCTGATCCGGAGCTTCCTGTTGACCCTTATAGCCGGAAGTTTGCTGACGATTGCCATCGCCCTGGCGGGGGGGTTCTGGCTGGCAGATCGTGCCATGCGGCCCGTGAAAACAATCACCCAGGCTGCACGCACCATCGGCGAGACGGACCTGAGCCGCCGCATCAATTCGAAAAGCAAAGATGAACTGGGAGAACTGGCGAATACATTTGACGCGATGCTGGAGCGTTTGCAAGCAGCCTTCGAACGCCAGCGCCAGTTCGTGGCAGATGCGAGTCACGAACTGCGCACCCCGCTGACTATCGTCAATTTGGAAACAAGCCGCGCCATCGCCTCGCGGCGTTCGCCGAAAGAGTATCAGCACGCGCTGAGCATTATCCACAGTGAAAATGACTTCATGACCAGTCTGGTTAATGATCTGCTGACATTGGCCCGGATGGACGCCGGACAAGCTACAATCGAGAAAACGCCACTGGACCTAAGCGACGTTGCGGTTGAGACCCTGGAACGGCTGACTCCACTCGCGACCCGTAACGGGGTCACGTTGGAAGCCGAGAACCTGCCCGAGACGCGCATTCCAGGCGACCGGCAGTACCTGCTCCAGATGCTAAGCAACCTGGTTGAGAATGCGATCAAATATACGACCGGCGACATGAAACGGGTAATAGTGGAAACAGGATCAGCCGATGGAATCGCCTGGGTGCGGGTTTCAGACAACGGTCCGGGTATCGCTCCCGAGCACCTCCCCCACTTGTTCGACCGGTTCTACCGGGTAGACAAGGCCCGCACTCGCGATCCCGAAACAGAAGGCGACCCCAGGTCTCCAAGCGGCAGCGGACTGGGACTTTCCATCGTGCAATGGATCGCGCAGGTACATGGGGGCACGGTGCAAGTACAAAGCACGGTCGGAGCCGGGACGACCATCGAAGTCCAGTTCAAATCCAACCAAGCAAATTAATTAATATTCTGGAACAATAGAGGTTTTGCGATTTAAGCTCGCAAAATCTCTATTGTTTGAATTTGTCGTATGTGAACCGGGCATTGCCTCGTTAATTTGGGCAATATCCAAGTGGATGAAGAATCATTTTTAAAATTGCTCCCTTTTGTTCATGTTCAATTCATCTTGCAGTCCTAGAATTAGCACAACTTAGAAATACTCTCGTCAATTTCAAATAATCAGGAGGTCGATATGACCAGAAATAGAATCGTTTACCTAATGTTAGTTGTACTCCTTGCCGGTGTTGCGGCATTATCAGGCGCGGCTGTAGGCGGAGTAGTCGTCTACCGGACCGTAAGCCAGATCCAGCCTGTGAGCGCGGCTGCATCCTCACCGGCGACCCAGGTCGTTCAAGCCAGCAACAATCCCCCACAGCAGAATCTTGTCATAAACACAACTGATATTCAAACGACCATTACGCAGGCCGTAAAACAAGTCGGTCCTGCAGTTGTAACCGTTGTAGGAACCATCCCGAGCCAGAATACACAATTTGGTCCAACCGGCCCCCAGACAGTCAGCGGCAGCGGCGTTTTCATTTCTGACAAAGGGTATATCCTGACCAATAACCATGTCATTGATGGCGTGACAGATATCACCATCACATTGTCTGATGGGACTCAGGAAAAGGCGACGGTCGTGGGCGCCGATTTGTATTCGGATATTGCCGTTTTAAAGACAAACGGGAAGGTACCCGCGGTGGCAAGCCTGGGTAACTCAGATGTGCTGAATCCTGGTGAGACGGTTATTGCGATTGGTTCTCCGCTGGGCGACTTCAAGAATACCGTTACGGTCGGCGTGGTCAGTGCGACCGGGCGGTCGATCGACACCGGGAACGGGTACACGATCGATGGACTGATCCAAACGGATGCAGCGATTAACCAAGGCAACTCCGGCGGACCGCTGGTCAACCTAGCCGGGGAAGTGATCGGTATCAACACCTTGATCGTACGCAACAGCGGAAGCGGAACCGTGGCGGAAGGTCTGGGGTTTTCGATCCCGATCAATACCGCTGCGGCAGTAGCCGATCAAATCATTCAAACGGGCTTCATCACCCGCCCATTCATGGGAATCAATTTCCAGCCGATCACCCCTGACATAGCCAATACCTACAACCTGCCAGTGCAGTACGGTGTTTACGTGACCAGCGTAGCAGCGAACAGCCCTGCCAGCCAGGCCGGCATGCAAACAGGTGACATTATCACCAGTGTGGGCGGAACGGCGATAGATGGAACCCATTCGTTTATCAACATCCTGTTTTTATTCAAACCAGGTAACCAGATCAAGGTGGAATTCCTGCGGAACGGCAACAGTCAACAAGTCCAGATAACGCTCAGCCAAACGACCCATAGCTAGAAGCCCCAGAAACGACCAGAAGCACATGGGACTGCAACCTTGATAATTGCTGAAGCTGCCTGCTAAGGCAGCTTTTTTTTTAGCGGGCAACACGTTTAAGGATAATCCAGAAATGGCAATGGGAATCGGCTATACTTGCGGCATGCCGCGCGGCGATGTTCCGATCCTTTTTACCACCCGCATCATCCGCCTATTTGCCTACGGCTTCCTGTCCGTTATCCTGGCTTTTTATCTTATCGAAGTCGGCATGGACGAGCGCGCCGTGGGCCTTTTATTCTCCTTTACCCTGGCCGGCGATGCTGGAATATCCCTCTGGCTGACCACCTCTGCAGACCGCCTGGGCCGACGCAGGATGCTGCTATTGGGAGCGCTGCTGATGGTACTGGCCGGGGTGGTTTTTCTGCTTACCCGCAACCCATTCCTGCTGACCGCAGCAGCCATCATCGGTGTCATCAGCCCGAGCGGCAACGAGATCGGCCCATTCCTATCCATCGAGCAGGCAGCCCTGACACAGCTCATCCCGGGCCAGCGGCGTACTCATATTTTCGCCTGGTACAACTTGGCAGGCTCGTTCGCCACTGCGACAGGTGCACTGGCGGGAGGATGGCTGGCAAAGATCCTGCAGTCGGGCGGCTGGAGCGCGCTGGCTTCGTATCGGATCATCCTGAGCGGTTATGCCCTGGCAGGAGGATTGCTCATACTCCTATTTTCGCTCCTTTCCCCGGCTGCAGAAGCGGCGCGGGAGCTGAAACCCATCCACCGCACGCTCGGGCTGCATCAATCGCGAGGCGTGGTTGCCAAACTCTCAGCTCTGTTCGCGCTGGACGCCTTCGCCGGAGGATTGGTCATCCAGAGCTTGATGGCCTACTGGTTCAGGGTCCGCTTCGGTGTGGACGAGGGAGTGCTGGGCAGCATATTCTTCGGGGCAAATATTCTGGCGGGGATCTCCGCCCTGCTGGCAGCGCGCATCGCGGCGAAATTCGGACTTATCAATACGATGGTCTATACCCATATCCCATCCAGCATTTTTCTGATGCTAGTCCCGCTGATGCCGAGCCTGCCGCTGGCAATCGCCGTGCTGCTGGCGCGCTTCTCCATCTCACAAATGGACGTGCCAACGCGCCAATCCTACACGATGGCAGTGGTGGCACCGGATGAACGATCCGCGGCATCGGGCGTGACAACCATCGCCCGGTCGGTGGGTGCGGCGCTTTCCCCCTCGCTGAGCGGACTGCTGCTCTCCATCCCCAGCCTGATCAG
>DASVKG010000049.1:0-6565 GCA_036385495.1 Anaerolineales bacterium | reverse complement strand
GGTTTGAGCCATTCGTATTCTTTCAGGTTGGCCCGGCTGCCGTCTGGAAGGCCGTCATTATATTTGCCGGTCAGCATCCCCGAGGCAAGCGGGCTCCAGGTGGTCGTTCCCAGCCCGATATCCTCGTACAGGCGGGCGAACTCGTGCTCGACTTTCCCGCGGTTGAACATGTTGTATTGCGCCTGCTCCATGACCGGTTTGCGCAGATGGTGTTTGTCCGCAATTTGCCAGGCTTCCATGATTTCCGCCGCGCTCCATTCGGAAGTGCCCCAGTATAGGGCTTTGCCGCGTGCGACGATGTCGTGCATTGCCCAGACGGTTTCCTCGATGGGAGTGGTCGGGTCCGGCCGGTGGCAGAAGACCAGGTCCACGTAGTCGAGTTGCAGCCGGGCGAGTGAGCCGTCGATTGCTTCCAAAAGGCGTTTCCGGTTGAGGGTATTCTTCTCGTTGGGTCCATCATGCAAACCCCAGAAGAATTTCGTGGAAACCAGGTAACTGCCGCGCCGCCAGGCCAGTCGCTTGAGCACATTGCCCATAACGATCTCGGACTTGCCATGGGCATAACCCTCGGCATTATCAAAATAGTTGACGCCGGCCCCATAGGCCGCAGCCATGCACTCGCTGGCCAGGTCTTCACCCAGCTGGTTGCCAAAGGTGACCCATGAGCCAAACGAGAGAACGCTGACTTTCAACCCGGAACGACCAAGATGACGATACTCCATATATTCTCCCTTATCAGTTATTTGCAATTCGACCTACGCGTTACTTCTCTTCGCCAGGGCCGATCCCCAGCGGCTTCCACTTGGCCTCGTCCTTGAGGCGGTGCTGGATGCCGTGCCGGTCGTGGACTTCGTCGAAGCCTTCGGACTTGATGAACATCTTCTCGCCATCCAGCAAAGCCGTAAGTCCTTCCTGGCCCGGTTCGGGGCGCTTGATGCCCTTGTACTTTGCCGCCATGGCCGGGGTGTAATCGGTCGGCTCTTCGTAGGTGGTGATGTAGCCCTCAAAGTTGCGCAGAATGATTTTGTGGTCTGACATCGAGAGCAGGTAGTTTGGCATTACCGGGATTTTGCCTCCGCCTCCGGGGGCGTCCACGATGTATTGAGGGACAGCATAACCAGACGTATGTCCGCGCAATCCCTCCATTATCTCGATCCCCTTGGCTACGGGAGTGCGGAAGTGCCCGGCGCCGTGCACCAGGTCGCACTGGTAGAGATAGTATGGGCGCACGCGGATGCGCACCAGGTCCTGAACCAGTTTGCGCTGGATGTGAACGTTATCGTTGACGCCCGCCAAAAGCACGGTCTGGTTGCCAAGCGGAATGCCGGCCCGGGTCAGCTTGTCGCAGGCCTCGGCCAGTTCTTTGGTGATTTCGTTCGAATGGTTGACATGAATATTCATCCAGAGCGGGTGAAATTTCTGCAGCATATCGCATAAATCGTCTGTGATCCGCTGGGGCATGAAGACCGGGACGCGCGATCCGATGCGGACGATTTCGATATGCGGAATTTCGCGCAGACGGGTGAGAATCTCCTCAAGGATCTTGGGAGCCAAAACGAGAGGGTCGCCGCCCGAAAGCAGCACGTCCCGCACCTGGGGAGTATTCTTTAAATACTCTATCTGCATGTCAAACTCATGGCGCGAGAACTGCGCCGTTGGGTCGCCTACGATGCGAGCACGCGTGCAATAACGGCAGTAAGAAGCGCACTGCGTGGTAACCAGCATCAGCACCCGGTCCGGGTAACGGTGGACAAGTCCGGGCACAGGCGAGTGCTTATCCTCTGCCAGCGAGTCTTCCATTTCCGCCGTGAAAGAAACCATTTCACGATCGGTTGGGATTACCTGTTTGCGAACGGGATCGTCTGGATCGGTTGGATCAATCAGTGAAATAAAATAGGGTGTTACGTCCACACGGAAGAGATTCGGCGCGCTGAGCGCCTTACGCTCAGACTCGGTCAGGGGAATTATCTTTTCAATTTCTTCCGCTGAATTCAGGCGGTGGCTCAGTTGCCAGCGCCAGTCGTTCCACTTGTCATCCGGGATATCGGCAAAGGCCGGAGCACGCTTTGAAAGGAAAGGTAAAACTGTCATTTTTCCTCCAGTAAATTGGTAGAGATACGGATAAGGGGTAGGATCGCGTCAAAAATACCGCGGCAGGCTTGGGGTTCGTTCACCAGCGCAAGGCGGGTCATGGTCGGGGCGAAAAAAACCGGCATAATTCTGGCTGACGGATTCCATGCAGATATTGTAAGAGTAATTAGGGTCGAGGTCAATACAAAAATTCATGAGTCAATGCTGAGAAAATGGGGTTTTAAGATAAAATGAAATGCATAAAACTTAAAAATAAGAAGGAGTGAATCATATGGAACTCGCGATGATCGGTTTGGGAAAAATGGGTGGGAGCATGGCTCAACGGCTGCTTAAGGGCGGCCATCGCGTGGTAGGCGTAAACCGTTCCCCGGAGGTGACCCGCCAGCTTGCTGAAGAACACGGGTTGGTCCCAGCTTTTTCGATCATGGAAGCGGTAGCCGCATTGACAGCTCCGCGCAGTGTCTGGGTGATGGTTCCATCAGGGGCCTCCACCGAGGCAGTGATAAACGAATTGACTGGCCTGCTCGCACGGGGCGATACCATCATCGACGGAGGCAATACGTTCTATAAGGATGACATCCGGCGTGCAGCAGCGCTCGATCAGAAGGGCATCCACTACCTGGACACCGGCACTAGCGGTGGTGTTTGGGGGCTGGCGGAAGGCTACAGCCTGATGATCGGCGGAAATGAGGAAGCGGTCGAGCGGCTTCGACCAATTTTTGAAACGCTGGCTCCCAGCGCCGACAAAGGTTGGGGACGCGTCGGACCTGTGGGAGCGGGACACTTCGTTAAAATGATCCATAATGGCATCGAGTACGGTCTCATGCAGGCCTATGCCGAGGGCTTTGAGATCATGCACGCCAAAAAGGAGTTCGGTCTGGATCTGGAACAGATCTCGCAAATTTGGCGGTACGGCAGTGTGGTGCGCTCCTGGCTGCTCGACCTGACGGCTGATGCCCTGGCAAAAGACCAGAACCTGGGTCATATCAAAGGCTGGGTGGCAGACAGCGGGGAGGGCCGCTGGACAGTGGCTGAGGCTATCGACTTGGATGTACCTGCCCCGGTCATCACACTTTCACTGCTGCAACGCTTTATCAGCCGCCAGGACGAGAGTTACGCCGCCAAGTTGCTGGCAGCCATGCGCAACGAGTTTGGCGGACACGCCATCAAACCGGAGTAAGAGCATTAATCATTCCATATTGGGAAGCGCACTCTTGCGCTAAAAAGATAGGACTTGGCGGAGTCTGTCCTGTTACAAGGAAGGCACAATGGAAAACATCCTTACCACCATCGTCATTTTTGGCGCTTCTGGCGACCTGACCTCGCGCAAATTGATCCCGGCACTTTACAATAATTTCAAGAAATGGCGATTACCCGAGCGCGTAAACGTGGTCGGGTTTGCGCGCCGCCCATTTACGGACGAGACGTTCCGCGCCAATTTAAGGGAGGGCGTGGCAAAGTTCAGTACGGAGAGTTTCGATGCAACCGTCTGGGCAAAATTCGCCGAGAGGTTGCACTACTTCCAGGGCAACCTTGACGTCACGGCGGATTTCCCAAAATTGGAAACATTTCTGCAAACACTGGAAGGCGGCCCATCCAACCGGTTGTATTATCTTGCCACTGCTCCTGAGCATTATGCCATTGTTGCCAGCGAACTGGGCGCGGCTGGTATGGCGAAACAGGGCACGGGTCCCGATGTGTGGCGCAGGATCATCATCGAGAAGCCCTTTGGCCGTGACCTGGCCTCTGCACAGGAACTCAACCGCGCCGTCCATGCTGTTTTCGATGAGAGCCAGGTCTATCGTATTGACCATTATCTCGGCAAAGAGACTGCCCAAAACATCCTGTTCTTCCGTTTCGCCAACACCATTTTTGAGCCGGTTTGGAACCGCCGTTACGTAAACAATGTGCAGGTGACTGTGTCAGAGACAGTGGACGTGGCTCATCGTGCCGGATATTACGACACCGCAGGGGTGATGCGGGATATGTTCCAGAATCACCTGCTGCAACTGCTGGCTTTGGTAGCGATGGAAGCGCCCAGTTCGTTCAACGCTGACGCCGTTCGCAACGAGAAAGCCAAAGTTTTCGAAAGCATCCGCCCGGTGGCCTTGACCGACACGGTGCGCGGCCAATATGCCGGTTATCGGGAGACGGAATTCGTCGCCCCCGGTTCGCAGACGCCTACTTTCGCAGCGCTTAAACTGAATATTGACAACTGGCGCTGGCAGGGGGTTCCTTTCTATCTGCGCTCCGGCAAGGCGCTGGCGGGCAAGACCTCTGAGATCATTATCGAGTTCGAGCGCCCGCCTCACTTAATGTTTCACCTGCCGGAAGGCAGCGATTTCTCGCCCAATATTCTCTCGCTGTGCATCCAGCCAGATGAGGGGATCCATCTGCGTTTCGAAGCCAAACTCCCCGATTCAGCCCAGGAGATGCGCTCGGTGGATATGGATTTCCATTATGGTTCCTCATTCAGCGGGTCTCTGCCGGAGGCATACGAGCGGTTATTGGTTGAGGCATTGGATGGGGACGCTTCGCTCTTCACCCGCAGCGACGGAATTGAAGCTTCCTGGAAAATGATAGATCCGATCATCCAAGGCTGGGAAGCGCATAACGATCCCCCTCTCTACGACTATCCGGTTGGCAGTTGGGGACCCGGAGAGGCGGAGCAATTGCTGGCCCGTGACGGTCGCCGTTGGAGATTGGGCTGCACTGACGAGAAAGATGTTACACCACCCGATAATTGAAGTTGTTCCGGATTCTTCAACTTTGGCAGATGCGGCTGCTGGAGAATTTGTCCGCATGGCAGACGAAGCGCTCAAGACCGAAAGCCGGTTCACAGTGGCGCTGGCGGGTGGTTCCACACCACTACAGATGTACAGCCGGCTCGCAACGGTACATGTGGATTGGGAACGCGTGCATTTCTTCTGGGGAGATGAGCGTTGTGTGCCACCCAGTAACCCCGACAGCAACTTCCACATGGCAGATAGAGCCCTGCTCAGTTCCGTTCTCATTCCGATTGGAAATATTCACCGCATCCCAGGCGAACTTCCTGTCGAAGAGGCCGCCCAAAAATATGAAGATGTACTCCGGAACTTTTTTGGCAGCGGATCCCCCCCGCGCTTTAACCTGGTCCTGCTCGGGCTGGGGAGTGACGGCCACACCGCGTCGCTTTTTCCGGGCACGCCTGCAGTCAAGGAAAAGAGGCGCTGGGTCGCAGGGGTCAGACATGCTGTCCCCCCACCCCCTCTGGTGGACCGGGTCACGCTGACTCTGCCGGTGCTGAACACCGCTGCCTATGTGCTCTTTCTGGTTTCCGGGGAAGAGAAGGCTGGACGGCTGGCACAGATGCTTTACGGCCCGATCCAGCCTAGTTTGTTCCCAGCGCAAGCCGTGAAACCGGTCTTCGGTACTGTACGCTGGCTGGTGGACCAGGCCGCCGCGGCGAACCTTCCCCCACAACAACACCTACAAGAACAAAAACCTGGCATCGTTTGATGCCTGGTTATTTTGCGATTCACGTTATTATTTATTCTTCTTTTCCTTCGTCATCGCTTGGAGAAGTCTGCTTGGGAGCGCCGCCCAGCTTCGGTTCTCTCGGCTTACTGCCTAGGTACTGCTGGAGAAGAGACGGGGCTTCGGGGTGGTCTACATGCAGGGCATGGTCATAATCTCCAGCTGGCGCAGGCGGCTCATAGCGGACCGGGCGCCGGACGCCGAGTAATTCGAAGAACCGGGCAACCCAGACGATCACGTTGTAGCGGTACTCCTGCATTTTAAGCGACTGCCATTCCACAATCGAGGCCATGGCACCCTGTACGCGCGCTTTCTCGCGCACGATACGGTAGATCTGTTTTGGTTCGCGGTAGCCGATCGGAGAAATTAATAACAAATTGGCAGCGATGATCAAGATACTGAATGAAATCAAAACCACCCAGCCGCCTTCGGTCCATTTCCCTACGATCTGGCCGACAAATGTGATCGCAGCAAGGATCGCCGCGAATCCGGCTCCGAAGGCACCCCAGGAGCGTTTGGCGCTCTTTGGGTATGTCTTTAAAATATGCCGGCGGATGGCGAATCCCATTACCATGATGGGCATGAAAACACCGATTCCATAATAAGGGATAGCTGCACTGGTATTACCGCGCACGACCAACTGGATAATGATTGCAACAACAAATCCCGCTGTCACCGAACGCGTGAACGTACCCTTGGGATTACGATACACCACGATTTCCGGGATCTCTCCAATGGCAACGTCACGCCAGGCAGTGGCTTGCAAGTCTTGGAAGGCGGTCATGGATGCAGCTGCCAGCATGGCGACAGCCAGAATTTGGTAGGCCCAATACAGGATGTTTCCTCCCGGCAATTGCGTGAAACCGATGAATGACAGGTTACCGACCAGCGACCGGCCGGCAGTGCCATCGAAGGCGTTGAAGTGAACGGCGAAGTAAGCCAGGAAAGCAGTAGTGAT
>DASVKG010000048.1:0-3842 GCA_036385495.1 Anaerolineales bacterium | reverse complement strand
CAATAAAACTGCATTGCAAAAAGCCCTCGGATTAAAAGAAGACGGGCGTGTGTCCATCCTGGCAATGATAGGTCGGATTGACCAGCAAAAAGGACTTGATATTACCTTCGAGGTCTTGCGCCGAATGGCTGGCAGGAGTTGGCAGTTTGTGATTCTCGGTTCAGGTGACCCAATGCTTGAGAATATGGCCCGCACATTGCAGGCTGACTTCCCTGACCGAATTCGGGCTGTCATCCGCTACGACGCTGCCCTCAGTCACCTCCTTTATGCTGGGGCAGATATATTCCTGATGCCTTCGCGCTATGAACCCTGCGGCTTGGCACAGATGATTGCCATGCGCTTTGGATGTGTCCCGGTGGTACATGCAACCGGTGGACTGCGGGACACTGTTCACGAGGGCAGCACCGGCTTCCTTTTCCAGGAAGCAGAAGCTGGTTCCATGCTTGAAGCGCTGGAGCGTGCCCTGACTGTATATGCCGAGCCTGAGCATTGGCAGCAATTCCAATGTAATGGTATGAAGGAAGATTTCTCCTGGCCTCGCCCGGCGAGTCAATATGCTCAGATTTACCATTCGTTAATATCCGATTCTTAGCATGTCAATTCCCGCGAGGTGACCCATGAAAACTCGAGCGATCATCATGGCAGGTGGGGAGGGGGCGCGTTTAAGTGTCCTGACTGCCAAGCGCACCAAACCGGCCGTTCCCTTTGCAGGCAAGTACCGCATTATTGACTTTGCGCTTTCGAATTGTGTTAATTCAAATATTTTCGATATCATGGTTCTGGCGCAGTATCGGCCGCACTCACTGATAGAGCACATCGGCGCAGGCGCGCCTTGGGACCTGAATCGCGACTTCACGGGTGGGGTCCGAGTCCTGACCCCTTATAAGGCACGCTTCGAGTCGGACTGGTTCGATGGCACGGCAGACGCAGTCCAGCAGAACTTTTCCTTTGTTAAGCGGGGATCTCCTGACCTGATACTCATCCTGTCTGGCGATCACATCTACACCATGGATTACGACACGATGATTACCTTTCACATGGATCAGCAGGCGGACTTGACGATTGCCTCGATTCGTGTCCCATTGGCAGAAGCCTCCCGTTTCGGTGTACTTAAGGTGGACGATAAGTATCGCGTTACTTCCTTTGTCGAGAAACCCAAAAACCCGCCATCGGACCTGATCAATATGGGCGTTTACGTGTTCAACCGGGAGCTTCTTGACCGGGTCCTTTGGGAAGATCACCTGAGGGAAGATTCCGCGCACGATTTTGGTAAGGACATCTTGCCTCGTCTGGTAAAAAGCAAACTGCGGGTAATTGCATTCCCATTTACCGGATATTGGATGGATGTTGGCACTATCCTTTCCTACTGGCAGGCGCACATGGATATGCTTTCTCCGAACCCGCCACTGAAACTATACGACCGCAGTTGGGTCATCCATACACGTACAGAGGAACGCCCGCCGGTTCGTATTCCCCAGAACGCATGTGTTTTTGCCAGTATGATTTCGGACGGCTGCACAATCCAGGAAAACGCACGAATTGAAAGTAGCGTGCTCTCACCGGGGGTGGTTGTGCGCCCGGGAGCTGTGGTGCGCGAATCTATCATCCTGACAGACACGGTCATTGAGAGCGGGGCGATTATCGAGCGCGCCATTCTGGATAAACATGTACACATCGAACAGAATGCCCGTGTAGGCGGCGGAATCGCAAATCCTGACATTCAACTGGCTGTTGTGGGCAAGAACAGCATCGTCCCGGCAGGAGTGATTGTTGAACCGGGGGCTGCTATCGGAACCGACGTTAACGCCTCCGATTATTCAGTCCCGACGGTAAAATCTGGCGAATTTTTGGAGACAAAACGGCAACCCTATGAAATTTGACCGTGCTTCCGGCATTCTGCTCCACCCTACCTCCCTGCCGGGTCCCTATGGCATCGGAGATCTTGGACCGGCTGCCTACCTTTGGGTGGACTGGTTGGCGAGCTCTGGTTGTAAACTCTGGCAAGTTCTCCCGCTCGGTCCCACGGGTTACGGCGATTCTCCCTACCAATGTTTTTCCGCCTTTGCTGGGAATCCCTATCTTATCAGCCCGGAATTATTGTTGCGTGACAACTTCCTCCACTCGGATGACATCCTCGAGCAGGAATTCGACCCGGGGCGGGTGGATTTTGGGAATCTCATTCCTTGGAAGATGGATCTGCTTGAGCGGGCCTTCGCTCGTTTTTCTTCGGTCCTCACGCCTTCAGCTTCGGTGGGTCCTGCGCAGTTCAACCAAGGGAATCCTGAAACGATCCAACCCAACCCTTTAATTTCGATCAAGGCAGGTTTTGATTGGTTCTGCGCAGAAAACGTTTCCTGGCTGGATGATTTTTCCCTGTTTATGGCGATCAAGGAAGCTCATGGCGGTGGTTCGTGGGATGGCTGGCCGGAACCGTTACGCAAACGGAACCAGGCTACGTTGATCAACGCCCGCAAAACACTGGCTTCTTCGATTGCGCGCTTTACTTTTTACCAGTTTCTTTTCTTCCGCCAATGGAATGCTTTGCGTGATTATGCCCACCAGAAGGGACTGCGCATAATCGGAGACATCCCTATCTTTATAGCAAACGACTCCGCGGATGTTTGGTCACACCCCGATCTTTTCTTTCTTGACTCGGATTTAAAACCAACTGTGGTGGCGGGTGTTCCACCCGATTATTTTTCCCCGACCGGGCAGTTGTGGGGCAATCCACTCTATCGTTGGGAAGTGCATAAATCCACCGGTTATAAATGGTGGCTCGAACACCTGCGCGGTGCCCTGAATCTGGTGGACATTCTCCGCATTGACCATTTCCGCGGCTTCGCAGGGTACTGGGAAATTCCCGCGGAGAATCCCACCGCTGAAATCGGGCGCTGGGTCCCGGGGCCGGGTGCAGACTTCTTCAACGCCATCCGTTCAAAATTGGGTGCGGACCTTCCCATCATTGCCGAAGACTTGGGGGTTATCACTCCCGATGTGACAACCTTGCGCGATCAGTTTGCCTTGCCGGGGATGAAAGTGTTACAGTTCAGTTTTTCCGGACCGGATAATCCATTTTTACCGCATTCTTACCAGCAGAATTGCGTGGTTTACACTGGCACCCACGACAATGATACCGCCCTGGGGTGGTATAAATCCGCTTCGGAAAATGAGAAGGAATTTGCACGCCGTTATCTTGGGGTTGATGGCTCAGACTTCTCCTGGGATCTGATTCGCACAGCCTGGAAATCCACTGCGGTCTTTGCTTTGGCCCCTTTACAGGATTTCCTGGCACTTGGCACCGAGGCACGCTTCAATTTCCCATCTCATCTGGGAGGCAACTGGGAATGGAGAGTGACGGATCCTCATATGAGCGGGGAGCTTCAAGGAAGGATCCGGGAATTAAACTGGTTGTACCAAAGATAAAGAATCCCGTCTCAATTCAAATTGCTGAGGCGGGATTTCTCCTTTATTGAGTTACCTTTTTTTGATCTTACGGTAAATTCCATTGGGCTGGGTTGTCTAACACGGTTGTCGCCGCAAGTTGCTGTAAAAATTGTGCATTTTCTGAGGACAGGTTTGCTAGGTATGTCAATCCTTTGGGGCTTTGACGAAAAATCGCCGCATAGAAAACACAGGCTGCCATGTAAGTTCCAATTTCAGTAGGGTGACTTCCATCCGGCTGCCATAAATCCAATTGATGATTTTGGTTCCTGGCCAGTAACCAGGCGTATCCAAATGGGGATTGAAACTGAGAGTTAATTTCTATACAACTCTAGATTATTCCATGCAAATCTATCAAAGAAAAATAGGTTATTTGTAGTACAATTGTTCTATGATCGTGC
>DASVKG010000047.1:0-3797 GCA_036385495.1 Anaerolineales bacterium | reverse complement strand
ACCTCGGGGTCGAGTTTTTTGGCACCGGAGAGGATCGCCGCGCTCCACTCATAATGATCCTGCGGCTGGACCTGCTTGAACAGCCGCGGTACTGTCTCGACGTTGTGGTTCAGGATTTCCGGGCGGGCACCCAGCACGATTTTTAATGCTTCGAGCGACCCTTTAAAATCCGGGATGAGCACCTCCACCGAGCATCCGGGGAGCAATGCACGGATGCGCCGGATAACCATGGCAAAGATGGGCGCGCCCCCGTCTTTTCGGTCATCTCGGTTGACAGAAGTGATGACGGCATGCTTTAGATTCATGGACTTGACTGCCTGTGCCACGCGTTCCGGCTCCAGCCAGTCGAGGGGTTCCGGGCGCCCGTGCTTGATATCGCAGAAACCACAGGTGCGCGTGCACACATCACCCAGCATCAGGAAGGTGGCGGTGCCTGAACCCCAGCATTCCCCCATATTGGGACACATGGCTTCTTCGCAAACGGTGTGCAGCGACTTGGAGCGCATCAGGGTTTGCAGCTGCTCATAAGTTTCGCCGGAAGGGGCGCGTACTTTAATCCACTCCGGGCGGCGAAGCGGGGCATTGTTCACGGTTTCGGGATTAACCCGATCACGGGTGGGGGAATAAGGCATCATGTCCTCTTTGAACCGGTAATATTTACCAATAAACTACGCAAATTTTATCACGTATGAAGGCGCGGTACTGCTCTGCCTTTGCAGGATTTACTTTTTTCTAACTTTCAACTTCAAGCCTTCCACTTTGACAACTTCCACTTTCTCACCCTGGCGGATCCTGTCTTGACCTTCGGCCAATTCAGCCGTCCACAACTCTGCCCCCGACTGGACCTGCCCGGTCGGATCGATGTCGGTTCGGGCAATACCAGTTTGTCCGCGCATCCCTTCCTGCCCGGTGATCACCGGTCTCTTCTGCGCCCGCAACGCAAAACCCACGATGATGGCGAAACTGATGCCGATGACGGCGGCAACAAGGATGACAAGTGTGGGAGACACCTGCTGGAACTGAGGTGTGCCCGGGCTGTTGAATAACACCAGCGCTCCGACTATGAACGAGCCAATTCCCGCGGCTGTAAGCCCGCCGTGGGTGGCGGCTTTGATATCAATAATGAAAAGTATGAATGCAATAATCATGAAGGCCAGCCCGAACCAATTGACCGGCAGGACTCCCAGTCCGTAGGCTGCCAATGCCAGGCAGACGACGCCAATGAAACCGGCCACCCAGCCGCCCGGGCTGGAGAGTTCGATCAGGATGGCTTGTGCACCGATGCTGAGCAGGATGAAAACGAAGTTCGGGTCCACCAGCAGTTGTAGCAGGTTCTCGATCAACGACATTTCCAGGGGCTGTGACACGGCTCCGGCGGTATGCAGTGTGCGCGGGCCGTTGTCCATCTGGACGGTATAACCGTCCAATTGGCTGAGAAGGTCGTTGAGATCTGTGGCGATGAAATCCACCAGGTGTGCCTTCAAGGCCTCGGTGGCGGTAACAGCGACAGCGCTCTCTATGGTTGATTCGGCCAGTGCGGTGGCCTCGGCTCCGCGTGATTCAGTATACGAGCGCACCAGTGCCTTCATCGCCTCCTTAACCTTGATCTCCTCTGTGGTTGGGAGGTTTGCGCCCTGCGACCCGACCGGACTGGCCGCGCCGATGGCAGTTTCTGGGGCCATGGCTGCCGCGTGCCCCGCCAGGGTAATGACCGTCCCAGCGCTGGCGGCCCAGGCCCCATTCGGGCTGACATATACCACCACTGGCACGCTGCTTGCGCGGATGTCCTGGGCCATAGTTTGCATCGGACCAAGACTGCCGCCGGGCGTATTGAGCTTCAGGATGATCACCTCCGCGCCAGCCTGTTCCGCGGTTTGGATGCCGCGCGAGAGGTATTCCTGCGTTGCCGGCGTAATGGCTCCGTCAATAGTCAGCACCAAAGTGACCGGTCCAGCCGCCGCCGCGTGAATCGACTGAACGAGAAACAGGATCGAGGCGATACTAATTAGAATAAAACGGGGAATTTTCATGTTGCTCTCTGGGCAAAATGATTATAAACCTGAATAAGACATTTACTTGTCCGCCCGGTGGACTTCGGCTATACTCCCGCCATGCATAGAGTTGATCGAAAATGGACCCACCTGTCCGCCGGGTACCAGGCCATTCAAGCATTCAATACGTCACTGACGGCTGAATTTGGCCGGGCTGTCAGAGTGGGTCACAGATTGCAGTTCCGCAAAGACCTGACCGAATGGCAAAAGAAGCGCCGGGTCTTTTTTACCCTGGTAGCGGCTGCTCCGCTTTCCATCATTGCTCTTTGCCTGACAGCTTTTTATTTCAGGGATGTGGCATGTGTCATCATTTATTGGGCGATGCTGGTATTTATTATTCTGGTCACGCTGGCGGTGGCCGGACGGCAGTATGTGCGCGAGATGATGAACGGTAAGCCGGTTCCACAGCCCGCTGAGGGCCTTGCATTGGATTTGGAAGGACGCTGGTGGGATAGTCTCTCGCCGCACGAACTGGCGGATGTGAAAGCTGGTGTTAAGGGGAGAGTGGATTTCCAATCTTTGCTCTCGCGTTCCCTTCCGGACCATTATTTGTTCCAATATCTCTCTGATACCGATGCTCTATTACTTGGGACGTCGGGGATTTGGATCTTTAGAGTTGTGAACTGGAGCGGAACGATGGTCAAGCAGGAGGGAACTTGGACGCGGATTGTGACCGTGCGCGATAAACTCGGGCGAAAGCAGCGCACAGAGAAAGTACAAGAGCCAGGCCCCGATGACCAATGGCTCCAGTTGAAACAGGATATTGGTAAAAAGATCGAAAATCGACTTCCGGACCGAGCCTGGACTCTGAACCTGATCCAAGGTGGCGTGGTTTTTGCTCACCCGAAGGTCGATCTTGATAAAAAAAGCATCCAGGGCAACACTGCCTCCTATGGCCGGTCAAACTCCTGGGTCGAGCGCATCCGTCGTGCTCCACCAGCGAACGGATTTACGATGGAAATCCAACTGGAAATAATGGAAGTCCTGGCAGAATCCAATGAGGGGCAAACGGTCTCAGCCAAAGACGAGGCGGAACGGTTGTATCGCCAGGCTGTCGAGGAATTGCATGCATACGTGGCGAAGATGGTGAAATGACGGGTTGACCGTCTGCGCCCCTCACGGTAGAATAACAGTCCATTGCGGGCGTAGTTCAGTGGTAGAACGCTTGCCCTCCAAGCAAGATATCGTGGGTTCGAGTCCCATCGCCCGCTCTGCATTATGCCACGAAGGACACAACGGCTTGCGCTGAGCGAAGTCGGAGAGAACACAAGGATGTTATTGTGAATTCGTGTCCTTCGTGGTGATGTTTTTGGGGCCCGTGGCGCAGTGGTTAGCGCAGGCGACTCATAATCGCTTGGTCGCAGGTCCGACTCCTGCCGGGCCCACCTTTTCAAAAAATCTCCGATAAGGGATTTTTTTTGACAGATTCTCATCCTAATTATAGATTTTGTATTAGATGTGGAATAACATAAACCGGATGAAAATGATGTTCATCTAAGCTGGAATTTTTTGACGGCCACTTTGTTCCGAAGGGGAAGGATCAGGACCAGCAGTAAACCGAATGCGACCAGGTTGCTGGCAAGCAGGACTGGCATAGTGATGTGCGGGCTAATTCGGTCGAACAACTGGCCAATCAACCAGGGGAAAACCAACCCTCCGAAACCGCCACCGACTATGATCCAGCCTGTCAAGACCCCGGTCAGGCTCAGGCGCTGCTCGGCGAAAGCCATGCCGGTGGCGAAGACG
>DASVKG010000046.1:0-38835 GCA_036385495.1 Anaerolineales bacterium | reverse complement strand
GGGCTAATTCGGTCGAACAACTGGCCAATCAACCAGGGGAAAACCAACCCTCCGAAACCGCCACCGACTATGATCCAGCCTGTCAAGACCCCGGTCAGGCTCAGGCGCTGCTCGGCGAAAGCCATGCCGGTGGCGAAGACGGAGGCGATCGAAAGACCCATCACGATCGTACCGGTCCACAGAGCCAGGGAGGAATTCGGCCAGAACAGGAGGATGGCAAAAGCGACCAGGCATCCGGCCAGGTCGGTCACCAGGATGGTCTGTGGGCGGAAGCGGGAGGAGATGCCGATGCCAAGCAGCCTGCCGACCGAGAAGGCGCCCCAAAATGCCGAGGTCAGGTAGGCAGCGCCGATCTCACTTGCAAGGTGGAGGCGCGCGGAAAATGTATAGATCCAGTTTCCATAACCAAGTTCCAGTCCGACAGAAAATAAAAAGAATAAGACGAATACGATGAACAGTCCGTTGATCGGTTTCTGGCTGGTTGCATTCTCAATTCTCCGCCGGATCGGGGGACTGGGCAGGAACCATAACCAGGCTGCCAACGGCACCGTCAGCAAGGAGAAGATCCAGTACACCCAGTGAATTTCATTGGAGGCCAGAACCACTCGTGCAAAGATCAATGGGGCCAGAAAGGAACCCACTCCAAAAAAGAAATGCAAGCCGTTCATGAAAGGCCCCACTTTTTCTCCGTGGATCCACGTCAGCAGGGTGTTACAGCCTACGTCCAGGGCACCCTGGAAAATCCCCAGCAGAAAAAGGACTGCCACCAAGAACCAGAGCGAGTGCATCACTGGCACCAGTGCTGCACTCAAGGAAATCAGCAAAAGGGCCATTGCTTGGATGCGGTGCCCGGGGAAACGGTCATAGGCCCGCCCGCCAAGGTGGGAGCCGGCCATATACCCAAGCGAGCTCGCAATGAAGATGATGCTGATCTGGTCGAGACGGCTGGCGGTGTGCCGGGCCAGCCAGGGCAACGCCGGTCCGCTGATGGCCATGGTCGCGCCGAGAGTAATGAAAGTAGCATAGTAGGCGAAAGTTGTAGTCAATGGTTTGAACGACGTGGGGGTTGTATTGTTCAACGATGATCTCCAATGATTGCCGTACCGCGTGACCGGCGTAGGTTTATGCAGGACATTGATTTATGTAATATTTTTGTACCTGGACCTGTGCAAGTATATTATCAAGCCAGGCGATAGCTCAAATCACTATTATTACATGGTTATGGGTGGGAAACCAGGTAAGTCATCAGGTTGGTTCGCTCGCCTGAGTCGGATTTCAATCCCAGTTTCTTCCTGATATTTGCCCGATGAAAGTCTATGGTTTTTTTGGATACTACCAGGATTTTGGCTATCTCCCCACTTGATTTTCCTTCCTTAATCAGTGAAGCAATTTGCATTTCCCGGGTAGTAAGTTTATCAAGAATGGAAGACCATTTATTTGTAATTGGATAAACGATTTCTTCTATCAATGTTTCCACAAGATTCACTTCGTTAGCATCTGATCTTGTCTTCAGGTAGTCGAGGGACGGCTTAATGACCTTTTCAATGTTTTGGGTGATTGTTTCTTCAAATTGCTCTCGTTCCAGTTTCCGTTGAGCCAATAGCTGGGAAATGGCTGCATTTCGTTTTTCCAGTGATTGATATTGTTCCATGATCCGGGTAAGATCCTGCTCCAGTTTGTATTGGTATGTAATATCACGCACGTATTCCAAAACTCCCACCAGATCATCATCCCCATCCATTATAGGGATGGCAAATAATTGCTGCCAGCCGATATCCCTGTCAGCCTGGGAATATTTCACGATCCCGATATGAGGTGCTTTATTTCTTATTGTATCCAGTATGGGACAGTTATCACATGGTTGGGATCGGTTATGGTAAACCAGGTAACACTTTTTGCCGATAAAATCGTCAACAGTTGAATACCAATACTTCATCGACGTATTTACGTATCTTACGTTTAAATCTGTATCCAAAATGCTCACCCCGTCCTGGATACAATTCAAGGTGGAGAGCAATAGATTTTTACTTTGTAAAATATCACCAACAGTATCAGTGTTTGGGTCAAGACGAATAATGGGATTAGAAATCCATTTAATCGAAGTAAGTAGATCAACATCAACCTGGTCACTTTGGGGAGATGGAATTCTATTTTTCCTTTGAATGCCACTTACCATTTTCATGGGTTCCTGCCTATATTGGGTCACTAATTATTAGGTGTTGCTATTGGACATTTCTTGAAGACGGATAGGGAGGCGTAATTATACTGGTATTTACCTAGTATTCTAATGATACTATACTTGGGTTGTGTCGCACGTATAAGTATTATAGAATTATGAATGGTGGGGTCGGTTATTCCGGTCCGCAACCCCTTTTCTATATAGCAATTTACCTCCGAGGAGAAAAAATGTCCACTCAAAATGCCTTATTTACACCAATCAAGATCGGGAACAAGACAGCCGCTAATCGGCTGGTAATCAACGCTATGGAATGCTGCGATTCCGACAAAGAAGGGAACCCTACCGAGAGGACGTATGAGCGCTATACCAATCTATTCAACGGAAAGGCAGGGTTGATCGATCTGGAAGCGATCACTATAACCTACGAAAATCGTGGCCGCGAATCGCAGCTGAGCATCATGCCGCACAATGAACCAGCATTGACAAAATTTGTTTCTTCCTTACGAAAAGTAAATGATAAGACTCTCTTTATTTTCCAGCTAACTCATTCAGGGGAATTGAGCCATACGGCGTTTTCCAAGCGGGTATGCGTAAAGCCCCTTCCCGGATTTGGTGGTGAGCTTCTTACCGAAGAAGATATTGAACGCATCATGGATGAGTTTGTTCAGGCTGCCAAAATCTGCCATAGTGCTGGAGCGAACGGTATTGATTTAAAACTGTCTCATGGTTATCTTGGCTCGCAGATTCTTCGTCCATACAATGACCGCAAATGGAAATATGGCGGCAGCTGGGAAAATCGCAGCAGGTTCGCCTTTGAATTAACAGAAAGGATCGTCCGAGAAATTAATGACCCAGATTTTCTGATCGGATCCAAAGTTTCGGTCTGGGAAGGATTCCCTGGCGGGTGTGGTTCTGCAGGACCGGATTCTTCCGTCATGGATCTGACCGAATCGATCGCCCTGGTCAAAGGGATTGAGGAGCGCGGGGCAGTTTATATTCTCCAATCTGCAGGAAGTCCCTCCATAACCCTGGCACTCTCCCAGCCCGACAAGAAAATCCCAGATTATGCTTATCTACACCACACTTTCTCCAAGCTGCTCAAAGATAACTTAAAGCCCGAGACAGTTGTGATTGGGTCGGCATATTCCATATTCCGGGATGGGAAAAATGAACTTCATGCGGTTGAACAGGACAAAAATACGCTGCTTTATTGGGGGGATAAAAACATACGCGACGGTGTAGTTGACATGGTTGCCCTGGGTAGGCAATCTCTCGCGGATCCCTTCACCCCGGTGAAACTCATGGAAGGAAGGGAAGATGAAGTCAAGTGGTGTACTGCCGATGACCACTGCATTGAGCTTCTCATCCGCCAAAAGAATGTGGGTTGTTGCACCTACAACAAACCATATATTGAAGCTTTTAAGGCGGTTCGAAAAGAAGAAGGGCTGCTTAAAGAGAAGCGCACTTAGCCAATTGTGACAATTGGAAAGATTATTGTAAGGATAATAGTTTACTAACTTCACCTTGATTCTCGGAAGGAAGGAAACATGCATAGTCACAATGTGTTTTTTTGGCTGGAAGAAAAACTATCAAATTCTGCTCTTCTTGAATTTGAAGAAGGGTTGAATACTCTTATAAAGACTCCGTTGGTATTAAGTGGTTATTTCGGTAAACCAGCCAATACAAATCGGACTGTCGTTGATAATACATATTCTTACGGTCTCACACTGTTATTCAATGATACTGCTGATCACAATCTTTACCAGGCTGATCCAATCCACCTGGCATTCGTCGATAAGAATTCAAAAAAATGGACTAAAGTCTTGGTTTATGATATTCAGTTAAATAAAACCTAATAAGATAATGCCGATTATGGAAGGTTAAAGAGTATTGTTTGGTTTCCCGGGAAACATTTGTATATGATTATCGCAACCCTGAATTATTCACTTCAGGGTTGCGTTTCTTTATGATACTAATAAGGGGAAGAGAAATCGTCAGCTGTGACACAAGAAAAGATGTGAACAGGATAAAATCCCTTCTTGTAAATTTTCATTCAGAAATGCTGGTGCACACCATTCGCTTCATCGCGGCCTCCCCCGTTTTAATGCGAAATCGGCCGATTGAGGAACGCACTGGTCAACCTGCCACTATCCGCACAGCCGCTTCGACCACACGCTCCACCGAGGGGACGTACTCCCGCTCCAGCACTGGCGCGGTCGGAGCGGGAGTATCGGGCGCGGCCACGAGGGTGATGGGTGCATCCAGATGGAAGAAGGCCGCCTCTGAAAGCCTGGCAGCCACCTCCGCACCCCAGCCGCCGGTCAGGTTGTCTTCTTCCACAATTAACACTCGCCCCGTTTTCTTTGCAGAAGCGAAGATCGGTTCCATTTCCAGCGGGACGAGACAGCGCAGGTCAATCACTTCGGCACGGATGCCTCGGCGCGCCAGCTCTTCCGGCGCTTCCATTGCCCGGTGCAGCATGAGCATGTAGGCAAGAATAGTCAGGTCGTTTCCCTCACGTTTGATGACCACAGTGCCCAGTGGAATTTCGTAGTCCTCTTCGGGTACGCCGATGCCACGCGCCGCTGAAGAAGATTCCTTTCGCCCACCCTTCCCAACATACAGTAATTTATGTTCCAAAAAGATGACCGGGTTGTTATCACGAATGGCAGCGAGCATTAGTCCTTTGGCGTCGTATGGATTAGAGGGGCAAACGACTTTCAAACCAGACGGGTGCATGAACCATGCTTCACTGATCTGCGCGTGTTGCGCCCCCCGCGCCGATGCACCCACCGGCAAACGCAGGACCATAGGCACGGACACCTGCCCGTTGCTCATATAATGCATCTTTGCAGATTGATTAACCACCTGGTCCATGCCGCATAAGACGAAGTCGCCGTATTGCATCTCGGCCACTGGGCGCATCCCATCCAGCGCTGCCCCAACGGATGCGCCGATAAAAGCAATCTCGGAGATGGGCGTGTCCAATGGAATTAGCTCATAACCGGGAAAGGGGAAGGAGTCCACCCCTACAATTTGTCACAAATCACGTTGCATAATGTTATGGTTTTATCGTATTACCACTTGACTTTTTTAAATTCCCTTGTACAATTAGTTTGTTGATACAACCAACTATGTACTGTAATGTTGCTTTCCTTGAGATGATACCCAGAAACCAACATGGCTGCAATTAATCAATATCGCACCGGTGATCAATCCCTTGTACGCGAAATCAACCTTTCAGTGATCATGAATCACCTGCGCACGAACGCGCCAATCTCGCGTGCCGCACTGGCGGATACAACAGGTCTGAACAAGACCACTGTTTCCAGCCTGGTAAATGAATTGATCGAGCGCCAGTTTGTGCAGGAAATTGGTCTTGCATCACCCAGTGCGGGGCGCCCTGCCATATTGCTGAAACTAAATCCAACCGCGGGGTTTATTGTCAGTTGCGAAATTGGGGTGGATTTTATTCTGGTAATTTGCACGGACTTTGCCCCCGAGATCATTTGGCGTCACGAAGAACATATTGACCACACTATTGGTCAGCGCGCGATCCTTGATCGCGCGCTGACTATTTTGAATCAGGCGATTGAGGTGGGGTGCCCGGCATGTGGCACGCTCCTGGGTATGGCAGTTGGTGTTCCTGGGCTGGTTGATCAAGCAACCGGTGCATTGCTGTTTGCGCCCAACCTGGGATGGAAGGATCTCCCAATACGCGCCATTTTACAGGAATCGTTTAACGTACCCTTGTATGTGGATAACGAAGCCAATATAGCCGCCTTGGGTGAGCAATACTTTGGTGCAGCACGGGGTTATAAAGAGGTGCTGTATATTAGCGCAGGGGTTGGTTTGGGCGGGGGAATTGTGCATGACGGGCGTGTGTTCAGCGGCGTGACCGGTGTCAGTGCCGAGTTCGGTCACATGACATTTGATCCTGATGGCGAGATCTGTAAGTGCGGCAACCAGGGTTGTTGGGAGACCCAAGTGAGCCAGCAGTCGCTTTTTCGCCACATCTGGAGACGTATCGATCAGGGCGAGGCCAGCAGGTTGTCTGAAATGACCGGCGGCAGCCGAGATTCCTTGACAGTACCATTAATCGTGGATGCTGCTCGCGCTGGTGATGCTGTGGCGCTGGGTGCATTGGAAATCATCGGACGTCATCTGGGGATTGGCATTGCCTCCCTGGTGAATGCCCTGAATCCTGAACTGGTCGTGTTTGGCGGGATCCTCAGCCTGGCAGGTGAATTCCTGATGCCCGTCATAAAAAAGGAAGTGGAGCAGCGTGCCTTGAAATGGAATCGTGAAGCCATGCAATTGGTGTTGGCCCGGCACGCCTCCGATGCCTGCGTGATGGGCGGCGTGGCCATTGTTTACCAGGCGATCCTGGCACAACCCGATATTGTGGGTGCGCTTGTTTCGTGAGCAATATTCTTCTTTTTGCGCCAAATTAGTTGGCTGCAACTACCAATCAAGTTATAAAGTGTTCTCCTATAAGGAGGTGGACGAAAAAATAAACCAATAGACCACAAACTATCGTTCAAAAACCCCTTTCACAATTCAAGAGGAGAAAATAAACCATGTTTAAGAAATATGCATTTGCACTGACGCTCGTCCTGATAATGGTCTTGTCTGCCTGCGGTCCTGCAGCGACAACCCAGCCGCCTGCCGGTCAGCCAACTCAACCGCCCGCCGCTGACACAGCCGTTCCCCCCGCTGGGCCTGCTGTAACGCAACTAACCATCCTGTGGGCTCAATGGTCCCCGGCCGACTACCTGCAGCAGATCGGTGCCTTGTACGAACAGGCAACCGGTATTAAAGTGACCGTCGTGCAGGAACCATGGGGTTCGTTTGGTGACCGTTTCAATGTTGCCATGGCTGCTGGCGGCACCGAATGGGACATGGTCGTTGGCGACAGCCAGTGGACCGGACAGGGCGCTACCGCAGGATACTATGTTAATCTGACCGACTTCATGAAGACCAATGGGATCGACACGAGCGTCACCCCCGCCACACTGCAGTACTACGGCGAATATCCTGCCGGTTCTAAACAATACTGGGCCTACCCGACCGAAGGTGATGCCGATGGTTTCGCCTATCGCAAGGACCTCTTCGAAGATCCCGCCAATATGGCTGCCTTCCAAACCAAGTATGGCTATGCCCTAGCCGTACCCACCACCTGGGCTCAACTGATGGACATCGCCAAGTTCTTCACCAAACCGGATAGAAGTATGAACGGTGTGGCGATTTACACCCAGAAGGATTATGATGCCATTACGATGGGTTATGAGAACGTCATGTTCTCCTATGGCGCTAAGTGGCAGGCTGCTGACAACACTGTTGAAGGTGTTGTAAACTCCCAGGAAGCCATTGATGCTTTGCAGTACTATCGCGACCTGTATGATTGCTGCCAGGCACCCGGCCTGAACAACGCCTTCTACACGGAAACCAATGACGCCTTCATCGGTGGTCAGGTGGCAATGACCATGAACTACTTCGCCTTCCTGCCGGCGTTGGCCAACCCGAGCACAGATCCTTATGCGAATGTCACCGGTTACTTCGCCAATCCCGCCGGCCCGACCGGAAAACGCGCGGCTGCCCTCGGTGGTCAGGGCTTGAGTGTCATTTCCTTTGTCAGCCCGGAACGCCAGCAAGCCTCCCTTGATTTCATCAAGTGGTTTGCACAAGAGGACATCCAGGCAAAATGGGCTGCTCTTGGTGGCTATAGCTGTAACTCCAACGTGCTCAAGACAGACGCGTTCATGAAAGCAACCCCGTACAACCCGGCCTTCTCTGAGACCATGACCTTCGTCATGGACTTCTGGAACATCCCAACCTACGCTGCGCTGCTTACACCCTCGCAGAATCACTTGAGCGCCTTTGTTGTTGGAGGTGAAGGCACAGCCAAGGAGACTATGGATGCAATCGCTACCGAGCAGACGGCTGCATTGAAGGCGGATGGCGTCATCCCCTAAGCCGACATTGTTCCTAAAGTAAACCTTCCATAAGTAAATGGGGAGGCGGTTCCTACCGCTTCCCCAACCAAAAGATGCCAAGAAAGAGGCTGGATTATGACAGCAAGTGAAACGCAACTTAGAGGTCCAAACACCAAAATTCGCCAGCGTCATCTCAGCAACCGTGCGATCGTCAACCTGTTCATCTGGCCGACGCTGTTACTCCTGATCGCAATGAATGTCTTCCCATTGTTTTACAGCCTATATCTTGGCTTCACCAATTATTCCGCGATTGCACAAAAGGCGCCGGTATGGGTTGCCTTCCAAAACTTCAGTAAGATCCTGAATGATAAGAATTTATGGCAATATTTTGCCACCACCGGCCGTTATGCCCTGATGTCGGTCAGCCTGCAGGTTCTGGTGGGTTTTAGCCTGGCCATGCTGGTTCGTGAAAAATTCAAGGGCGGCGGCATCCTGACCACGCTGATCCTGATTCCCATGATGATCTCTCCGGTGGTGGTGGGCTTGTTCTGGAAACTGATGTACAACCCCACCTTTGGTTTTTTTAATTTCCTGCTTGGCTTGAGTGACCCATCCAAATCCCCTGATTGGCTGGCCAGCCGTATTGGTGGTCACCCAGTGCCTGGCTTGGCACTGATAGCCGTAGTGATCGTGGATGTGTGGATGTGGGCGCCGTTTGTAATGTTATTGGTTCTTTCAGGCTTAAAAGCAATACCTGACTACCTGTACGAAGCCGCCGCGGTTGACCGGGCCAGTTCGTGGTTTCAATTCTGGCGCATCACCCTGCCGCAGGTGGCGCCTTTATTGTTGATCGCAATTTTGTTTCGCACCATCGAGGCATTTAAATCCTTTGACCTGGTAATGGGCATGACCGGTGGCGGACCTGGTGTCCAGACTGAGCTAATATCAGTCGACCTCTACCGGATAGCTTTCCTGGGACAATTCCGCACTGGTATGGGAAGTGCGCTGGCATATATTATCCTGATCATCATCATTGCTATTAGCAACTTGTATATCAAGTACCTTAATCAAAGCAAAGGAGAGGGATAACCCATGGCTACTTTTGAAGAAATCGGTCCCCGCATCCCTGTTGTCGAACCCATCCGGGTTGACAAGGTGCACCCGCGTGCCAAGTTGGGAAGATCCATCCGGGTGATCGTTACCGTGATCGTGACCTTCATCATGATCATCCCTGTACTGGTGATGATCATGACAGCCTTCAAATCCCGCGCCAATATCGTCACCCCACCCCCAAAAGTGTTCTTCAAGCCTACCCTGGAGGGATTCCTTTACCTGTTTACAGATCGTTCCTTGTTTTCTCCTTCCAACCTGGAAGCCGCGCGAGCCAATCCCGGGGACTTAAACTACTGGCAAAAACTCGCGCTCAGTGTCGGGCAAAAAATCAATGGACCCAGTGATTATGTGGGCCGCTTGAAAAACTCGGTGATCATTGCCGGGACTTCAACTCTCCTTTCGGTAATACTGGGATTGTTTGCCGCCTATGCCTTCAGTCGATTTAAAGTTGCAGGGAAAGACGACCTGTTGTTCTTTATTCTCAGCACCCGCATGCTGCCAGGAGTGGTCGTGACCATTCCGCTTTTCCTGTTGTATAAACAGTTGGGCTGGAATGATACGCATATAGGAATGATCATTCTCTATACTGTTTTCAACCTCTCGTTCTCGGTCTGGTTGCTTAAAGGGTTCATTGACGAGATCCCGGTCGAGTACGAAGAGGCTGCCCTGGTGGACGGCTATTCCCGTCTGCAGGCTTTCTTTAAGATTGTCCTCCCACAGGCTGTGAACGGGATCGCCGCAACCACAGTCTTTTGCCTGATCTTCGCCTGGAATGAGTACGCCTTTGCGCTCATGCTCACCAGCGAGAAAGCCCGCACTGCCCCACCCAGTATTGCCACCATGCTTGGAAGCGGTGGTTTGGAATGGTCGGCAATCGCGGCCGGAAGCTTGGGCTTCCTGATCCCCGTTGCGATCGTCACATTCGCGCTGCGGGATTACCTGCTGCGCGGCGTCACATTCGGCGCTGTCCGAAAGTAAATCAATAAATAAAATGGAAACCGATTATGTCCACGATTGAACTCCGGCAAGTCGAAAAGAAATTTGGCGATCTCCACGCGGTAAAGCCACTGGATCTGACCATCCAGGATGGAGAGTTTATCGTCCTTCTGGGTCCGTCCGGGTGTGGTAAAACCACCACCTTGCGCATGATTTCCGGGCTGGAGACAGTCTCGGGTGGGACGATCTGGCTGAATGGGCGCAATGTAACCTGGTTGCATCCCAGTGAGCGGGATATCGCCTTTGTTTTCCAGTTCTATGCGCTTTACCCGCACCTGACAGCCTGGAGGAACATTGCTTTTCCACTCCAGGCGCAAGGTGAATCGCGCGAGACGGTGGAAAAGCGCGTCGATGAAGTGGTGAAATTACTGCAGATCGAGCATGTGCTCAAGGCACATCCCGGTCAGTTAAGCGGCGGTGATCAACAGCGCGTTGCACTGGCGCGTGCTTTGGTGCGCAGGCCAGCAGCCTTCTTAATGGATGAACCTCTGGGAGCCCTCGACGCCGATTTCCGCGAGTCGATGCGGTCTGAAATTAAACGCCTGCATGTTCTTCAACATGCCACCACGGTATACGTTACCCATGACCAAATTGAAGCAATGGCGATGGGTGATCGCATTGTAGTAATGTCCGAAGCTGCAATCCAGCAAATTGGCACCCCGGCTGAAGTCTACAATAACCCAACCAACCTGTTCGTTGCGCGTTTTATCGGCAGCCCAGGCATGAACCTTATCACCGGCAGGTATGCCGATGGAATTGTTCAGATGGCAGGCCTGGATAACCGCTATGCTGTACCGCAAGTGTGGCAAAGTGCACTGAGAAAAAGCATGAATGATGGAAGCGAGATCGTCGTCGGTTTTCGTCCCGAGGCTGCCCAGATCAATGATGGTGGGAAATTGGCTGGGAAAGTTTATGCCAGCGAGATGCAGGGTTCGTCCGCAGTACTCCATCTAACGATCAACGAGAACGAAATTATCCATATCCGTACAGACCGTTTGATCCCTTATCCGATTGATACCTTGGTCCATTTTGACATCAATCCCCAAATGGTACGCTTTTTCAATCTCAAGACGGAAGCGGCCATCAAACCAGAGGTGACCCAATGAGTCACGTAGAGCTTCAGCACATTAGTAAAAACTTTCCGGGTGTAACCGCGCTGGACGATGTTTCCTTTGATGTCAAAGATGGTGAATTCTTTGTACTTTTAGGCCCTACCGGTGCGGGAAAAACGACCACGTTGCGCGTGATCGCGGGTTTGGAACACCAGGATGCGGGCTCCATACTCTTCGATGGTGAAGCAATGGATGACCTGACGCCTTCGGACCGTGATGTTGCCCTTGTGTTCCAACAATACTCACTCTACCCAACCATGTCCGTCTTTGACAACCTGGCATTTCCGCTCCGATCCCCTTTGCGGCGCAAATCTGCTGCGGAGATCCGGAAAAAAGTGGAAGAGACTGCAGAGAAGTTACGCATCTCCCACCTTCTGAAGCGCAAGACAGCTCATCTCTCGGGTGGGGAAATGCAGCGTGTTTCCATTGGACGGGCAATCGTCCGCTCGCCGCGCGTTTTCCTGATGGATGAACCTTTGTCCAACCTGGATGCAAAGCTGCGGGAAGCATTACGTATTGAATTACAACATTTGCAGAAGACCCAGGGCAGCACTACGCTGTTTGTGACCCATGACCAGATCGAAGCGCTTACCATGGCAGACCGTATTGCTGTTTTGAACGAGGGGCGGATCATCCAGGTAGGCACCCCTGAAGACATCTACGACCGGCCAGCCTCCAGCTTTATCGCTCAATTGGTTGGCTCACCCCGCATCAATTTATACAATGCCCGGCGAGAGAATGAGGTCACTTCCATCAGCGATAGTAACGTGCTCCTGCCTGCTCCGGGTGGGAGTAAATTGCCTGCGGAATTCATGTTGGGGATCCGTCCTGAGAATGTCAAACCTGATCCGAACGGAAAATTTACCGGGCAACTTGTTCTCGCTGAACCACTTGGGGTTGAGACCATCCTCCATATCCAGTCAGGTCAGCGCACCTTGCTAAGCCTGGTTCCGGGAATTACTTCTTACCATCTCGGTGATGTGATGAAGTTTAATATTGCATATGAGCATATCCACTATTTTGGGCTGAATGGGGATCGCCTTCAGCCCTAATCCCAGAAAGGAGAGTTCACTATGAAATTCGGCGTAAATACTTGGGTCTGGACAGCTCCGCTGACCACGGAGGAATTAGAAGTCTTGGCGCCCAAGATTGCCAAAATGGGTTTTAACCACATTGAGATTCCCATCGATGATCCAAAAACCCTTGATTTCAAGAAATGCAAGGAAATCATCAACAAGGCGGGTATTTCCAGCATCAGTTGCTGCGTTGCGATGGGTCCCGACCGCGATTTGATCGACCCTGATCCTAAAGTTCGCCAAAACGGGGTGGATTATGTCAAGGCCAGTATTGATGGACTTGCATTGGTCGGAGGAAAGAACCTCGTTGGACCTTTCTACTCAGCAGTGGGGCGCACGTGGCAGCAATCAGCCGAAGAGCGGGAACACGACATGAAGATCCTGGTTGAAATATTAAAGGATCTTTCGGATTATGCCGGAAAGAAAGGTGTCGTCCTGGGGCTGGAACCGCTTAACCGTTTTGAGACCAGCTTTATTACCACAGCGGATCAAGCCATCGAGCTAGTTGATCGGGTGAATAACCCGGCTTGCAAGATTATGCTGGATACCTTCCATATGAATATTGAAGAGAATTCAATGGGTGATGCCATCCGGAAGGTTGGGCCCCGCCTGCTCCAGGTCCACAGCAACGAGAATAATCGCGGCACTCCTGGCGCTGGACATGTGCCCTGGAAAGAAGTGGCTCAAGCGTTGAAAGACATCAAATTCGATGGTGTGCTGGTCATTGAATCTTTCACGAGCAAGGTGAAAAGCATTGCTCGCGCAGCCGCAATTTGGCGGCCCTTGGCTTCGTCACAAGACGCATTGGCTGCGGATGGTGTGGTTTTCTTGCATGAGTTGATGAAGTAACCGAACTAGATTTGAATCTACGGAGGCAATATGACAAAAAAGTTAAATATTGCGATTGTAGGTTTGGGATTTGGGACAGAATTCATCCCCATTTACCAGCGCCATCCGAATGCAAATATGTACGCGATCTGCCAGCGCAATGAGCAAAAGCTGAACCAGATAGGTGACGCATTTGGTATCAAAGCGCGTTTCACTAGCTTTGATCAACTCATCGAAGATCCAAACGTGGACGTGGTACATATCAACTCTCCCATCCATGAGCATGCTCGCATGAGCGTTGCAGCACTTAAAGCCAGGAAACATGTTGCCTGTACGGTGCCCATGGCAACTTCGGTGGATGAATGCTGGCAGATCATTGAAGCACAAAAAGCATCCGGCAAGAAGTACATGATGATGGAGACGGTCATCTATTCACGCGAATATTTGTTTGTCAAGGAGTTGCGGGATACCGGAAAGCTGGGCAAAATCCAGTTCTTGCGTGCAGCTCACCAACAGAATATGTACGGTTGGCCGGGGTATTGGGAAGGTCTTCCGCCCATGCATTATGCCACCCACGTAGTAAGTCCTTGTCTGGCAATGGGTGCTGCGATGGCGGAGTATGTTTCATGTTTTGGGTCAGGTAAGATTGCCGACTCTCTCATTCCAAAATATGGCTCTCCTTTCGCTGTTGAAACAGCACACATCAAGCTGAAAGGTTCGGACCTTTCCGCGGAAGTCACCAGGTCATTATTTGATGTTGCCCGTCAATATATAGAGAGTTTCGATGTTTATGGCAGCGAAATGAGTTTTGAGTGGCAACTGGTTTCCAATGAAGAACCCGTTGTTCACCTTGGCGGCGAAGAGGCCAAACACGCAGGGATCAAGGATTATGCCCATCTTCTTCCAAAAGGGATCCGTGAATTCACGACCAAATGCGTTTACGACATGGCCGAGAACAAACACCTTTCCTTTATTCAGGGCTCTGGGCACGGCGGTTCACATCCGCATCTCGCGAATGAGTTCCTTTCAGCCATCGTGGAAGACCGTGAGCCATTCCCGAATGTGTTTGAATCCGCAAATTGGACTTCTGTGGGAATCCTGGCCCATGAATCTGCTATGCAGGGTGGAAAACTGATCCAATTGCCTGACTATAAATAGCCAATTATAAAAAGGAGAAAATCAAATGAGCAAACCGATCACCCTCTTCACCGGCCAATGGGCAGATCTGACATTGGACGATGTGGCCAAAAAAGCCAGCGCCTGGGGCTTCGATGGTTTGGAATTAGCTTGCTGGGGAGACCACTTTGAAGTGGATAAGGCCCTGGCAGATGATGGCTATATTAAAAGTCGCTGGGACATCCTCAATAAGTACAACCTGAAGTGCTTTGCCATTAGCACGCATCTGGTTGGTCAGTGTGTGGCTGATGACCCAATTGACGAACGTCACAAACGCGTTCTCTCGCCTCGTCTGTGGGGCGATGGCGACCCTGAAGGTGTTCGCCAGCGCTGCGCAGAAGAATTAAAGAATACCGCTGGTGCCGCCAAGAAATTCGGTGTGAGCATAGTCAACGGTTTCACTGGCAGCCCGGTTTGGAAAAACCTTTATTTCTTCCCTCCAACGAACCAAGATGATATCAATAAAGGGTATGCAGATTTCGCGGCTCGCTGGAAACCGATCATGGATGTTTTCGCCAAGAATAGTGTCAAGTTTGCCCTGGAGGTTCACCCGACTGAAATCGCCTACGATCTCGTTACTGCCAGGCGCACCCTGGATGCAATTGGCAACCATCCTGCCTTTGGGTTCAATTTCGACCCAAGTCACTTCATCCACCAGTTCATTAACCCTGTCGAGTTCGTTAATGATTTTGGCGACCGCATCTGGCATGTTCACGTGAAGGACTCGCGTTTGCAGCTCACTGGTCGTAACAGCATCCTGTCCTCTCACTTGGATTTTGGTGACAGCCGTCGAGGTTGGGATTTTGTCTCGCCAGGCCGGGGCGATGTCAAATGGGACCAAATTGTGCGTGCTCTGAACCGCGTTGGTTACAAAGGCCCGCTCTCCATTGAGTGGGAAGACAGCGGTATGGATCGTGATTGGGGTGCTCCTGAAGCCTTGCAGATGATCCGCAAGCAAGACTTTACCCCTTCTTCCGTCGCTTTCGACGCGGCTTTTACAGCCAAGAAGTAAGGAGGATATTATCATGAGTGAAGAAACTGGTTTCACCACGATGGCCGCAGCAAAGGCCAAGGGCGAGATTCCGGAGATCGGGGTTGGTATGCTCGGTTATTCCTTTATGGGTAAAGCGCACACCAACGCCTATAAGAAAATCCCCTACATGATGTATCCCCCACCGGCGATTCCCCGCCTGGACGTGATCTGCGGCCTGGGTAAGGAAGCCGTTGCTGAAGCCGTCAAGCGCTATGGATTCCGCGAAGGCTGCCCGGATGATTGGAAGGGTATGTTGGATGGCTGTGCCAAAAACATTGACCTGTTCGACAATTGCGGTCCCAATAACATTCACATGGATCCGACCATCTATGCCATGAAACTTGGCAAGCATGTCCTGTGTGAAAAGCCGATCGCTCGTACCGCTGAAGAAGCCAAACAGATGGTCGAAGTCGCCAAAACAACCGGTGTCAAAAATATGGTAGGCTTCAATTACCGTTTCGTCCCGGCAGTCCGGCAGATCCGTAATTTGATTGATAGTGGTGCATTGGGAAAAATCTATCACTGGCGGGCGGTTTACCTCCAGGAATGGATCCTCCCGCACTATAACACGCCCAAGATCTGGCGCCTGGATAAATCAATTGCCGGCAGCGGTGCATTGGGGGACTTGGGAGCGCATATCATTGACCTGGCTCACTATTTGGTTGGGGGCGTCAAAACCGTCTCTGCGATGGCGAAGACCTTCATCACAGAGCGCCCCCTGCCCGATAATCCCGACAAAATGGGCACGGTTGATGTGGACGACGCCTTTGTTTCCATTTGTGAATTTGATAATGGGGCATTGGGCACATTTGAGGCAACTCGTTTTGCACTTGGTCGCAAGAATTATAATTACTTCGAGATCAACGGCGAAAAAGCCAGTGTCCGTTTCAACCTGGAGCGTTTCAACGAGTTCGATATCTTCTACCGGGACCATGAGCCGAAAGAAACCAGCGGTTGGACAACTGTTTTGGTCACCGAAGGCTACCATCCCTGGTGGGGGAACTGGTGGCCGCACGGGCATATCATCGGTTGGGAACACACTTTTGTACACGAGATCACGCACTTGCTGGACTGCATTGTCAACAAGAAGGAAGTTGGTCCACACGGCGCAACTTTCGAAGATGGATACCGTGCGGCAATCATCTGCGATGCAATATTGAAATCAGCAGAAATTAAAAAGCAGGTTGACATTAAATATTAGACTACCTGTCCTGGGGGCGAGGCAAGCTCTGTCTCGCCCTCACATTCTCTAGTTGATGATTTTAGGAGTAATTATGGCGAAAAGTCGTCTCCGTTTACCGGTTGGCCTCTTCATTGCAATCGTTGTAACATTGGTTCTTGGTTTAGTCGCTAGCCCCGTAATCAAGGCATTGACCACCGAAAAACAAAGGGCCACGAATGTACTTCTTTCAGCAATTCCCTTCATCCTTATTTTTGTTGCCATTCTGCTGGCGTTCATCTCGATAATCAATATGTCAGCCAGCTTGCTCAGCGGTAACATCTCCCGGCGTTTTTATCTCGTTGTTGAAAGAGTGCTCATTGCGGGGATTGTTCTGGGCATATTGGGGATGTTCCAACCATGGCTGATAATTTTCTATAAAGTTGGATTTCTCGTTCTCCTTATTTCCACACTTGGTTTCATATGGTGGAGCCATATTAAACCAAAAGGAGAACGCCGCCAGAAAGAGGCGGGCAAAGCAACCAGCCAGGATATGAAGTCGATTGAACCATAAGTCACAGACTTTTTCTGGGTAAAGTATCCGGCATCTTTTTGAGTCTCTCTCCATGAATTCATTATTTGAAAGGGTTTTCTATGACTGACCTCTATCAACCCAAGCCTGAGCATAAATTCACCTTCGGCCTTTGGACGGTTGGCTCGATTGGTCGCGACCCGTTCGGTGGTCCGGTGCGCGAGTCGAAAACGCCTGTCGAACTCGTTCATCTGTTGGCTGAAGTCGGCGCATACGGCCTCAACTTCCATGATAATGACCTAGTCCCGATCGATGCCTCTCCGGCTGAACGGGACCGGATTGTAAAGGATTTTAAAAAAGCCCTGAAGGAAACCGGCCTTGTCGTCCCCATGGCGACCACGAACCTGTTTTACGAACCGGCCTTCAAGGACGGTGCTTTCACCTCCAACGACCCGCGCGTACGGGCGTATGCCTTGCAAAAGACCATGAATGCGATGGAATTGGGCGTGGAGTTTGGCGCCAAGATATTTGTCTTCTGGGGCGGGCGCGAAGGCACGGAAACAGACGCATCCAAAGACCCGCTCACTGCAATCAAACGCACCCGGGAGGCGATGAATTTTCTGTGTGAATATTCTATCCACCAGGGTTATAAATTGAAATTTGCCCTGGAGGCCAAGGCCAATGAACCGCGCGGTGATATGTACAATGCCACCACCGGGCACATGCTGGCCTTTATTGCAACCTTGGATCACCCTGAAATGGTGGGCGTCAACCCTGAAGTTGCTCACGAGCAGATGGCAGGCTTGAATTTTACTCACGCAGTCGCCCAGGCCCTGGATGCTGGCAAGCTTTTCCACATCGACCTCAACGATCAGGCTTTCGGGCGTTATGATCAAGACTTCCGCTTTGGGGCAGTCAACCTGAAGAGCGCATTCTTCTTGGTCAAGTTGTTGGAGGAGCACGGTTACAAAGGAAGCCGACATTTCGACGCCCATGCTTACCGCACCGAGGATTACGAAGGCGTAAAAGATTTCGCCCGCGGCTGCATGCGGACATACCTCATCCTCAAGGCGAAGGCTGAACAATGGAAGCAAGATAAAGAAATTCAAACCCTGCTAACCGAGATCAACTCTGATCGGGAGAAGATCTCGCCTCTGCTGGGCGTTTACAGCCCGGAAAGAGCCGCCAGCCTCAAGGCAAAGGTCTTTGACCGGGAGGCTCTGGGTGCCCGTGGCCTTTCCTATGAGCGCCTTGACCAATTAACCGTGGAACTGTTGATGGGAGTACGTTAACCGCTTTGTTTTACCCAAAAAGCCTCACTTTTCAATCATTACAGGTGCTTGGACTTAATACATGAAACTCTTTCTAGGCCTTGACGTATCAACAACCGGTGCCAAGGCACTGTTGATCGACGAGAAGGGAGGCGTGGTCGGCAGTGCAACATCGCTTCTGACTCTTTCCACGCCGCACCCACTCTGGTCAGAACAAGACCCGCGCGATTGGTGGGCTGGCATGGCGAAAAGCATTCGTCAGGCGCTGGGCCAGGCTGGGTTGTCGGGTTCAGCCGTGACTGCCGTCGGCCTGACAGGCCAGATGCACGGTTTGGTTTTACTCGATGCGCAGGGTGAAGTGTTGCGTCCTGCTATCCTGTGGAATGACCAGCGTACTGGTACCCAATGCGACGAAATGCGCGCCCGCCTGGGCAAGGAACACCTAATTCAGATTACCGGGAATGATGCCCTGACGGGTTTCACTGCGCCCAAAATCCTATGGGTGCAACAGAACGAACCGGAAGTATTTGCCAAAGCACGCCACATCCTGCTGCCCAAGGATTACATCCGTTACCGGCTGACCGGCGACTATGCCATGGACAAAGCCGATGGCTCCGGAACCATTCTTTTTGATCTAAAGACCCGCAATTGGTCCCCTGAAGTATTATCCTCTCTTGAAATCCCAGCCAATTGGCTGCCACCCACCTTTGAAGGTCCCGCAGTGACGGGCAGTGTGAGTGTGTTGGCAGCAGCCGAAACCGGTTTGGCGCAGGGTACTCCTGTCGTTGGAGGTAGCGGCGACTGCGCAGCCCAGGCAGTCGGTGTGGGTGCAGTACAACCGGGCATTATCGCACTAACGCTGGGTACCTCCGGAGTTGTCTTCGCGACCACCGAGTCGCCGTTGATCGAGCCGGAGGGTCGCCTGCACGCCTTTTGTCATGCTGTCCCCGACCACTGGCATTTGATGGGCGTCATGCTAAGCGCTGCAGGCAGCCTGCAATGGTATCGTGACACCCTGGCTCCCGATGCAAACTTCGATGCCTTGGTCAACGAAGCAGGCGACATAAAGGCGGGTAGCGAAGGATTGTTTTTTCTGCCCTATTTGACCGGTGAACGCACTCCCTACCCCGATCCCCTGGTGCGGGCTGCATGGGTCGGGCTGACTGTTCGCCATACTCGGGCTCACATGACGCGGGCGGTGTTGGAAGGCGTAGCCTTTGGGATTAAAGACAGCTTTAGGCTGATTTTAAAGGCCGGGTTGGGATCGATAGACCAGGTACGCATTTCGGGCGGTGGTGCCAAAAGTGCTCTTTGGCGGCAGATCATGGCGGATGTGCTGGGTGTAGAGCTGGTGACGGTCAATACCACCGAGGGCGCGGCTTTTGGCGCTGCCCTGTTGGCTGGGGTAGGCGCAGGTGTCTACGGGAATGTTCCGGCTGCTTGTGACGCCACCATCCAGATTACCGGACGCACCAGTCCCACCCAGGCCACCCGCATATATCAGGATTATTATCCCCATTACCGCGCCTTGTATCCTGCCCTGGCACCGGAATATAAAGCAATGGCTGGTGTAAACCAATAGTCTACTGCCTTATTTCCTCGGCAATAACAGGCAGAATCATAGATTATCAGTTGGATTGCCTTTCCATCAATCGATTGATATTTTCTTTTCCGAGTTTACCTTTATAAATGGCAAAAAATAAGCCCATCCTATGTCTTGGCATACTGGTAGCCGATATTGTCGGGCGACCTCTGCGAACCATTCCGGATCCGGGCAGGCTGGTCTTGGTGGACGAAATGAGCTTGCATACCGGCGGGTGTGCCATCAATACGGCAACTGCACTGGCGCGGCTCGGTCTGCCAGTGGAAGTGATTGGCAAGATAGGTTCGGACTCCTTCGGTGACTTTGTGCTAAATGCCCTTGCGGAGCGCAATATTGGGACCAAAGGCATCACGCGTGATAAAGGAGTGGGTACCTCAGCCACAATGGTTATGGTTGCACCAGATGGCGAACGCCGCTTTGTGCACTATATCGGAGCCAATGCCCATCTAACACTGGATGATATTGACCTCTCGATGGTGGAGGCAGGTTCCATTTTGCACGTCGCCGGATCGTTGGTCATGCCCGGTATTGATGGCCAACCGACAGCTGAATTGCTTCGCCATGCCCGTGCCGCGAATGTGATTACCTTCCTGGACACAGTCTGGGATGACACCGGGCGCTGGATGGATATTCTGGCACCTTGTCTGCCTTATGTTGATTATTTCGTTCCCAGTTTGCCTGAAGGCCAGGCCCTGACCGGACTGGATGACCCAACAGAAGTTGCACGTGCCTTGCTGGAGCGTGGCGTAAGGACGGTGGGTCTTAAAATGGGTGTGAATGGCTGCCTTGTAGTGTCTGGCGATGGTAAGATGATTCGCCTCCCAGCCTTTAAGGTCGATGTGGTGGATGCCACTGGTGCAGGGGATGCTTTCGCAGCCGGCTTCATCGCGGGGGTGTGGCAAGGTTGGTCGATGAAGAAAACCGCGCGATTTGCCAACGCGGTCGGTGCCTTGTGCGTGACCGGCCTCGGCGCTTCAGGTGGTGTTCGCTCACTTTCTGAAACCTTATCGTTCATGGAGAATGCACCGCTGTGGGCGTAGATTGCCTGTGAGGTGCCTTTCCCAGCATATTGAATTCTTCGTTTTGTTCCGGTAATTCCGGATTAGGAGCTAATATGGAAAAATTTGGATATCGCTTCTCTTTTGGTCCATGGAATATTCATGAGGGTGCTGACCCCTTTGGGCCGACTGTCCGGTCTGCTGTTCCCTTCGATAAAAAAGTGGAGATCCTCAAAGGATTGGGTTACGACGCCATGCAATTTCATGACGACGATGTCGTGCCTGATCTCGACAAGTTAAATGCAACGGATATCGGTAAGCAAGCTCGTGCGATACGTGCCAAGCTGACGGAACACGGTCTGGTCGCTGAGTTTGTTGCTCCCCGCTTGTGGGAATCCCCGATGACAGTAGACGGCGCTTACACAGCCAACGATCCCAATATGCGCAAGTATGCCATCGATCGTTCAAAGAAGGCAGCGGATATTGCTCGTGAGTTGGGCTGCAATCTGATGGTACTTTGGCTGGCGCGCGAAGGCACCTACATGCGCGAGGCAAAAGACGCCTCACGTGCCGCCCACCACTTGCTTGAAGCTGTCAACATCCTGTTGAGTTACGATAAGGATTTGCGCATTGCCATTGAAACCAAACCAAATGAACCCATGGATATGGCCTATCTCCCCACCATCGGGCATGCCCTGGCTCTCGGCTCACAGTCTGATCACCCGGAGCGCGTCGGTTGTCTGGTTGAATCGGCCCACGCGATCCTTGCCGGGTTGGATCCATCCGATGAGATGGCCTTTGGCTTGGCATTTGATAAATTGTGGAGCGTCCACCTTAATGATCAGAACGGCCTGAAATATGACCAGGATCGTTCCTTTGGTTCGGTGGACCTGCGACGGGCATTCAATGAAGTCCGCGTTCTGGATGGCAACCGGTTCTACGAAAAAGGGATGGTTGGCATGGATGTGAAGGCCATTCGCACGCAACCAGCCGAAGTGGCTACCAAGCACCTGCGTAACAGCCTGCAAATCTTCCTGCGCCTTGTTGAAGTCGTGCGCTCCCTGGATCAGGCGAAGTATAAAGAATTGATCTCTACCCGCGATTATGAAGAACTTGACTGGTTCATCCTCAACAGCCTTATGGGCATCCATTGATCATGGAAAATAACCTGTTCCTTTTAGAGATGATCCGTAGTGAACTGAGTGAGATCGTAGGCCCGGACTTTGTGTCGGTTGCAGAAAGCGATAAGTTCATTTACTCCACCGACTGGGCCTGGATGCCTCAAATGTGGCTGGATCGAGGCATGCAGCTTAGACCCCCGGATTACATTGTTCATCCGGGTTCGGCTGAAGAGATCTCCGAGATATTGGAGGTCGCCAACAAATATCGTATCCCTGTCATACCTTGGGGGGGAGGATCAGGCACTCAGGGAGGCGCACTGCCCATTTTCGGCGGCATTCTGATCGACATGAAACGGATGGATAAGATCATTACCGTTGATGAGAAATCACTGACAGTGACTGCCCAGGCAGGTATCATCATCGCCCAGCTCGAATGGGCATTAAACGAAAAGGGTTTCATGCTGCCCCACTACGCGGCTTCCAGCAATTGTGCCACATTGGGAGGGGCGCTGGCACCACGAGGCACCGGCACCCTCAGCACCAAGTACGGCAAAGCAGAGGATATGGTGTTAAGTATGCAGATTGTTCTGCCGACTGGCGAGATCATCCGAACCCCGCCGGTCCCGAAACATGCTGCAGGTCCAGATTGGTTCCGTCTCTTTCTAGGCGCGGAAGGTAATTTCGGCATAATCACCGAAGCCACCATGCAGCTCGATTACTTACCGGAAGCACGTCTGATGCGGGCTGTCTTGTTTGATGACCTGAATAAGGCGCTGGAAGTCGGACGTCTTATCATGACCCACCGCCTTAACCCCCTCGTCATCCGCCTGTACGACCGCGAATCAACCGTCTCGCAAGTCAAGAAGGTGCTGGGTTACGAATATGACGGCGCATACATGGTTATGGGCTTCGATGGTGACCCGGAGATAGCCGCCCTGCAAGAAAAGAAAGCACTGGAGTATTGTCAACAATTGGGAGGGCGTGACCTGGGCCGCGATCCGGGTGATGCCTGGTGGGAGCACCGTTACGATTTCTATTATCCGCCCAAGAGCCTCAAGCTTCCCTGGATGTATGGAACAACCGAGACGGTAACTACCTTTGACAAGATCGCGAATCTCTACTGGGCTGAAAAAAAAGCAGTCGAGGAAGGTTTCGCTGACTGGAATGTGAAGTTCATCGCCCACTTCTCCCACTGGTTTCACTGGGGTGTGATGGTCTACTCACGATTCATCATTGAAGAACCGCCGCAGGATGCCCAGGAGGCACTTCGACTGCACAACCGGGTCTGGAATGCAGCCATGCAGGCCGTCATGGCGAATGGCGGAATGATCAACGAACATCATGGTGTAGGGCTCAAACTTTCCCGGTACATGCGCAAGCAGTACGGCGAAGCTTGGCCACTGCTGCTGAAAATTAAGAAAACAATCGACCCGAACGGTATCATGAACCCGGGAAAAACCGGGTTCGGCTTCTAGGATGAATGAACACAAAATCATGCAATCACAAAATGCCACCGCCACCATAGAAAATTGCCGCTACTGCCTGATGTGCCGTCATGTCTGCCCGGTCGGACATGTCTCTCGCAGGGAAACACTGACACCGCACGGCTGGGGTTTGACCATCGCTTCTATCCCGCGCGGCTTGTTGGCCTGGAATCAGGATACGCTGGATGTGCTCTATTCCTGTGCCGATTGCGGTACCTGCCGCGCCCATTGTGTCACTGACCAACCTCTGCCGGATGCAATCGCGGCCACCCGTGCTGAGGTCGCCGCTCAAAGCCTGGCCCCATCTACCGCCTATGAAGTTCACAAGGCAATTCAGGAATGGAGCAACCCGTACGAAAAGCATGTGCCCGAAACAGTTAAAGGGCAGGCAGAAATCGCTTTGTTTGTCGGCGATGATGCCCAATATCTCTGGCCTGCCGCCCTGAAAAGTGCGCTCAAGTTGCTTGATACTGCCGGTGTTAAACCGGTATTGATTGGGATAGGTCGCAGTAATGGTTACCTGGCTTCCTCGCTTGGTTTTCCCGAGACGGCCAAAATGCTGGTTCAGGCAACCCTCAATGAACTTAAAGCCAGTGGCGCCCGGCGCATGCTGGTGCTCACACCAGGTGACTATTATGCTTTCACCAGTCTGCTAACTGAACGGCTGGAAGGTGAATGGCCCCTTGGCGTGGAAATTCAGGAAGTCATGTCACTGCTGGATAAAAAATTTAGCACCGGGGTGCTTAAGTTCAAACCCTCCGACGATAAGAAGCCTTACGCATATATTGATCCAACCCATTCGTTGCGCATTCCTGCGCGCTATGACGCCCCGCGCCGTTTGTTGGTAGGTGCCATGTCCACATCCGGTCAAGAGCTGTTCTGGCGGAAGGAGCGCGCCCATCCCTGTGGAAATGGTGCTCTACAGTTCATGAACCCGCACATATCCGATCATCTGACCTACGCGCGCCTGGCTGACGCGCAGCAGGCTGGCGCCCAGATCGTTGTCACCGAAGACCCGGGCTGCTTGAGTCACCTTAACCGCCACGCGGATCGATTTGGACTGCACATCCAGGGTCTCTATGAGTTGTTGGATGAGCACCTGCTTTAGGATGTAGGCGAGGCATCCCTTAATCCTGGGAAGCCGCGTATTCATCATGTTTGTGGAGTAATCCTGAGTCTAGTTCCATCCTATCCGAATCCAATCTTTTTAAAGGAGGTACGAAATGCATCTCTCAATGCACAACTGGATGAGGGCTGAATCGCCCGAGGTCACCATTCGCAGGCTTAAGAAATACGGTTTCGAAAGTATCGAAATAAGCGGCGAACCAGAGATCTACAACGCCAAAGAGCTGCGGAAGACCCTCAAAGACAACGGCATTCGCTGCTGGGGCGCTGTAACGTTGATGCTCAAAGACCGCAACCTGCTTGCCAAGAATGAAGCCCAGCGGGCGAGCTCGGTGAAATATACTAAGGACTGCGTGACCCTCGTAAAAGAGATGGAAGGGTACGAACTGACTATCGTCCCATGCACAGTGGGCAAGATTAACCCTGAAGCCACGCCCGAGGAAGAATGGAAGTGGGCTGTGGAGAGCCTGAAGGAAGTGCAGGCCTTTGCTTCGACGGCAGGCATCAAGCTTGCACTTGAGCCGCTCAACCGCTTCGAGACTTACTTCTGCTCGCGCGCCGCCCAAGCGATTGCCCTGGCAAAAGCGGTCGGCCCGGAGTGCGGCGTATGCCTGGATGCCTTCCACCTCAATATCGAAGAAGCGGATCCCTACGAAGCGATCAGGTCTGCAAAGGGTTTGCTGGTAGACTTTCACGTTGCCGACTCCAATCGCATGGCGCCCGGCATGGGTCACTGGGATTGGCTGAAATTGATTGGTACACTGAAACTGATCGGGTACGATGGTGCCCTGACGGCGGAGTTTGTTGCCCCGATTGACCGCACCCCGGCCAACCAGTACCCGAACGCTATTGAGAATAAACCGGTAGACATCAGCCCCGAACAGTTAAAGTTCATCCAGGAGCATGGGTCAAGCCTGCTGACCGGAGAGTTCTACGAATGGTTGGTAGGAAAGACAGCTGAGACTCTCCTGCCATTAATTAAGTAGGCATTGCAATCCAGGGGCAGGGGTGGATGTTCTTCATCCCTGCCTCGTAGAGGTATTCCATGGGCAAAAGAGTTGTGATTATCGGCACTCTGGACACAAAAGGGCCAGAGATTGCCTACCTGCGCGATCGCTTGCAGGTCCTCGGCCTTGAAACAACCGTGGTCGATTCGGGCATTCTTGGTGAACCAATTGGCATCACCCTCGAAGTAGGTCGCGATATCAGCCGCGCCGAGGCCGCTCGCTATGCCGGCACGAATATCGAGGCGCTCCGCAATGCCGGCAGCCGCGGCAAGGCAGTGGAAGGAATGCGCACGGCCCTCAAAAAATTGACCCTGGAGCTCTTCTCTCAGGGCAAACTGGACGCCATCGTAAGCATGGGCGGCGCAGAAGGGGCTGTAATGGGTGCGGCGGCCATGATGCAACTACCTGTCGGCGTGCCAAAAGTCTTGGTTTCCCCGATCGCTTCAGGGAAGCACTACTTTGATCCAATGGTTGGCACCAGTGACATTATGGTCGTTCACTCCATTGTAGATATTCTGGGGTTGAATCCGATCGCGACCACGATCTTTGACAATGTAGCAGCAGCCCTCAAGGGGATGGTCGAACACGGTCACAGGCTGCCTGAACCTGCCCCCGGGGAAAAGTATGTTGCCGTTACCATGCTGGGCAACACCACCAAGTCCGTAATGGTCCTCAAGGACCGGCTTGCCGAACATGGCTATGAAGCCGTCATCTTCCATTCCAATGGTGTTGGCGGCCGGGCAATGGAAGAACTGGCCGAAACTGGTCATTTTATCGGCGTGATAGACTTTACCACCAACGAAACATTTGATCCCATGACCGGCGGTATTCACGATGGGGGTCCTGACCGTCTCAAGCGGATTGGTCTGCTGGGATTGCCGCAAGTTGTTGTCCCAGGCTGTATTGATTTCTGCGTATTCCATGCTGGTGCCATTCCCCCCGCGTTACAGGGACGCCCCGTGTATGATCATAATCCTGAGTACACGCTCGTGCGAGCTACCCATGCAGAGATGGTTGCGTTGGGTCACCTTTTTGCCGAACGCTTGAACTTAACCAAGGGGCCGCTTCGCATCGCCGTTCCGACCCAGGGTCTCTCCATCCCTAACGTTCCTGGCGGTCCCTTCTGGAATCCTGAAGCCGACGCAGCCTTCCTGGAAACCCTGCGCAGTGAGATTAGGAAAGATATCCCTATTCTTACCTACGAACGCCATGTTAACGATCCCAAATTTGGAGTCGAGGTCGCTGACCTGTTCATTGAAATGATGAGTAAGGAGTAAAAAATGTTAACTGGAAATGGACGCGACTATAAAGATATTCCCCATCTGACCGAAGGCGATGAAGAATTTCGTAAGAAATTCCTCTCCTGGGAATTGGGCGATCTGACCTATGTCGATATCCAGGAATATCTTAAATCCAAGGATACGATATTGGTGCCGATGGCAAGCTTCGAGCAGCATGGCCAACACCTCCCGATCTACACCGATACCATCACCGCCATCGAAATTTCCTGTCGTGTGTCGGAGATGATTGGTGTGTTGCATTCCCCGCCCATCTGGACGGGCTATTCGCCGCAGCACATGCACAGGCCCGGTATGGGGCGCGGCACCATCACCTTGCGCAGCAGCACCCTTCTTAACCTGCTTTACGATGTTGGGCGAAGCCTGATCCATCACGGCTTCAACCGTATCATCTTTGTCAACGGTCATGGTTCCAACGTCAAAGTGGTCGACCCGATCCTGCGCAAGCTGCGGTACGAGACCGGCGCGCTGATAGGCTTTGTCAAGCCATATATGGAGAATTATGTCGGCATCCTTGCTGGGTTGATGGAAAATCCCCCTGAAGAGACACCCGGATGGCACTCGAGCGAACTGGAGACTTCCCAGGATCTGGCCTGGAATGAGAAGTTTGTCCGTATGGATCGAGCTAATTTTACCAAGGCGCATGTCCCTGAATTCCTGCCCAGGTCGTTCGAGAAAAAAGACGGCATGCCCGACGTGGAATTTGATGGCTATAAATACTTTGCTTTCCCGATGGACCACCATGAATTCATAGAGAGCGGCGTCATTGGCAACCCGCTGCGTGCCACAAAGGCCAAAGGCGAAGAGGCTTTTCGCCGTCTTTCGGAACATACTGCCCGTGGCGTCCTGGAATTGATGAAGGTACCCGTCAACGTACATACCCGCGAGTTTATTGACCGGGCATTTTAGGTTTGGAAAACTGGACACGGATTGCACGAAAGTCGTCCGTGCCAATCCGTGCACTATTTAATGGCAATGAATATTAAGTTGGCTTATGGCCGTAATGATCTGACCGTGACACTCCCCGACACAGCGAATGTGTTGGCGCCGCGCTTCCTGCCAGGCCTGCCTGATGAAATTGAGGCGCTGCGGGAAGCTTTGCGCAACCCGATTGGATCTGCTCCCCTCGCTGAACTTGTCAACCCTGGCGATGAGATCGTGGTGGTCCACACCGACATCACCCGCGCCACCCCCAATGACCGTATCCTGCCCGTTCTGCTCGACGAATTGGAGTCTTCAGGAATTGCAAAGGAAAATATTACCCTTCTGAACGGTTTGGGAACGCACCGTTTGCAAACCAAAGCCGAGCTGCGCGCCATGCTCGGCGAACGCATCGTGGAAGGTTACCGCTGCCTCCAACACGATTGCAACGATGGAGCTAACCTTGTTACCCTGAGTGACACTTCTTTGGGACATCAGGTGCGCATCAATCGCACCTATCTTGAAGCCGATGTGCGCATCCTGACTGGCTTTATTGAACCTCATTTTTTCGCGGGTTTCAGCGGTGGTCCCAAGGCAGTAATCCCCTCACTGTCTGGGGCAGAGAGCGTCTTTACCAATCACGGGCTTGAAATGATCGCTCACCCAAAGGCCACCTGGGGAGTTCTTGAAGGGAATCCCATTTGGGAGGAAATGCGCGCTGGAGCCTTGCGTACTAATCCTTCCTTCCTGTTAAATGTTTCCCTCAATGTCAAACGCGAGATCACTGGCATCTTTGCAGGCGACATGCTTTCCGCTCATGCAAAGGGTTGCGCTTTTGTGAAAGAGAACGCCATGCGTGCGGTGGACGAGCCCTATGATATCGCGATCACCACCAATAGTGGCTATCCCCTGGACCAGAACCTGTACCAGTCGGTAAAAGGAATGAGCGCCGCCAACCAGATCGTTCGGCAGGGGGGAAGTATTCTCATGGTCACAGCCTGCGAGGACGGCCTGCCCAAACACGGGCGTTATGCCGCTTTGCTGGCTGAGGCCGGCTCACCTCAAGGTGTGATCGACATGATCTCTAAGCCTGGGTTCAGTGAACAAGACCAGTGGCAGGTGCAGATCCAGGCTCAGATTCAACTCCGTGCCGATGTGTACGTTTACAGCGATGGCCTTACTGCCCAGCAGATCGAACGGGCGTTGTTCATCCCCTGCCGAAACATCGAGCAAACCGTCTTACAATTGCTGGAGAAGTATGGTTCCCAGGCACGTATTTGTGTCATTCCCGAAGGACCGCAAACGATCCCCTATTTGCGAGGAGAAGTATGAATAGTAAACATTATCGCATGAAGGAGTTGCTCAATTCTGCAGATGGGCGCAGCCTAGTGGTGGATACCAGTAATGGCCTGGTCCTGGGGGCACTTCCAGGATTGGAGCATTTTGAAGAATCCGTCCGCCCGTTGCTGCCGTCTTTGGATGGGATCGTCACCAGCCCCGGGCAGGCCCGCAGACTGGGATCTCGCACTCGCCAGGAGGCTGCTCTTCTGATACGGGCTGACTGGACCAATGCCCTGCGCGGTCCAGACTTTGTGCTGCCACCTGAAACGATCCAATATATTCCCCTCCTGAATCCCACGGATGCCTTGGACTTGGGTGCTTCCGCGCTTGTGATGCACTTCATCCTTGGGCACGAGGAGGAGATCGAAGCCCGGTGTATGCAACGGGTGGTCAATTTGGCTTTGGAAGGGCTCAACCTGGGCATGCCGTTGCTGGTTGATGTACAGCCTATCGGTCCGCGAGTAGTCTTGCTGAATAAAGCCATCGAACTGGGAGTCTCCTACGCCCTTGAAGGCGGTGCCGATGGCATCATCCTGCCCTGGCCTGGAACACAATCCTTTAAGACCATCCAGGCTATGTGTAACGGTCTGCCGGTTTGGGTCAGAACGGTCAGCTTGGAACCGGATACCCCCGAACTGGTCGAAGCCCTGCAGCTTGGCGCAGCCGGTTTCTGGCTCGATGAGCGCATCTTCGCGGTTGACGATCCAGAAGCTGTCCTGCTGGCTTTGAAGACCCTAATGCATACCCCTGGGGTCGCGTGAAATGAAAACAGGACTGCAAAACCGCATGGATCGCCTGTTCAATCGCCATGGTGACGGGCGCGCCATTTGTGTTGCCGCTGACCACGGCTATATGAGTGATGTCACGCCTAACGTGGTCAACCTGAACGCGACCGTCGAGGCTGTGATCGCTGGCGGTGTGGATGGCATTTTATTGGCACCTGGTCAGGCTCTGCGGCTGGCGCCTCTTTTCAAAGGGAGGGAGGGCCCTGCCTTGATCGTTCGCGCTGACTGGATGAATATGCCCCGCCTGGGTACCTCCAACGTAACGAACTCTGTGCCCCAACGCCTGCTGATAAATGAGAAAGTCATCACTGCTGAACAGGCCTTATCCCTGGGTGCCATTGCCATCACAATCTATTTATTCCTGGGTTACAGCGACAAAGTGGAAACCATTGGTGTGGACAAATGCGCCAGGTTTGTTAATGAGTGCCGCCGGGCCGGGTTGCCCTGTATCATTGAGCCGCTGGCCTACGGCGGAAAGGTGACCGGGGCAAATATTGTCGAGATTCTAACCCTGGGGGCGCGCATGGCGGTGGAGATCGGAGCTGACGCTCTCAAGATCCCTTACACAGGGGACGTGGATTCATTCCGAAACCTGATTGATGTCAGCGGTGTGCCAACTCTGGTTCTGGGGGGCGCCCGGTCCGATAACGAGCGTGACGCCCTGGAAATGTACGCAGAAGCCCATGAAGCCGGGGCCTCTGGCTGTTTGATGGGTCGTAATGTAACCAAATCACCGGACCCCAAAGCGATGATCGAACAACTTTGCAATATTGGCCATCAGGGCTGGACGGTGGATGAAGCTTTGCGAGGTAAAGCCTGGGATTTCGTGCGCCTGAAAGCCAGGCCGGCCTTGTGTACTGGCTGCGATTTGTGCGTGGGGGCCTGCGTGGCCAGCCATGGCAATGGTGACTACGGCCTCGATCATGCGCGTCTGCGGATTGAGTCGGGAAGCCAGACAGGGCACCACAAGGTCATGTTCTGCACCATCTGTAAAAAGTGCATCGATATTTGCCCAACCAAAGCCCTGCGCTGGCACCTCGATAGCGGTGCAGTGGAATTGATCCCCGAACGCTGTGACAGTTGCTCCAAATGTGTGGACATCTGCCCAACCCATGTGATTATTCATTCGAAAGGCGGTCTTACCTTCGAAGATGGACGCATGCTCGATTGGTTCCCGGTGGTCTGTGACTTATGCGGCGGCGTATCGGAATGCGCCCGCATCTGTCCCACTGGTGCTATTTTCACCGCCGAACGGTCGGATTTTAACCCGAGGCTGGAGTAGGAGATTGACATGGACTTAACTCAAAGAGCATACTGCGACCGCATCTTGCGCGTCAATTTGTCCACCGGATCCATTGAAACCACACCCTTACCCGCAGATGCGATGCCGCTGATTCTCGGCGGCAAAGGGCTGGGGGCTTGGCTGTTGTTTAACGAGCAACCTGCTGGCGTCGATCCACTCTCTCCGGAAAACCACATGATCTTCCACACCGGTCCGCTGACCGGCACCACAGCTCCCACCGCCGGGCGTTTCGGCCTGACCACCAAGAGCCCGGCCACAGGCACCTATTTCGATGCATACTGTGGCGGCTATTGGGGCAACGTGTTCAAATACGCAGGGTATGATGCTCTGGTTCTAACCGGTGCTGCTCAAAACCCGGTCATGCTGGTCATCGATGGGGATCGGGTGGAAATCCGTCCAGCCGAAAACTTGTGGGGCACGACCATCTCCGTGGCCACAGAACAAATAAAGACTGAATTGGGCCAGGAATGGCAATCCTTGGTGATCGGTCCTCCCGGAGAATCACAGCGCAATCTTGCCGGCATTTTTAACGAGAGCAGGGCTTTGGCTCGCGGTGGGGTTGGCGCAGTGATGGGCTCGAAAAAACTCAAGGCCATCGTGGTACGTGGCAGCGGGGGCGTGCACGTCCATGATAAAAAACAATACGAGCGTGCCTTGCAGTTGGCCTTCCGGGCGGTGCGCATGTCTGGCCCGATCAGCATGCTCCGCAGGGAGGGAACGGCTAACATCCTCGAGGTGATCAATGTCATGGGGGCGCTACCCACCCGCAACTTCCAGCAGGGACAGTTCGAAAAGTCGGATGAGATTTCCGGCGACGCCTTCCGGCAGAACAGCTGGAAAAATGAGTATGCCTGTTTTGGTTGTCCGATCGGTTGCGGCAAATGGACCACACCTCTGGAGGATGGCAAGGTCATTGAAGGACCGGAGTACGAAAGCATCTATGCCTTGGGCTCGAACTGTGCTATTAGCAACCGTGAGACCATCATCCGACTTAACTGGCTGTGCGACGAATATGGTTTGGACACGATTAGTGTGGGTGGAGTGATCGGCTTCGTAATGGAAATGTTCGAGCGCGGCATTGTTTCTGCGAAGGTACTGGATGGAATTGCTCCAAACTGGGGGAATGCCGAGGCTGCCATTGCCTTGGTGGAAAAAATGGCAAGGGGTGAGGGCTGTGGCAAGTGGTTGGTGCAGGGAGTGGCTGCTATTTCAGAACGCTACCCGGAAACAAAGGCGTTCGCAATGCAAGTAAAAGGACTGGAAATGCCTGCCTACCATCCGAATGCGGCCAAAGGCACGGCCCTGGCTTATGCTGTTTCTGAACGAGGCGCCTGTCACCTGCGCGGCGCGCCACTGGGAGAAATATTCAGCGGCGCTGCCAATCCGCTGACGATTGAAGGAAAACCGCAGCTGTTCCGCGATCACCAGGCCGATAAGGCCGTTTGGGACAGTGCCTGTTTATGCGCTTTTCCTGGATACGGGATGACCCTTAAGGAATTGTGGCAGTTGGTTAAGGCTGCCACGGGTTTCGACTATCCCAAAGTGGCGGATTTGGAGCGCCTTGGGGAGCGCATCTCGACCTTGGCACGTCTCTTCAATGTGCGCGAAGGTTTTTCCCGTACCGCAGATACTCTGCCAGCTCGCAATCTGACGCAGCCAATGACGGTTGGTTCTGCCGGTGGGCAGGTGGTCGATCTGGAACCGATGCTTGATGAATACTATCGCATCATGGGCTGGGACGCCAATGGCATTCCGACCCAGGTGCGGTTGAAAGAACTCGGGATCCCAGATACAAGGAGCTTCTTGGAATGACGGGTAATCCGACCGTGGTTTTAATCATGATCATTGCTGTGGCATTTATGATCAGCCTGTCGAAAGGCGGGCTGGGCGGCATGTTGGGGGCTTTGGCCACGCCGATGATGGCGCTGGTCATGCCTGCCAACCAGGTTCTTGGATTGTTGCTGCCCTTTATGCTGCTTGCAGATGTATTTGCAGTTGCTCTGCACTGGCGTAAATGGAATGGGCGGTTGGTTTGGTTGTTGACCCCTGGCGCAGTTGTAGGAGTGACAATTGGTACATTCTTTATTGCCAACGCCCCTACCAATGTGCTTAAGATCGGACTGGCCGTCATCGCATTGGTGTTCGTGGTTTACAAAATTTTCGAAAAGCGGCTGCTTGCTGCGGTGCAGTATAAGGAGCGCAGCTGGCATGGGTGGCTGGCGGGCACGGCTGGAGGATTTGCTTCATCTCTGGCGCATAGCGGAGGACCGCCCATCAGTATTTATCTCATGTTGCAAGATGTGACTCCTGGGGTATTTATTGCCACGGCGGTACTGTTCTTTGCGATCCTTAATTGGATCAAGGTTCCCTATTATTTGTATATTGGGTTGTTTGATTTCCAACGGCTTTGGCAAATTGCCTGGATCGCCCCGATCGTCCCGCTGGGAGCCTGGCTTGGGAGTTGGATGGCTACAAAAATCTCCAAGGAGGTTTTCGATACCATCATTGTGGTTTTGTTGGCGGTCACAGCCTTGTTGTTGCTCTTCACGTAGACACAGGAGAAAGCCCGATGGGGAAAACTGTTGTCATTACAGGATCATTGGATACAAAGGGTAAGGAATTTTTATTCCTCAAGGAATTAATTGAAAAAGAAGGCCTCGAAACCCTGGTAGTTGACTTTGGGGTGATGGGGGAACCGGCCTTCGTACCCGACATCACTCGCCAGGAAGTCGCAAAAGCAGGCGGCGGGGATTTGTCATTCCTGGCTTCTGGCGGGCACAAGGATGAAGCCATGCGGGTCATGGCGGCTGGCCTGGCTGTGGTAGTGCGACACCTGTTCGATGAGGGTAGGCTGGATGGGATCATCGGGATGGGCGGCGGTGGAGGAACATCACTCACAACCACGGCTATGCGTGCCCTGCCGGTGGGCGTTCCCAAAGTCATGGTTTCCACCCTGGGCGGCGGGGACGTCAGTGCCTACGTTGGAACACGGGATATCACCTTTATACCATCCATTGTGGATGTGGCTGGCTTCAATCGGATCAGCCGCTCCATCTACACTAACGCCGCGGGTGCTATTGCAGGCATGGTAAAAATGAAAACAGCCAAAGCAGACGAGGGGAAGCCTTTGGTCGCAGCCTCGATGTTTGGCAATACCACGAGTGCGGTGGATCGGGCGCGTGGCGTATTGGAGAGGCATGGCTATGAAGTACTGGTCTTCCACGCCACAGGCACAGGCGGCAGGACAATGGAAGGCCTGATCTCCGATGGATATATTTCAGCTTCGCTGGATATCACCACCACCGAGCTTGCCGATGAAGTGTGCGGTGGAGTGTTGAGCGCTGGTCCTGAACGCTGTCTGGCTGCCTCACGCGCCGGCATCCCGGCAGTGCTGGTTCCTGGCTGCGTGGATATGGCTAATTTTTGGGGATTGGATACTGTTCCCGATAAGTACAGGTCTCGCAAACTGTATCAATGGAATCCCAATATCACCTTGTTGCGTACCAATGCTGAAGAAAATAAACGCATCGGGGAGATGATTGCCGCGGCTGCCAACTCAGCCACCGCCTCAGTTGTCATCTTGATCCCTCTTAGGGGTGTTTCGCAACTGGACACTTTGGGTAATGCGTTTTGGGACCCGGAAGCAGATCGCGCCTGCTTCGAGGCGATAAAAAAGAATCTCAGTCCGGGCATTCCGGTCATTGAGATGGACTACAATGTCAATGATCCAGAATTCGCCGACAGGGCAGCTCAAACCTTGTTGGACATGCTGGAGAAATAGGAGGCATTCGCAATGTCAATTCCACGTAAAGAGATCATTAAGCGCCTGCAGACCCAGGTGAAGGCCGGAAAACCGATCATCGGATGTGGGGCGGGGACTGGTATTTCGGCCAAGTTCGCCGAAGCCGGCGGCGCCGACATCATCATCATCTACAACTCAGGACGCTATCGCATGGCCGGCCGCGGCTCGTTGGCGGGGCTGCTGCCCTATGGAGATGCCAATGGCATCGTGGTCGAAATGGCGGCCGAGGTGTTGCCTGTCGTAAAGGACACCCCGGTTCAGGCTGGAGTTTGCGGCACAGATCCCTTTCGCTTGATGCCCGTCTTTTTGAAGCAGTTGAAAGAGATTGGCTTTTCAGGTGTGCAAAACTTCCCAACAGTTGGGTTGTTCGATGGTAAGTTCCGTGCCAATTTGGAGGCTAGTGGCATGGGCTATGAAAAAGAGGTCGAAATGATCCGCATGGCGCATGAGATGGATTTTTTTACAACACCCTATGCTTTTACTGCCGATGAGGCAGGAGCCATGACAAAAGCGGGAGCCGATTTGTTGGTATGCCATGTTGGCTTGACCACCGCCGGTAGCATTGGCGCGGCTGTGGCGTTTTCTCTTGACGAGGCCATCAATAAGGTAATGGTCATGGCGGAGGCGGGCTGGAAGCTTCGCAAGGATTTGATGGTGATCTGCCATGGCGGGCCATTTGATGAACCCGAAAATGTTGGCAAGGCGTTGAAGTTGATGCCCGGTATTTTAGGCTTCTTCGGAGCATCCTCCATTGAACGGTTGCCGACCGAACGCGCCATCCGTGGCCAGGTTGAAGCCTTTAAAGACCTTGAATTGGCACGCTGAAAGCTGGAATTTCTACATATTAAAAGAAAAATAACCGGGCAGGTTTCCAAAACCTGCCCGGTTATTTTTTTCAGCGGCGAAGCCGCCCGTACACATCCACTCCCCGGTTTATTGGAAAGAAACACGCGAAGCCTTCTCAAGCAGGTAGATGATGGAGTGGTAATTATGTTGGGTGGCAAGAGTCATGCCCATCTCGCAGGTGATATTGGAGGAATAGTACCCATCATAGGAGTGGGCTTTCACTTCTGCGCTCTCCAGGGAGGTAGCCGAGGCAGTCAATTCCGGGAAGAGTAAACCGCGGTCACCGGCAAAGGCGCAGCAATCCAGGTTGAGCGGCACCGTCACCGTTTTTGCACAACGGCTGGCAATGGCAGACATTTTGTCTTGCAGATTAAGTTTGCGGCTTGAGCAGTTGGGATGCAAAACGACAGCTTCCTCCACCGGGTGTATCTCCAGGGCGGGCAGCAATACGTCATGCATCAGTTCCAGCCCATCCAGCAGGGTAAGCTTCTCATAAATGAGGCGCTCTTCGGGTGTCAGATCGGCGGGGTTCCCGGCATACTGACGCAGAGTGTAAGTGCAAGATGTGGTGTCGATCACGATAGGCAGGCGGCCTTGCTCGGACCATTCCCAGAAGTGCTTCAGGGTGCGTTGGCGGATTGCTTGGGATGCGGCAGTGTATCCCTTCGAACCGAATGGCATGCCGCAGCAGTTGCCGTCCACATCCTGCGGGATCCACAAGGCAACTCCAGCCCGTTTGGCGATCGTGACAAAAGTTTCAGCGAGGGATGGCATGCCGGGTTTTGGAATGCCCATGCGCCGTGAGATGCAGGAAGGGAAATAAACATAATCCGCTTCTGACTTTTGGGTGGCGGGACGCCGGGTGGGAACATATGGCACGGCTGTGTTCCACTTGGGCAGGGTTAGCCCGGTCAGCTTTTCACCAAAACGCGTCAGCCCGGTGATGGCCTTCGCCCCCATGACTGCCTCCGCTGCATGACCGAGTTGAATGCCAAAGGCGAGAGTTTTTTCCACCCCCGTGAAATGTTCCGCAAGCCACAGGGCGGTCTTTTCGCCGTGCGAGGTCACAAGGCCGGCGCGTAAGTGCTTGGTCAGGTCGCCGGTGTTTATGTTTACGGGGCAAGCCGAGGCGCACAACCCGTCCACCGCACAGGTATCCAGGCCGGAATAGTTAAAATCCTCCAGTAAGGCTGCCAGAAGGGGGGTATTTGCGCTTGAGTTACGCTGCCGGGTGATCTCACGCCGGATGACAATGCGCTGGCGGGGGGTAAGGGTCAGTCGCCGGCTGGGGCAGCGCGGCTCGCAAAAGCCGCATTCGATACACTTGTCCACTTCTGCCTCCACCGGGGGCATATCTTTGATGTCCGAGACGTGCGAGCGGGGATTAGAGTTGATGATTACATCCGGGTTGAGCATGCCGGATGGGTCGAACAGGAACTTGATATCACGCATGATACCGAGGCCGTTGAGTCCCCACTCGGCTTCTAGGTAGGGGCTCACGGCGCGCCCGGTGCCGTGTTCCCCCTTCAGAGCACCGTCATACTTGTTTCTCACCATGGCAAGCACATCATCCAGGAAGCGCTCCAGGCGCAGGATCTCCTCCTGTCTATTTAGCAGGCAGCTGAAGTTGAAGTGCAGGTTGCCATCCTTGGCATGTCCGAAAATGATGGCATCCTCGTAGCCATGCGTTTGGAATCTTGATTTCAAGTCGATAATGGCTTCAGCTAGGCGAGGTACCGGGAATACCAGGTCTTCTGTCATTACAGAATAACCCTTGGGTCGCATGGCACCCATGGTGGGGAAAAGACCCTTTCGCAATTTCCATAGGTTTGCCTGAATGGTCGGGTCTTCGGTGAACTCGGGGTCATACAGTAAGCGCATCTCCCGTACGGTGCGGGCGGAGATGCGTCGCAGGTTGTTGATTTCCTCTGCCGTGTTGCCCTGGTATTCCACCAGGATGGCGGCTGCCGCATCCGGTAGCTGGCGCAAGATAACTGGCGCCCCGGCCAGGTTCTCCACCGAGCGCAAGGCGGCACGCTCCATGATCTCGGCCGCCCGCGCCCCGGAATCGCGCAGGGGTGCAATGGCACGCGCAGCGTCCTGGATGTTCCTGAAGTACAGTTGCCCGGTGTACTTACGAGTGTAATCGGGCAGGGTATGCAGCACTGCCTCGGCGATGAAACCCAGTGTGCCTTCCGAACCGATCATCAAGTGTGTAAGGATATCTATTGGATTATCGAAGTCCAGCAGGGCGTTCAGCGAATAGCCATCGGTGTTCTTGGTCTGGTAACGGAGGCGCACGCGTTCGGCCAATGGGGCATCTGCCAACAAGCGGCGGCGCAGATCGAGCAGGCCATTTGCGATCTCGGGCGCCTCTTCCTGGAAGCGAGCAGTCGCATCCGGCGCAGCCGTATCCAGCACCATGCCATTAGGCAGAACCAAGGTCAACGAGTGGAGGGTATGATACGCATTCTCAACCACACCGCAGCACATTCCGCTGGAGTTGTTGGCCAGAATGCCTCCCAGCATGGCCGCGTCAATGGAAGCCGGGTCGGGACCGATGCGGCGTCCGTAAGGCTTGAGCACGTTGTTGATGAAGGTTCCCACCACGCCGGGCTGGGCACGCACCCGGGCACCGCCTCCTTCCACGTGAACATTCCCCCAATGACGTGAAAGGACGACCAAGATGCCATTGCTGACAGACTGTCCCGAAAGGCTGGTGCCAGCGGCACGGAAGGTGAGTGGAATGCGGTTCTGCTGCGAGAATTGGAACAAGCCGCGGATCTCATC
>DASVKG010000045.1:0-3586 GCA_036385495.1 Anaerolineales bacterium | reverse complement strand
ACCTGCTCATGCGAACATCACAAAAGGAGAGATTGTATGCTCGACAAGATCAAACAACAGATCGAACGCATCCAGGCACTGGGTGCCACCTATGTGGATACCCGCTGGTATCCGTTTGAGGAGTCCAATTACCTGATGATGTGGAACGGCAATCTAAAGAGCGCCACCTCCGCCCGTGAAAGCGGAGTGGGGATTCGGGTGCTTTACAAGGGTGCCTGGGGGTTCTCAGCTTCCTCCGATTTAAGCGATTTGCCCGCCCTTTTCGATAAAGCCTTTGACAATGCCCGCGTTGCCGCCGAGCGGGTCACCTTCCCCGTCCGGCTGGCGGAAAAAGATGCCATCCAGGCTAAATTTGAAAGCCCCAGCGCCATTAACCCGTTTGAGGTCCCGCTGGCTGAGAAGGTCGCTTTTCTCAAAGATATCGATGAGAAGCTGAACCAGGCAGGTGTGTTCCAGCGTATCTGTGACATGACCTTCGTGCGCAAGCAGATCATTTTCGTGGATTCGGAAGGCAGCCAGATTGAAAAGCTCATCACCGAAGCTTTTTCCACCATGCAGGTATCCGGTCTGGATGACCAGGGGGCAACCTACGAACGCTCCTTCCGCCCTCCAAGGCAGGGAGACACCCGCGGCTGGGAAACCCTTGACAGGAACCTCTTCAGCGAAAACGCCGAAAGAATTGTCAAGGAGATGAACCAGGTCCGGGCAGCCGACGAGTGCCCCAAGGAAGACCGCTCGGTCATCCTGTTGCCGAACATCATGTATTTGCAGACTCATGAAACCATCGGGCACGCCCTGGAACTGGACCGCATCCTCGGTTACGAACTGGCCTTTGCAGGCGGTTCTTTTGTGACCCTCAACGATTTCGGGAAATTGCGCTATGGTTCCCCCAAGCTGACTGCCCGCGCGGATGCCACCCTGCCCAATTCACCGGGGAGCTTTGGTTATGACGACGATGGAGTCCCCGCCCAGAACACGGTCCTGATCGATAAAGGCATCCTGGTGGGAGCCATTACCGGCCGGCAAATGGTGGAGGAAGCCAACGCAAAAGCCAAACGCCAGATCTTCAAAGGCAGCGGCGGGGCCAACCGGGCCACCTCCTTCTACCGCGTGCCTATCGAACGCATGACAAATATAAACATTGATCCCGGCCAGGATGGCACCCTGGAAGATATCGTCAGCAAAACTGAAAAAGGGATTGTCCTGGACAGCGAGCGGAGCTGGTCGATCGGTTCGAATCGGGAACAGTTCCATTTCGGCACCGAGATCGGCTGGCTGGTGGAGGACGGAAAGATCACCAAGGTTGTCAGGAATCCCACCTACAAGGGAGCCACCGTCAAGTTCTGGAACAGTCTTTCCGCGGTTGGCGATCGATCCACCTGGCAGGTGAAGTATGTGGACAACTGCGGGAAGGGGCAGCCGAACCAGATTATGCAGTTGGGGCACGGGGTTCCGGTTTGCCGCTTCGATAACGTGAGAATAGGAGAATAGCCGTGAAGGAACGAATTTTGCAAACTTTGAGGGACTTGCGCAAATATGCCCTGGACAAGGGCTATGAAGTGACGCTTTTCTACCACGAAGAAGATAGTTACCTGATGCGGTTCGCCAACTCGTCCATCTCCCTGAATACCAACGAGCATCTGATCCGCTTGGATATCACCGCTTATTCCGGCAGGAAACGTGCCAGTTACGAACTCATCACCGACCTGGGGAAACTGGACGAAATGAAACAGGGCGTAGACATCGCTGCCGAAATGGTCCAGCATGCCCAGCCGCTCACCTACCAGCCGACTGTCCCGGTATTTTCCAAATCATTCGCCGATGAGGGCGGTTATGACCCAACGCTGGCGCAGATCAGTAATGAGGCGCGCCTGGAATACTTCAACACGGCCGCGGCTGGTTTGGAGTCGGAGGCGGTCAAGCTTTCAGGCATCTTTTCCTGCGGCATGAATACGATTGCCCAGATCAATACCCGCTCTGAACATACCCAGTATTTTAAAACTTCCGACGCCCAGGTGTCAGCCGTCCTGTCGCATGCCGCCCTCAAATGGGAAGTGACCGCCGAGCAATCCGCCCATAAAAAATCGGACCTGGATCCAGCCGCTCTGCGGAAGGATCTGGCCTTCCTGGTGGAACATTATCAGACCGACGCGCCTCAGCAGATTCCGCTCGGCAGCTACGCCATCGTTTTTGGTACAGCCGCCACAGCCGATATGCTTAATTTTATGAACTGGATCGGTTTTAGCGGCGGCTCGATGAAACGCGGTTTTTCGTTCCTGGGTGAAGACAAGGTTGGCCAAAAGGTGTTCTCGGATAAATTTACCCTTGTTGACGATCCTGCCCGCCTGGAAACCTTTCCTTTCAAAAGTGATTTTACCGGGATCGTTCGCAAGCCGTTCCCCATATTCAAAAAAGGTGTTTTCAAGGGATTCACCTGGTCCCAGGATGATGCCGATGAGTTTAGCGCCAAAGCCACCGGTCATACCATTGGGCATAAAAGCCTGGTGCTTGCAGGCGGCGGCAAACAGGATGTCAAATCCCTGCAGGACCTGGTCAACATGCCCCGCGCAGAGGATATTCTCTATATCCCCTTCCTCCACTACATGAACATCGTGAATCCTTCCAAGGGTATCATCACCGGGAGTTCGCGCTTCGGCGCCCTCCTGCTCAGGAAAGATGGTTCGGTCACGATCCCATATAATGTACGGCTTACTCAGAGTCTGCTGGATATCTTCGGCGATAAGGTTGACTGGCTCTCCCGCGAGACGGTCCCGTATAATACCTCCCAAAGTTACGGGGCTCGCAATCCGACCGCGATCATCGTTCCGAAATTCATTCGAGTGAACGACCTTGAAATATCTCTTTCCAATTCTTCGTACTAGTTCGTCCAAGGGTGGCGCCAGATTCTAAGAAAATGGAAAAACCGCAGTCCAGGGGGCTGCGGTTTTAATGGTTTGCCCCCTTCCTCATCCCAAGGGCGATTTCCTGAGCAACTGATCCCTCGCCCAACCGGAACAAATGCGTTATGATAGCGTCTCTTGTCAGGAGGTTTCATTATATGAAGAATCTGTTGGTTGTGTTTTTATCCTTGTCCGTTGTATTGGCTGCCTGCGGGACGGCCGCGCCGGTCATACCGACCGCGACGGCAACCGCGACGGTCGTTATCCCCACGGGTACACCGGTCCCGTCTGAGACTCCCTCGCCTCAGCCAACCCTAACGCTGGCTTCCCCTCCCGGAGAGTACGGCCCGAGCAATTTCCCCACGGATGTGGACCCACTCACCGGTCTAAAGGTGACCGACCCGGCCTTGCTGGATCGGCGCCCGATGCTCATCAAAGTTACCAACTTGCCGCGCAACAATCGCCCGCAGTGGGGGCTTTCGCTGGCTGACGCTGTTTTTGAATATTACACCGAGGAAGGTACCACCCGTTTCGCGGCAATATTTCTCGGGAACAATGCCAAAATTGTCGGGCCGATCCGTTCGGGACGTTTCATTGACGCTCAGTTGGTACGCGGGTATAAAGCTGTTTTTGCGTTTGGCTCTGCCTACATATCTGAGATGGAACGGTTCCAGAATTCAGATTTT
>DASVKG010000044.1:0-18526 GCA_036385495.1 Anaerolineales bacterium | reverse complement strand
GTGAAGCCAAGAACCATGACATGATCGGCCTGAAAGGTCATCGTTCGGTAGGTGGGATGCGAGCCTCACTCTACAATGCCCTGTCAGTTGAGTCTGCCCAGGAACTGGTCAAGTTCATGAAAGAGTTCCAACAGAAGAACGGATAGTATACTTCTATTTCCTGCATGGTATAATGTCGCCGCTCAAAGTAGGAGCGACGACATTATTTTATGCTGAGTGTATCGGAAGCCCGTGAACGCATCCTGGCAGTTTTCTCGCCGGTCGAAACCCAGACCGATCCTCTTAACCGCGCAGCTGGGCGTGTCCTGGCTGGGGACATTACTGCCAGGACCGACCTGCCTCTTTTTGAAAATTCCTCAGTAGACGGTTTTGCCTTGCACGCGGCGGACCTCGTCTCCCCACGGGCTCTGAAAGTGGTTGCAGATATCCGTGCGGGTGAGTACTCCGAATCACCCATCCACCACGGAGAGGCTGCCCGTGTGATGACCGGGGCAGCCCTGCCCCCCGGAGCCGACGCAGTGGTCATGGTGGAAGATACGGATTTCAACGTGCGTACACCCGGCGCACCCGCCCCGGAGATGGTGACGATTTCCAAAGCTGTCCAGCAGGGTAACAATATACGTCACCGAGGCGATGACCTGCACGCAGGCGACAAAGTTCTGTCTACGGGAAGGCGCCTGCGTGCACAGGAAATCGGTTTATTGGCCATGCTTGGTGAGTCTAAGGTGCCAGTCTACCGGCTACCACGGCTTGCCCTCCTCTCCAGCGGTGACGAACTATTGCCGGTGGAAGCCACCCTCACTCCCGGTAAAATCCACGAATCTAATTCCCTTACCCTGGCTGCCTTGGCTGAAACGGCAGGCGTGGACCTCATCTGGCTGGGCATCGCGACAGACACCAAAGCTGATATTCGTTCCCGGTTGGAGCGGGCCGTGATGAGTAGAGCGGATGTAATTGTATCTTCAGCGGGAGTCAGCGTGGGAGCTTTTGATTATGTCAAGTCCGTCATCGAAGAAGATGGCGGCCTCGACTTCTGGAAAGTCAATATGCGCCCCGGGAAACCGTTAGCTTTTGGCAAGTACCGCAGCATCCCGTTCTTAGGATTGCCGGGAAACCCTGTTTCGGCTTTCATCGGATTCGAAGTGTTTGTAAGACCCGCCCTGGAGAAACTTTGCGGAGAGGAGATCAGGCCCCACCCGCATCAGATTGCATACCTGGCTGAACCATTGGAGTCCGACGGCCGAGAATCCTACCTGCGGGCTGTCGTCGGCCAGGAAAACGGGCGCCTAATGGCCCGGCTGACAGGTCACCAGGGTTCCGGAAACATCTTTTCTTTAGTACGCGCGAATGCTTTACTGATTGTGCCCTCTGGGGTAAAATCGCTGCTTGCAAACTCGGAAGTTGAGATATGGCCTATCGCATAAATCCCCCTCCAATTGATAAATCCGGTCAGGCCTACTATTGGGCCACTTTTGCTCTTGCCTGCCTTGGCGTGCTGGATGCAACGTATTTGCTCGTTTATAAGCTGACAAACAATAATGCCATGTGTATTGGCTCCGGCGGCTGTCATGACGTCAATTTCAGCTCATATTCAGAAATAGGCGGGATCCCGGTCTCGGTATTTGGGATCGTTGCTTTTCTAGTAATTGCCGGGATTTTACTGCTTGAGCCGCGGCTTAAATTGGCACAAGAGAATGGTTCGCTGGCAATCTTTGGAATAAGCCTGGCGGGAGTGGCTTTTACTGCTTACCTCACTTGGCTTGAGATTTACGTAATCCATGCCATCTGCCCTTTCTGTGTGGCGTCGGCAGTCATCATTTCCTTGATCTTTATCCTGGCTATTATCAGGTTAATCAAACAACCTGCACTTTAGGAGGAATTCATGCCCCGCATCCGCTGCCATTACACTGACTGTGTGTTCCTTGACGACGGCTATTGCAGCGCCGCGGCAGTCGAATTGGACCCCGATACCGGCTGCGCCACCTATACGCCTAACGAAGAAGCAGCTGGGAAAGATGAAAATTGGGAAGAAGAGGAATTGGAAGAATGGGAAGAGGAGGAAACTGACGACGAGGAAGATGACACCTGGGAAGAAGACGAGGACGAATTCTAACGAAGCGAGTAGCAGATTCTAATCCATGTAATTTCCGTCGGACTGGTTTGCTGTTCCTGTACCCCGGAGGGGCGCGCAACCGGCGCCCTTATTTATTTTCCATCATCTGATACAACAATATACCTGCGGCTACTGCCAGATTTAATGAACTGATACGTCCCAGCATTGGCAGGGATACAACCACATCACACGCGCTGATTTGTTCTGGGGAAAGCCCCTTTTGCTCATTTCCGAGCAGTAAAATAGTTGGTTTGTTTCTCCGCTGGAACTTTCGATAATCAGTCCCAGAATGAGCTGAAGAGCCCACCAGCAGATAGCCGTTCTTTTCCCTCCACTTCTCGAATTCATCAAATGAAACCTCAATGACTGGCTTCCAGAACAAGGTCCCCATACTGGCCCGCACCACAGACGGGTGGTACAACTCAACACCCCCATCCAGCAGGAACAACCCATCTGCGCCGACCGCCTCCAGCGTGCGGAGGATTGTCCCGACATTGCCAGGGTCTTGGGGGGAAACTGCAGCAGCACCCCAGGAAAAATTCTCCGGTGTGAGGCTGTCGGGGGTGAGTTGGCGCTGGCGGGTGAGGGCGAGGATTCCCTGCGGGTTATCCTTCTCGGCAACGGCGGTGAAAAGGTCACCGGTAAGGGAAACGCAGCGAACGCCGCGGCGGATCTGCTCTTCCACAATGTGACGGGCGAATTCGCTGGTCAGCAGGTCCGGGGCATAGACCAGTGTGTCGAGGTGCCAGCCCGCCTCAATGGCTTCTCCTACCGGGTGGATCCCTTCGACAAGGAACAGCCCGGTCTCTTGGCGCCCCTTTTTCTGGTGCAGTGAGCGGATTTGTTTGACGAGAGGGTTGGCATGGCTTGAAATGAGTTCGAGCATGGCTTGATTTTACCCGAATAGGCTATAATTTTGGCGGAGGCTCAGATGCCGACGTTCTATGATGATCTTTATGATCGCTTTTGCGAGATGCATTCTGAAATTGAGAAGGCCGTGGAGGGTTTACCTTCAGAGGCACTCGACTGGGTTCCAGGCCCGGAGATGAATTCCATGACCGTGCTGGTAGCCCATTTAACCGGCGCAGAAAATTACTGGATCGGAGTGGCATTAAATGAACCACCTGGACGTGACCGTGAAGCTGAATTCCGGGCCAAGGGTTTGGGTGCAGCAGAATTGATGGCATACGTGGTTTCTGCAGATAATTTTGCCAGGCGGGCACTGGCACGGTTCTCCCTGCCTGATCTGGAAGTTATTCGCCATTCCCCGCGCAATGACAAAGCTTTTAACGTTGGGTGGTGCCTGACCCATGCCATTGAACATACCGCCTTGCATACTGGCCATATCCAGTTGACGCGGCAGTTGTGGAGTCTTCGAAGACCTATCCCATAGAAAGACAAATGTTTGGGTATTGGGTGACATTTCCTTCATTGAACTCCCTTTTATCCTGCCAAAAGAGTGTTTATTATAGAACGACAGTTTTTCGAAGAAAATGATACTGTATTAATCTGTTAGAATTGTCCTAATTATGAAAAAGGTTTGGATGATTCTGGCGCTCCTGGCTCTCCTTGCCGCCTGCCAGACAAAAACCACCTCGGTTACCATCCTCGCCGACGGGCAGGTCTATTCCCTGAAAACAACCCAGCGTGTCCCAGCAGCCCTCCTTGCTACAGCTGGAATCTCGGTCGGATCTGCTGACCGGATCCTTTACCTCGGCGCCTCCCCCCCACTCGATAATCCGCTCCCGGATGCCAAATCTTACAACCTTATCGTCCGTCGTGCAGTTGCATTGTCCATCATTGCACCCGATGGCCAGCAGACGATCCAAACATCCGCCTTCACAGTTGGGCAGGCGCTAACCGAAGCCGGGTATACCCTTTTCACAGGGGACCAGCTTGATCCTCCCTCTGAAACCCCCATCACCGGTGCGCTGGAAGTCACCTACCGACCTGGGAGCGAATTAGTTGTCACAGTGGATGGAACCCAAGTAAAAATGCGATCCGCGGCCGTCATGGTGGGGCAGGCCCTGGCCGAAGCTGGCGTTCCGCTCGTTGGGTTGGATAGCAGCCAGCCGGGTGAGTCGACTCCGATCCCGCCAGATGGTAAAATCCGAGTTGTGCACGTGGTCGAGGCGGTTGCCCTGACCCAGAAAAGCATCCCATTCAATACCCGCACCGAACTGTCCGCGGATCTGGAAATTGACCAGCAGGCACTTCTGCAAGGTGGGGAGCAGGGACTGGCAATTACCCGCCTGCGCACCCGCAGTGAAGATGGGGTGCAGGTCTCGCAGCAGTCTGATAGTGAGAGCATTGTACGCCCGCCGCAGGACCGCATCATGGGGATCGGAACGAAGATCGTCAAACGCACGACCACAGTGGACGGGGTGACCTTCGAATACTATCGGGTATTGCGATTATATGCCACGTCCTACTCACCCTGCCGGTCGGCTACCCCGGATGGCAGATGCTCCTATGGCACCGCCAGTGGTCTCCCAGTACAAAAAGGCACGGTAGCCATGGTCTACTACTGGTACCTGGCCTTCGGTTTCGATAAGCTCTACATCCCCGGCTATGGCTACGCCACTGTTGGAGATGTTGGCGCCAGCAACCCACCAGGCTACCATTACTGGGTGGATTTGGCTTGGACCGACGCGGATTATCAGCCCATGTCGGGCTGGACAACCGTTTACTTTCTGACGCCCGTTCCTCAGAAACTCGTTTATATCCTGCCATGAACGGACTCTCGCTTCCACCCCTGAACATTCCCGCTCTGTTGCGGCGATATGACCTGCGCCCAAGTAAAGGTCTTGGACAAAATTTTCTACAGGATAATCAAGCCCTGCAGAAGATTGTCAGTGCGGCGGGTCTTGAGCCGGAGGACTCGGTGCTGGAGATCGGTCCCGGGCTGGGCAGCCTGACGCGTTACCTGGCACTCTCGGCTCGTTCTGTCACTGCAGTCGAATTGGACCGAAAGCTGTTCCCTGCGCTGGAAAGTGTTCTGGCCCCTTATAATAATGTCCGCCTGGTGCAGGGGGATATTCTGAAACTCGACCCCGCCGAAATAATGGAAGCTGCAGACTATGTTGTTGTCGCGAACATCCCCTATTACATAACGTCGGTGGTCATCCGTCATCTGTTGGAGACAGAGCCTCGTCCAAGCCGCGTGGTACTAACAGTACAAAATGAAGTTGCGGAACGCATCTGCGCTGTTCCGGGAAAAATGAGCCTGCTGGCCTTGAGCGTGCAGGTTTACGGGAAGCCGGTGATTGGACCTATCATACCGGCAGAGGCTTTTTACCCCGCTCCAAATGTAGATTCTGCGGTGTTGTGTATAGAGCTTTACCCGCAGCCCATCATTTCAGACGGCAACCTGGATATTTTCTTTACATTTATCAAAGCCGGATTCTCACAAAAACGCAAGACTCTGCGCAATGCTCTTTCAGGCGGACTGAGGATCGCACCTATAGAGTCAGAAGGATTGCTCTTGGCTGCGGGTATTAACCCGCAACGGCGGGCGGAAACATTAAGTTTGGAAGAGTGGGGGGAACTCTGTAAGCAGGATGCAAAAAAATGATTTCAGTTACCACCTCTTCTTTTAAACATCCAAACCAGCACTGTAAATGTAGTCAATTTTCGTTTCATGGCTGACATTGTAACCATAAAACCATGCATGATGACTAAACAGCCTATTTCCACCCGGAAACGGTGAAGAGATTAGTCAACAACTCGAACCGTTCCTTTTCAGTCATCGGGCGCGGGCGAGCATAATCCTCCAACATGGCTGTCAGCAGCTCTGTACTTATGTACTTGTTATCGTAAAAGATATGTCTCGCAATCAATTCTTTGCGCGTATTAGTAGACATGACATTTCCAAGAGGATAATACATCTGGTCAAAAAACAAATTTCCGAGTCCATAAAGAATAAACGTATCATCGTAGAATTCCATCGCCTGGGGCACATGTGCTTGGCTGCCACTGACAATTATGGCGCCAGCATCGGCTATCATTCTGAAATCATGCAACTGGTTTGGGCGAGGCTCAGGCGTGTAGTATTCGTAATACTGGAATGTGGCGATAGGAAGAAAGCCTTCTGAACGCAAGCGGGCAATTTCCTTTACCATCCACGTGAAATCTCCACATGGTGCTGCCCCTGGCTGGGATTCCGTAGCCCAAGCAAAACTTGGACCGGGCGCGTTACACCCGATGAAAGCGATGCGGTTTCCATTATTCACAATCTTAACAGACTTTTGAGAATCAGCCAGATCAGAACCACCCCCGAAATACAATAAGCCACGCTGCCGGTACATATCTAGAGTATTAAGCGTGGCACTCGAACCCCAGTCCTGGAAATGATTGCCGGTTAATTCGATGATGTCCGCGCCAACATCTACGAGCAATTCTATATAACGCGGATCGCTGCAAAAAACAAGGGATTCCTGATTTGGATCAGGGTAAGGACAGCCTTGGGCAAAGGGAATTTCGTTGCTGATGTGTGTAATGTCGGCATCGCGGAGCCAATCACGGATATCCCGACCGGGGTACTCGATGCCCTTCTGTTCCATCGTCCAGGCGGTCCTCCGTACCAGCGCGGTGACACCCGTCATCACTACTACAGTTAGTTTGGATGAATCGCGGTTGGATGCAGGCAGGTTCAAGTTAAGACAATTCTCTCCAATGCAAGTAAAGGTGACTGCAAGAGGATATGCAGACAAATCAAATTCTTTGTGAATTGGTGACTGCCCGCCCACTGTCAATACTTTCCAATGAGGGTCCAGATTCTCAAACGGAATTATGGCAAAACCCGGATTCTGAGATGACCAGAGCGTCTCACTCAATTTATCAGGTGGTGCAGTGCTTATAGCATCCATTGCCGGCTCACCCCACAGAGCAGTAAATACTGCAAGTGTGGATTCATCCATCCACAACTGGCGACCCTTCAAAGCAGGAGGAGGGTTTCCCATCCATGCGAGGCGGATATCATCTTTACCCACACCCTCTATCAAAGTCGGGAAAGGAGCAACGAAAGCATAGATCCATGTAATGGGATAAGAATCAGGAGGTAGATTCTGAGCGTCTGCCATAACCAACCGGGTAGTGGCAGACATGTAAGAAGATGCTAAAGGAATATCGGTTGCAAGGGCTATTTGTTTAAGTTGACTTGGAATAGCCAAGTCTATCCATAATCCAGGTGGTACCGGTGTGGTTGTCGATCCGGGCGTATCAATCGGGACCACATTTTCGCCAGGCAACGTAGGGGAAACCGGAACAGGCTCCGACGAAAGGCAGGCTGTAAGAAGGAATAATGTGAGGAATATCCCACCAAAACAATGCTTTAACCACCTAACAACAGTCTGGAATAAATCAACACAATTTATTTTTTCTACCATACGTAAATCATCCTCCGGATGAAACGCAAAACCCCCTTTTCTTGAATCTCAAGGCAATCTTCTCTAAAAAAAACAATTTGGGTCCATCCAAGTGCAAATAATGTAAAAAAATCCGATGCACTGAAAATATCTGTATTAAGGGATATTGTGCAACTCCCAGAGAACCTTGATAGTTTTGACATCTTTACGTAAACATTTTCACCGATTATTTATTGCCAACTCTTGCCTGTTTACCCGCATACCTTAGGTCGCGGTAAGCCCACAAGACCAGCCAGACCCGCACCGCTGCTTCCACCTGGATCTTAAATGTCATTTTGGATTTACCCAAACGCCGGTCTGAAAAATAGATGGGGACTTCACCTATCCTGAATTGCAAACACCAGGCCATATAAGCCATTTCAACCATAAAAATGTAACCGGTGGCTTTGATGCGCTCGAGCGGCATTGCCTTGAGCGTCTCGCACCGCCAAAGGCGAAACCCGCCTGTCACGTCTTGCAGCGGAAGTTGCAGAATACTGCGCGCATAGAAATTCCCCCAAGCTGAGAGTCCTTTCCGCCAGACTGGCCAACTACTATCGGTGCTGCCGCCTGGAATGTAACGTGATCCCACCACGAGGTCACAGGTTTCGAGGCGATTCGCCATTTCTACCAGTACGGCTGGATCATGGGAGAAGTCGGCATCCATTTGGGCAATTGCATCCAGCGGGTCATCCAAAAGGGTTCCAAAAGCCTGGAGGTAGGCTGATGACAACCCCAATTTCCCAGTCCGATGCATCACACGCATGCGATCGGGATTCCCGGCAGCCAGATTATCGGCAATTCGACCAGTACCGTCAGGGCTGTTATCATCGACGACCAGGATGTTTAAGTCCAAGGGAAGCGCAAACAAAGCGGAGACCAGTCTGGGAAGGTTCTCCGCTTCGTTGTACGTAGGAATGATGACGGCAATTCGCAATAAGGCTCCTTTATTTCCTGCGCCAGAGGGAATCCTTGAGAACATCAAGAGATGTAAAAGGACCATCGCTTGAGGGTAAAATACTTATTTTGAGAACCAACCGCTTGCTATTCCTTGCAGATTTTTGGCGGTCTTTGATCGGATAAAAATATTCCAATGATCGCCCCAGGCGGCCGCTAATCCTTTCCTCCAGCCTGACGGCTATCTCCGGCACGGTAATCAGAACAAAACCCGCAGTGTCAATATGACCAAGGAAATCCCCGGTACCGCCGGTGTCACGGATCGCATTCTGAATCATCAAGCTTACAGCCCGTAATACATCATCTGAAGCCACAAACCCATAGGTATCGCGGAACGTATCCAAGTTTTCGAGTCTAACAATGAGCGCAATCCATTCTGGTTTTTCAAGACACTCAACGAGGTGCTCATCCACCAACTTGCCCTCAGGCAACCCTGTGACCGGATTATTCAGAGCATCCTGGCCTGCCCGGCGCAGCACATTGCGAACACGCAGCCGCAGATCCTGGACATCAAAAGGCTTGGTGATGTACCCATCCACCCCCAGTTCTAGACCGCGTAAACGGTCGATGAGTTCGAGCTTATCAGTCATAAAAATGATGGGAATATCTGCCGTGCGACGGTTGCCGTGCAGACGGCGGGCAACTTCAACGCCATCGATATCTGGGAGGCGAATGTCCAGAATAACCAGGTCGGGGTGCGAAGATTGGCACGCGCGCACCCCCTCCTCGCCCTGGTTCACTGAAATAACCTCGTATCCATCAACGCGGAAATATGCCGTCAACATATCGGCCAGATCGAGGTCGTCTTCAACAATTAGAAGCTTCGGTTTCACGTCGGTCATGGATATTTTCTTAAGAGAGGGGTTCTTTTTGAATAACGAACTCGCAGACGGTATCACCCACCGCACAACATTTGGATTCGTTGACACGAAATTCCAATCCCCCAGAGGCCCAGGTAAGCATGGCTTGGAGTAGACCAGTGGTGATATAACAAACCGGTTTATCTGCGCTTGTGCGAGTCCAGCAGGTTGGGCAGCGATGAACCGTCCAATTGAACGCATCTTCCGTTTCATCCACTGAAGTCAGCTGGTCGGAAGCTTGCGAAAAGATCTTCGCTGCAGCATGGATGCCAATGCTAACCTTGGTCTGGAGGGGAAGCACCTTGAACGCCAGGTCGCTTATATCAGCCAAAGTGCCATAATCCTTCAGCACATCGCTGAAAGTGGCACGCCCGGCACGCAAAGCCAGACCGCGCCCACCGCGAGGACCGTACAGCTCTTCCAACCCAATGTGGATGGCGGTGTAATCAGCAAAGTCGAATTGGTGCTCCAGGTTATCAGGAGGATAATTGTCAATCAGGTTGCTCAAGCCTGCCAGATTCAAAATGACATTAAGACCATTTTTCCCCATCAACTCTTCATAAGCTTGCAGGGCGATGCGGGCAAGCTTGTTGGAGATAAAAAAACCACTTTTTGGGATCTGCCGCATTGCCTTCGATGCCTTAAATAAGTTTCAACAGGTCCTCAGAGGCGCGTCGCATGTCAAGGAGGATCAAGCCAAGTTTGGCTTGTCCGCGTGCCAAGACTGTGAGCACAGCTTCCTGGCCAACTGACATCAGAATCACATAGCCTTTCTCTCCCTTGATGTACACTTGTTCCAGCGAACCACGCCCCAGTTCGGTCGCAATCCGTTCGCCCAACGACAGCATGGCAGCAGACATGGCCGAGACCCGGTCCTCCTCCACACCATGGGGCAGGGCGGAGGCAATACTCAAACCATCCACGCTGACTACAGCTGAGGCTTCCGTATCGGGTGAAGATGCCTGAAGTTCCCGCAAACGATCAACCATGAGTTGGATGCGATTCTTGGTCAAAATTGCCTCCTTAAAACCTTAAGTAAATTTAGCACAGGGCGCATAATGTGTCAAGTTACCACTGGTATTTATTTGGATGTTGGTGGCTTACAAAATAGTCAGGCAGGAAAACATGCTATAATCCCTTCCCGTCCACTTTGGTTTCCCAAATGCGCCGCATCCTGATCCCACTTTTTGCCGTCTTTTTCCTGTTAGAAAGCCTGCCGTTTAATTGGAAGACCGCCGCGGCCCAGAGCGGGGTACTTCCAGCTGTCGAGTCGGTCTCCGGTTCTGTGGTCTGTCCGCCGGGGGTCTATATTACTGCACCGGATGGCTGCCTGCCTCTGGGTCCATCCACAACCCTGGCCCAATTGGCTGCAGAAGGCATCCATTACCCCATCCAGCCTTTACCAGCTTATAACCCCGACCCAGCCTATAACGACCTCTCCTACCAATATTTCTGGATCAAAAAGAACGGAACCCTCTTCTATGCTTCCCTGGACGCAGCCATTGCAAACCAACCCTCAGGTCCCCATCTATATCCAAGCAACCATCTGCTGGTTTCGTACCAAGAATTGGTAAACTACAACCAAGACAATTTTTATCTCCTGCGATCCAATTGGTGGATTCGCGCGGAAGGTGGCCGCCTGGCCCGGTTCGCCCCTTTCCAGGGGCTTCTGTTCAGTTCCACGCCTCGCAATGCCTTTGGCTGGATCCTGGGGGAAACCCGTTCCCGGATTACCCCCGGCTTGAACAGTCCGGAAAGCGGGATCACCCATTACCGCTTCGAGGTGGTGCAAATCTACGCAACGCAAGAAGCGAATAACCTGACTTGGGACCTGATTGGTCCTGGCGAATGGGTGGATTCGCGCCAGATCGCCCGTGTGGACCCAGCCATCACCCCACCCAAGGGGGTCATGGGAGACCGCTGGATCGAAGTCAACCTATTCGAACAAACTGTTACCGTTTACGACCATAACCGTCTCATATTTGCCACTATGGTTTCCACCGGCGTCGAACGTTTCTGGACGCGTCCCGGCATATTCCAAATCCACAGTAAACTGGAATCAACAACCATGAGCAACAGCATCCCGGACGACTTCTACTACCTGGAAGATGTGCCGTGGACGATGTATTTCGATGAAGACCGCGCCCTGCATGGCGCATACTGGCATAACATGTTTGGATATGCCCAGAGCCACGGCTGCGTCAATATGTCGATTGGCGATTCACACTGGCTCTTTGATTGGGCCAATGTTGGGGACACTGTTTACGTTTACGATCCATCCGGCAAGACTCCAGTAGATCCATCAAATTATGGAACTGGTTCGCCTTGACGCCATTAAACCCGTATGGTATATTCAGCCCGCTTCTGGACCCGTGGTGTAGCGGCCAAACATGCGGCCCTGTCAAGGCCGAGATCGCGGGTTCGAATCCCGTCGGGTCCGCCTGAAGTCATTTTATCCAGACAGCCTTGAAGATGTTTATCTTCCAGGCTGTTTCGTTTTTACATCCATTCCCAGCCACCGGAAGATTACGGTTCCCAGATTTTTGATCAGGGATGCCAGGAATGCCACCCCCCAAGAAATATGCAACTGCGATCATAAGGAAAGAACCAGACTTACGGGGCAGTGGTCAGAACCATATACGTCCTCGTGGATATCTGCGGCGACGATATGGTCTTTTAAATCAGGAGATACCATGAAGTAGTCCAGCCGCCAGCCTACATTACGCTCGCGAGCCCGGGTTACCATATCCCACCAGGAATATTTCACCAAGTCCGGATGCAGATACCGGAATGTGTCAATCAGGCCAGCCTCAAAGAACTCGCCCAGCCCAGCGCGTTCCTCGGGCATAAAGCCGCTATGGTTGACGTTCTCCCTGGGGCGGGCCAGGTCAATTTCAGCAAAAGCGGTATTGAAGTCCCCGGTGGCAACCACCGGCTTGGCTGACCGAATGTACCCTTGGACCACCTTAAGGAACCGCCGGTAGAAGGCCAGTTTGTGCGCCACCCATTCGGATCCGCGACCACCGTTGGGGAAATAGATATTGAAAAATACAAATGCATCAAACTCATGAATCAGGACGCGGCCTTCGGTGTCGAAACGCGGCTCGTTCAAACCGGTTTCGACATTTACAGGGATGTGCCTGGAATATGTAACTGTGCCGCTATAGCCCAATCTCTCTGCAGAGCTCCAGACAGCCTGATAGCCAGGCGGGTTGAGAAGCTCTGTTGAGAGTTGTTCAGGGCGGGCCTTGGTTTCCTGAACAGCCACCAAGTCAGCATTGCTGGCAGCCAGCCAGTCCAGAAAGCCTTTCTTTTCTGCCGCCCGGATGCCGTTTACGTTCCAAGAGACCAGCCTCCAGTTCATCATCATTTTCCTTTCAAAACTTCATTCTGGACAGGCACACTGTTAATGACAGGCAATCTCCTGATGGCAGCCGACTGCTCCAGCCCAGACCTCATCCACGGTTCATGGTGATGAAAAAGGTTGAGCTGGAAGAGCATGTGAGCATTTCTCAATAGGGCGGCGGTCGCATCGATTTAATCCCTATAATGGAAATTTGCCAGTCGCATCCATTACAACGGGCCCGTGACCGGAGCATACAATTTTGGCACCCAAGGCGGCCTGCTTTGTCTCGGCCTGCCTGGCCTTGGCATCGTCCCAGGTTAAACCGGGGCGCGAGCCATGGATGCCAGCATCGTCCGTCACCAATGAGTCACCGCAGAACAGGATGCCGGCAGCAGGGGAAAAAAACGAGATATGGCCAGGCGTATGGCCGGAGGTATCGATAACCCGCAAACCTGCCAGCGCCGGCAGGACCTGACCGTCTGCCAAAATCTCATCCACCTGGAACGGCGCGACCTTCATGAAGGGGCGCAGGAGAGCGAACATCAGACGCCGCGCCGAGAAGCCGGTTGACTTAATCTGGCGGGATGGCCTGCCTGCGGCGATGGCATCCGCTTCAATCCGGCTGGCATACGTGCGAGCACCGGTCAATTTATGCAAGGCGGCGAGAGCACCCACGTGATCAAGGTCTGCATGGGTTAGAAGGATGCGCTTCACATCGTGCGCCGATTTGCCCAGGCTGGCTGCATAGGCAAGGATTTTGCGCTCGCTGCGCGGCAGGCCCGTATCAATAATGGTCAGCCCGTCGGCATCGACCAGGATATATGGATTGGCAACCACGCCAGGGACGAGGAATACATTTTCCATGATCTTCATACCAGCAGCCTCCATTAATCTGATTTAACTCCTCTTGCATAAACAATGAACTTTCCTGGGTATATATAAAGGCGCAGGCAAGTGACCACCAGAGTTCACGGATTTCCCCAATAGACCTCAGCCCAGTGGACAGGATGATCTGTGGCCGAAGCGGGAGGCAACACATAGACCAGGTTGCGCACTCCCAGGGTCCTGGAGATGAAGATATGGTCTATACGGTTATCCCCAGACATATCAACGCCGCTCGTACTGATCTTGGAAGGATAGACACTTGTCCAAGCATTGTTGTAGACACTATTGATCAGTTGATAGGCGGCTTCATAATCCCGCAAGTTATAATCGCCCAGCGCAATCACATTGGGATTGTCCTGCGAGCGTTCCAGGAGGGTCCGGGCGAAGACCAGCATGGCTGTATCCGAGCCATCAGGATGGACATCGTAAATGGTGAAGCGGAGCCCACCCACTGCGACCTCAGCTTCGGCAGTGCCGATCTCATCCTTGTCGCTATAAGTAAAGGAAGTACGCGTGTTCAACAGGGGGTACTTTGACAGGATGGACGTACCAAAAGTACCGGTAACCGTGGTTGGCCCATAATAGGAATAGTAACCAAGGTTTTCCGCGTAATAGCGGACATAATCATTGTTGTTAAGGGAGATGCGGGTTGAATCGGTCTCCTGCAAGGAGAGAATGTCAGGTGAAACGCTGCGAATGAGGGCGAGCTGGCGGTCATAAGATTTCTGAGCTGAACCGTCATTAGCCTCCTGGATGTTGAAGGTCATGACAACGAGGGAGGTTTTACCTACCGCGTCAGCCTGGAGACGTTTTGCCGGGAGGAGGCGAACCATCGTGCCCAGGAAAATCACACCCAACAGGAAGGCCCAGGCCCAATGGAACCTCGAACCGGATTCGTCCCCGGAACCCATTTCGACCCTTTTGACGCGCCAGAGAAGAAGGGTGATGATCCCTGCCGGCAAAAGATAAGAAAGCCAATACTTACCGCGAAAAAACAGGCTGACCGGTTTGACGTAACCCCATACATTGGTGAATATGTTGGAGAAAATGAGCAGTATCAGCACAAGGCCTCCCAACAGGATGCCCGGGACCAGGTCACGGGGAGCTGGAGCAGCCTGCTGTACCTGATCGAGGAATATGCGCAGATCGAGAAAGATCACCGGGAAAAGCAACAGCATGAGTACCAGCAGAACTCCCTGCCACAAGCCGGGAGCAGCCACCACCACGGCAGCGGAATCGGGCGCGGGCGGGAAAGGAACGCCATGAGCCAGGATGGTGCCGGTCAGGCAGAGGGTGAAGGCCAAATTCCAAAACAACAGGAGGCGCGGGCCGATCCGTTCGAGCCACTGCGGACGAAGAAGGGAGAGAAAAACCCAACCGACGGCGAGCAGGCTGATGCTGATCACGATCAAAGTGTAGCTGCCTTCGGTCCAGCGGGCGATCACAGCCGGTGCTGAAAAGGCAAACCAGACCAAGGTGAGGATGAGGAAAAAACCGATGATGGCAGACGTTATGCCACCCGATTTCTTTGCTGATACCAGTTCCCTCCCCTGATCCAGGTGCGCCAACATCCAGCCCAGGGAAAGACCAAAAGCCCATCCGGCCCATCCGCCGGGAGCGGTGAGGGAATAATCAATGCCGTAATCCAACGTGCGCAGCAGTACTGACAGGCTCACAGCCAGCGCAAGCCCGGCTGCACCCCAAAGGCCGGACTGAGCGTGCGCTTCCCCCCTGGGTCTGGCAACCAGCAGGAGGAAGAACAAGGTTAATGCCGCACCGGTTCCGAACCCGGAAGCCAGCACCCGGTTCGAAGTGTCGAGCCAGGGAAGCAACCCACGGGAGAGGAGCAACACTGCAAATGTAATCCAAACCAGTTGAGGCGAAAATTTCTTAAAAAACGGGATCAGCAAGACGGGCGTAAAGAAAAACAACACTCCCAGCACTTTAGCATCCAGATTCGAGTTCATTAAATCCAGAATATAAATGGACTCAACCAATGTGCCAGCCGCTTGAATTAAAAACAAAAAAACGATCGCAAAAGCAAGGATGACAGGGAAGGTTTTTTTCAATGCGCAGCTCCTCGAATGAAATTAGCTCATCTTTTCCAACGGGTATCCGACAAATCCTCATAGTCTTTTGTACGGGGGATCAAATTGAAAATCTGCATTAATTCGGGAGTCGGCAGGGCGGGCCTGCGGGTGGATAAGTCAAGGATCGCACCTTCGAGGTCGATGCTGACCGCTTTCTTCCCATTGGATTTGAGCACGTCATGATGGACTTTCCAGCGCGCCCCCTGTGGGGAAAGACCTGCAAGGGCGTAGGTGATGGTGACCGATTCGCCCATACGCACTTCCCGAAGGAAGCTGGCATGGAGGGCTGTATAAATCGGCCCGACCCCGAGCTGCTCAAAATGCTCAGGCGGAAACCCGTGGGCGGTAAAGAAATGGTAGCGCAAGTCGCCAGCGGCATCAATGTAAGCGGCATAATTTACATGGCCGTTGGCATCAATGTCTGACCAGCGAATCTCATAAGTTTTGGAATAAGCATCCACTAGATTTCTCCAGACAATCATTCTGCCACGCGAACAAAACCCAATCCGATTGATAATTTAAAACCATTCTCCCTAAATCTCCATTCACTGTTACTCGACCACAAGGCCATCCAGTTTTTCCGCGGGTTCAGGGAATTTCATTGCCAAGCTCGCAAGTGCATCCACAAGCACGGATGAGATGACGAGATCGCGGTACCATTTTCGGTTGGACGGCACAATGAACCACGGAGCATAAGCGGTACTGGTCCTGGTCAATACATCCTCGTAAGCGAGCATGTAATCTGACCATAATTTACGCTCTGCCAGATCTCCCAGGCGGAACTTCCAATGCTTGGTGGGATCATCGATGCGGGCCTGCAAGCGTGTCTTCTGTTCGTCCCGGTCAATATGCAGATAGAATTTCAGGATGGTTGTGCCGTTATCCACCAGGAAGCGCTCGAACTGATTTATTTGATCAAAGCGCTTTTTCCATTCCTTAGGAGGAACAAGATTATGGACGCGCACCACCAGCACATCCTCATAATGACTGCGATTGAAAATCACCATTTCGCCTTTGCCCGGGATCACATTATGGATGCGCCAAAGGTAATCGTGATCCAGTTCCTCCGGGGTCGGAACATCGAATTTCGCCACGCGCACGCCCTGAGGGTTAACCCCGTCAAATACGTGCTTGATCGTGCCGTCCTTTCCACCGGTATCCAACGCCTGGAGTACGATGAGCACCTTATGCTTGTGCTCCGCGTACAGGAGTTCCTGCAACTGTGACAGCTGTTTGTCAAATTTTGCAATCTCAGCCAATCCCTCATCCTTCCCACCTTTAAAATCGCCCGTATCGTTCGGGTCCCAGTTGGAAAGGTTTACCTGATCACCAGGGTTAACCAGATACTTTTTCATGGGCACCTCCTAGAATTTGGTCTTATATGCACCACAGACCATGCCCGGTGGAGCATGGTTTCTGAGAAACGGTGTACCTGATCGCCCTTGTGGGTGGGCGGATAAACCCCTGGAGGCGAACTCCCTGCGCACCCTTGGGGTAAGTTCAGCAAGGTAAGAGCTCGGGATAACCCACCCCACTAAAAAATTGAACGCCTCTAGTAATGGGCGCCGCGCAGCGTGCATTAAACGGGCATGAATTTACCCTTCTGCTTCTTTTCGTTCTTCAGCTTACGTTTTTCCTTCAAATTATGCTCAGGTTTTTTCTTTTGTTCTTTTTTGCCTTTATCTTTTTTTCCACTATCACCCATAGCTGCTACTCCTTTTTTGCGAACAAATTTTGAAGAAACATCCCAACCGACCGGAGCCCGCTCCCTCAGGGATTTGTGGGGTTGCGCTCAGCGGTCAGATATTCAAGGGCGGCTTCAAGCCGTCGGGGATGGGGGAGACGTATTTCGAAGCGAGGCGGCGTTTTTTGAATTCTGCCTGCGCCTGGCGGATCAATTCAGGGCTGTACATGAATTCCAGTGCGGTGAGCGCCATAACCTTGGCAGCGAATATCATACCTTTATGGCCGATGCCCATTCGTCCCTGAGCAACTATCTGCCAGGAGTGACCGGGCGTACCGAGCGCCATGCAGGCGGTGACGACCTGCCCGGTGGGAACCGCCCAAGAGACATCGCCCACATCGGTGGACCCGGGCTGCACGATCTCGGACCGGTAAGGCGGGAGCACGCTTTCGTGCAGCAACTTATCCTTCAGGTCGGCCACCGCAGCGGCATCCAGACCGTAGGAGACCGCGGACTCTTCGAGACTATCGGAGGGAATGGTTTTGGAGATCTCAGCCGCAAAGGTGAAATCCTGCGGGGTGAATTTAGGCGCGCCAACCTCTTCCAAATACTTTTGCATCACATGATTAATCGTCTCGTTTAGCAGCAGGTTAGACATCCCGGACTGCAGGTCGATCTCGAACTTGGTGCCGGTCATCAGCGCTGCGCCGCGGGCAATATCCTGGACGCGTTCGAACAACGGATTCAATTGATCTGTGCGCGGGGCGCGCACGCTGTATAACGAAGCTGCTTCGGCAGGGACAACGTTCGGCGCGGGTCCGCCGCCATCGGTGATCACATAATGAACGCGCGCACCGGGGATCATATGTTCGCGCAGGTAGTTGACGCCTACGTTCATCAACTCCACCGCATCGAGGGCGCTGCGCCCATTGTAAGGATCGGCGGCGGCGTGGGCAGGTTTGCCGTGGAATTTAAACCCGACGCGATAATTAGCGAGGCAGTTGGCCCAGACCGTGGCATTGAACGAATCCGGATGCCAGGTGAGGCAGATATCAACATCATCGAAGAGCCCGGCTTTTGCCATGAAGGCTTTGGCGGCTCCGCCTTCCTCGGCGGGACAGCCATAATAGCGGACGGTACCTTTCAGTTCCCCAATGTCGAACAAATGCTTGAGGGCGAAACAGGA